>CAYFTO010000029.1:0-11172 GCA_964346125.1 uncultured Paludibacter sp.
AAGGGGCTGTTTGGTTTTGACAGCGAGTAGAAAAGTTAGGTAAGCATGTCGAGCAATTGAAGATACCGGCTCGTAAAAAATGGATTTTCATCAATTTTAACTGGCAACGACAATTATGCTCTTGCTGCCTAATCGAAGTATAGTAGATTAAGGCTTAATCCCGTCATTAGATGATGGGACAAGACATCTCTCCTGAGCCGTCTCTTCGAGGCAAAGGACAAAGGGGTGCAGGTAAATCGAAGATAGTTTTGATTGGCTTCGCAATCAAGATGAAAATAAAGAAGATAAGGATTTGGTTAGTGGCTTTGAGCTCGCCATTTCACGAAAATTGAATCAGAGCTAAGCATGTAGAAAGCGTATATTTTCCTTGTTTGGACGAGGGTTCGACTCCCTCCAGCTCCACAATATATAAAAATATAAATCCTAAAATTTGCACAAGCACTAATTTTAGGATTTATTCATATATAATATGCAAGAGAGTTGTTCCTACTGCATGAAGTGTATTTTTATCAATGTGCTCCATCGTATCATCAGTCGTATGCCAGTAATGTCCAAATCCGCTTGAAGAGTTTGGTTCGTATTGAATAATATCAATGGATGGAATACCCGCCAATTGATTTATATAGACATGATCGTCCGTAATTGCTCCCCCTTGTAAGTTAACAAAATAGTGATCAAAGCCCAAGGATGCGGCTTTTTTCCAAACTTTATTAACTATACTTTTTGCAAAATAATCTGAATGCTGCTCTCTATAGAATTTTGCATTGGGAGCCCCAACCATATCTAATAGGATTCCGTAATTTGCACGATAGCCCCGTTTGTGCATATTCTTAGCCCAATATTGACTACCCAAACACCAAGAGTCTTGCGTTTCATACGTTGCTAAATATTCTGGTGCACCATAATCTTCGGAATCAAAGAGAATTATATCAATACCCACCTTGGGTAATTGATTAGAAAATACGCGCGCCAACTCCAACAAGACTCCTACCCCACTTGCTCCATCATTTGCACCCAATACAGGCAAAGTCTGTTTTGAAGGATCCGGATCATGATCTGCCCATGGTCGGGTATCCCAATGTGCAAAAAGAAGTATTCTTTTACTAAAGTTGGGATTAAAGCTAGCAATTATATTCATTGATTCTAAGATAGTTCCATCAAAGGCTTCTAAGTTTGCCTTTTGAACAATCACTTCTGAAGCATAAGATCGCAGCTTGCTCTCTAAGTACAAAGCACACGCTTTGTGAGCTTTGCTATTAGGCACACGAGCACCAAAATCAACCTGGTCTTGGATAAATTGATAAGCACTATCGGAAGAAAATAAGGGTACCTGTATATTGCTATTTGTTGTAATTACACCTGTTTCCGATGAAGTTTTATGCTTATGTGCATCTGTTTTTGCACAAGACACAATAAAAATAATAAGGGCTGATATATATAGTAATTTTCTCATTGAATAAATATTTATAATGCAAAGTTATAAATAAAAGTTTTATTAGATAGTATTTGGACAGTTTATCTATCTGATTTATCAAAAGTTAAAATTAAATGATTAAGTATTGATGAAAAAAACAATAAATTTGAATTGAGCGATTAAATTTATGCTAATAATATAAATTAAGCATAAAATTATTTCAATTAAAAGAATAACAAATTGACAAATTGTTAAAACAAGGATTGATCATATTAACAGCTGTATATTAGACCAGTAGCTCTTTTTAACAGTAAACAATGATAACAAAACAGGAACTCATGATTTCATTTTGTCATTTTTTCCAACAAAAATAGGTTTTATAACATATCTTTTTATTTGTTTGTTGTTTGAAATTGTCTTTACTTTGTATCAAAGAAAAATTACAACACAATCTTTTTATTATACCTTATAAAAGAGATTACTAATACCTATTATAAAAGAGATGCTTTGTGAAAAGTGTCTCTTTTAGTTTTTCATTGTAATACTTGTAACTATTCAGCCCCCTACCCCCCCAAAGGGGGGAGTTGTAAAGCATAAATTGAAGTTAATCCAGCTTTTAGGACTCTATTGCCATTAATTATTCTTTACAGTTTATACAATTAATACCATAGCTAACAAAAATAGGGTTTTATTTGCAATAAAAGTGTATAATTTAGTTACCTATAAACTTTATAAACTTCATACTTTATAACTTTTAACTAACTATTCACTGAAAAATAGTACTGCCTTTCAGGCAGATTTATGATGGTTCATATAAGCCGTAGGTCGCTGACCTACGGTTATGAAAACTATGCCTTTCAGGCATGAAAGTATGTAGTGAAAAACATATTTTGCTCAATCCAAACTCCCCCTTCAGGGGGTAGGGGGGCTTTTCCTTGTTCCTGATTCTTTATAAACTTTACAAACTTTCAACTTTTTACTAAATTTCCCCTTTGGGAATTGAGCGGGCTTTACTATTCTCTAAAAAAAGTACTGCCTTTCAGGCAGAGAGTAGTATTTTATTATTCACCGTAGGTCAATGACCTACGGTTATGAAAATTAAGCCTTTCAGGCTATTTGTAAGTACGTTTGAATAAAATTAATTTCTCAAAATATTTATTATATTTAAGAAGGCCTTGTTTTGTACTCTCTACTTTCTACCTGATTCTTTATAAACTTTACAAACTTTCAACTTTATATTAAACTTCACCTTTGGGAATTGAGCGGGCTACTCTCTACCCTCGTATGTTCTCCTCCACTGCCTATATCCTACTACTGCCATAATGGTATAGACTACAAAAAGAATAGTGGTAGGATACAGTCCTTTTGAAAAGTAAAGAACAGCCGCATATGCATCTACCAGAATCCAAACAAGCCAATTTTCTAATTTCTTTTTGGCAAGCATCCAAGTAGCTATAATACTCAATGCTCCTACTACCGAATCGGCGGCAGCAATGGGAGAATCTGTAAGATATTCTAAAACAAAGTAATAAATTAAATATATGAGTACGCTTGCAACAAGATACTGCACAATTTCAGAAGCTCTTTTTATCCGATTAATATGCAATGTTTCTTTCCCGTCAACATCTTGTTTTCTTTGCCAATTAATCCACCCATATACACTTACAAAAAGATAGTATGAATTAATCGACATCTCTGCATAGAGTTTTTTATCAAAAAAAACAACAATATAGAGCAGGGAACTGATAAAACCAAAGAGCCATAAAATTGATTTTTCCTTAATGGAAAAATAGAGATAAATCATGCTTAAAATTGCACCTGTAATCTCAAGCCAGTTTGATACTAAATATTCAACAATCATCTCTTTTATATGTGACCCTGCAGCTCTCGAGCTTTTGAACTTAGTTTGTAATAAGATTTGCTGATTTAGCTGTTGTCGGATAAGACAGTATCTTATCGTACGCTCCCTCAGTCTGCAATATTTCTATTGCCTTTTTTAGCGACTTGTTATTTGCATCTAAAACTATTTGTTGTTCTTCTGGACCCCAAAGATTATGAGCCACTATTGCTTTCATCTGAAGTTTGATTACTTGTTTGGAACGATTAAATTCCGCTTCATCAAATTTCACTCCCTCTGCTTCGGCATTTTTTATGGCTTTTTGAATCCATTTATCGGGAAATTCATAATCCGTTTTAAAAAGTTCGAACTCGGTATATTTACTCTTCAATTGAACTTCATTTTCGCGCATGTAATCAATTACAGTAGAGTTTATCACGCCATTCGCAACTATTTTTCTATGGTACGAGGTATTCTCGGTGGTATCCAAAGGAATAAAAACATCAGGCATAATGCCACCACCTCCATAAACAGTACGTCCTTTTGTCAGTGTTTGATATTGTAAAGAGTCAGGAAAACTAATACTATCTAAATGCATAAATTCTCCTCGTTCAAATCGCTTTTCTAAATCATTTGCATAATCTTTACGACCATCAGCATAAGGTTTTTGAATACTTCTTCCTGTTGGTGTATGGTAACGAGCAATAGTAAGACGCATCATCGAACCATCTATTAGTTTTATTTCCCTTTGCACTAAACCTTTTCCAAACGTACGCCTTCCAACTATGACAGCTCTATCCCAATCTTGCAATGCTCCACTCACAATTTCACTTGCTGAGGCAGAAAACTCATTAACAAGCACCACTACTCTTCCATCTTTGAAGTTTCTAAAAAGAGTTGATTTTGCTTCATTGCGAGGGGAGTTTTCCCCCTCTGTATAAACAATCAACTGATTACTTCCTAAAAAATTATCTGCCATTTGAATAGCCGTATGCAAATATCCGCCTCCATTATTCTCTAAGCCAATAACTAAATCTTTCATGCCAGCTGCTTGGAGTTTTGTCATAGCCTCCATAAACTCCTTCATTGTAGTAGCTCCAAAAGTATTCACTTTGATGTATCCTATACGGTCAGTAAGCATATAAGACGCATCCACACTATAGATTGGAATTTTATCACGCGTTATTCTGAAATTCAAGCTTTCACTACCTCGAAGCACTCGCACATTAACAATTGAACCCTTTTTACCTCTAAGTTTTTTGAAAATATCGGTGTTATTCACTTTCACTCCTGCTACGATGGAATCTTCAATATGTGTTATTTTATCTCCAGCGCGCATCCCCACTTTCTCTGCGGGTGTTCCACTAATGGTTTGAACAACATTTATAGTATCTTTTATAATCTGAAACTGAATACCAATCCCTTCAAAATTTCCATCCAAAGGCTCGTGCATTCTCTGCACCTCTTCACTGGGTATGTAGTTAGAATGTGGATCTAAATCTTCTAACAAGGATCGAATGGTATTTTCAACCAATGTATTTTCGTTTATTGTATCTACATACAAATTGTACACAGCCGAAAGAACTTGCTCCAATTTTCGGGTCTGAGAAGGAGATATATCTTTTGAATAAAGCAATTGAAAACCAAAAGTGAGAATTAGGAGTAGGATTGTACCCCTTTTAATAATGGATGTAGAAGTCATAACGCTACTTAAATAGATTGATATATAAACTCACAAAAATACAAAAAAGTGCTTGCAACTAACAAACACTTTAATCATATTATAGTTTGCCGCTATAATTTTAACAATTTGGAAGCTGCTCTAAGTTCCTCAATCTTACAGTTTTTAATTTGAGCAATTTCTTGATAAATTTCAACAAGCGCTTTGTCAGACTCATCCGTTTCTATAAATAATTGATCCAAATCTGTAACTATAACGCTTTCAGCGTTGAAATATTGACCAAATGAAAGCGAAATCCCCATGCTTAACGCTTGTTTTGCTAATTGTGGATTTTGTCTAAAGCCATGAATTAACCACTTTTGAGATGGCTTTACACGCTTATATATTTCAAAAACCTCATTAAAACTTCTTACACAGTGAATAATTAAGGGTTTTTGTAGTTTTTCTGAAAGCCTAATATGTTCCCCAAACACTTCGAGCTGCACATCAAAATCAACCTCGCTCAGCTTATCTAAACCACACTCACCTATCAATTTCACCTGTTCACTTTGACAATAAGATTCTAATATCGAAAAATCCTCAACAGTAGCCTTATCAGCATGCCAAGGGTGAATTCCTAAAGAATAAAGAGCATTTTCATTTAGACTTAGAGTTTTGTCCTTTAATTGATAAAAATCGATATTACTTAGCCTCAACTCACCAGCTTGAGTTGTAAGTTTGTGCGTATGGATATCGATTAACACTCAAAAATTTGCTAAACAGGATTTTTATTGAGCTAACTCTTTATCAATTAAATTAACCATTTCGGCAAACTCTTTTTCATCAAAAAGTCGGGTTAACATAATGATTTTGCCTTCAGGGTTAATTATTATATTTCGAGTAACACCCGCTTTCTGCTCGGCATATTTATAAAAAATCTCTCCTTCTAAGTCAAGTCCAATGGGATAAGTCACCTCCATTTTCTTTTGAAACTCAAGAACCACATCGGCACTCTCCTTCAAATCGACACCATATAAGGCAAAATTTGGATTGTCTCTGTGTTTTTGCCAAATCTCCTTTTCAATGTGTGGCATCTCTTTGCGACACACACCGCACCAACTTGCAGTGAACTGAAGCATAACCAACTTACCTCGTAAAGATGAAAGTTTTACAACTTCTCCATCGGGCATTTGCATTTCAAAGTCAGGCGCCACGTCACCTACATTCACTATATATTGTCGATTATCTTGTTGCATATCTTTTGTCGTATTTTTAAATGATTGAAATAGGATTAAAACACCTGCAATTAATAAGGTCGTATAAAAGTACTTTTTCATTTTATCTTAATTTTTGGGGTTTATACTATATTGCTATTCTAATTTATTTTGTTGTTGAAATAGCAAATGTAAGAAAATTATTTAGTGTTTTGTTTTTATTAATGCAAGAATGCGCTATTATGAGGTATAAAAAGCTGTTAATTCAGCCTTTTTTCGTTTTTTTAAATCTACAAATGCATAAAAAACAAGATTTTATAACTATATTTGCAGGCAATATTTTTTCATAGATTATTTACAACAAGATAAAACCCAACGCTATGTCATTTATTGCAGACAAAATCCAAATGGAAGGTTTCACCTTCGACGATGTACTCCTCATTCCAGCTTATTCTGAAGTACTTCCACGTAACGTAAAATTAGTTACACAATTTAGCAGAAACATTGAATTAAAAGTCCCCTTTGTATCCGCAGCAATGGATACAGTTACAGAGGCAAAAATGGCAATAGCTATGGCTCGCGAGGGCGGTATTGGCGTTATTCATAAAAACATGAGTATTGCAGAGCAAGCTAAACAAGTAAGCATCGTAAAACGTGCTGAAAACGGAATGATTGCCAATCCGATCACAATAAAAAAAGGATCTACTGTAGGAAACGCACTCGCTTTGATGGCGGAGTATAAAATTGGTGGTATTCCTGTTGTGGATGATGAAGGATATTTGGAGGGCATTGTTACAAATCGCGACTTACGTTTCCAGCGAGATATGGACCGCAAGATTGATGAGGTAATGACCAAAGAGAACTTGATAACAACAACAAGCGAAACAGGTTTAGAAGAGGCAGCAGACATATTGCAAATGCATAAAATCGAGAAACTTCCTGTTGTGGACACCAGCAATAAATTAATAGGTTTATTAACTTACAAGGATATCACAAAAGCACGCGACAAACCGATGTCTTCAAAAGATACTGGAGGCAGATTGCGCGTAGCCGCTGCAGTAGGCGTTACACACGATACAATGAAGCGCGTTGAGGCACTTGTAGAAGCTGAGGTTGATGCTGTTATTATTGATACAGCTCACGGACACTCAAAGGGTGTAATTGAAATGCTTAAACAAGTAAAAAAAGAATTCCCAAACATTGACGTAATAGTTGGTAATATTGCCACAGCTGAAGCCGCTAAAGATTTAGTAGCAGCTGGTGCAGACGCTGTTAAAGTAGGTATCGGACCAGGTTCAATATGTACTACTCGCGTGGTAGCCGGTGTAGGTGTACCTCAGCTTTCAGCCATTTACAATGTAGCTAAAGCAATAGAAGGAAGCGGTGTTCCTGTAATTGCTGATGGTGGAATACGTTATTCAGGTGATATTGTAAAAGCATTAGCAGCCGGTGGAAATTCAATCATGGTTGGTTCCTTAATCGCTGGAGTGGAAGAGAGTCCAGGAGAGACGATTATTTATGCAGGACGTAAATTCAAATCATACAGAGGAATGGGCTCCATTGAAGCCATGGAAAAAGGCTCAAAAGACCGTTATTTCCAGGATATGGAAGATGACATTAAAAAGTTAGTTCCAGAAGGAATTTCAGCCCGTGTTCCTTTCAAAGGTTCACTTCATGAGGTAGTTTATCAAATGATAGGAGGCTTACGCGCTGGGATGGGATATTGCGGTGCTAATAGTATTCCTGAATTGCATAAAGCTAAATTTACCCGAATAACATCAGCAGGTGTAATTGAAAACCATCCACACAATGTAACAATTACGAGTGAGGCACCTAATTATAGTCGAGGAGAATAAACTTTATTTACTATACAAATCATATCTTATTATAAATTTAAAAGCTACAAACAATTTTTAAAACTATTCTACGTTATTCTGAATGGTGTAATCCTCATTGGTTTTATGCACACTATAATAATAGAAAAACAGAATCTTAAATTAATTTGATAGTTTAAAAATAAAATTATGAAAAAAGTTTCAGTATTGACAATCGTTTTGCTAAGCTCTTTATTTAGCTTGCCTGCTCAAAACACAACTAATCCTACTTTGATGCAGATCAATGGAAAGGATATAAAACTTTCAGAGTTTGAATATATTTACAATAAAAACAACTCAAGCAATGTCGTTGATAAAAAAACATTGGAGGAGTATGTTGATTTGTTTGTTATTTTCAAAATGAAAGTTGAAGAAGCAGTTGCACAAGGCATTGACACTACAAAAGCGTTTAAAAACGAGTATGAAATGTATCGCAACCAACTTGCTCAACAATATTTACAAGACGAAGAGGGCTTAAACAAATTACTTGAGGAGGGATACGAACGTAAAAAAGAAGAGCGAAATGTAAGTCATATCTTGATTCGAATTGGAGAAAGCGGAAACTCAGCCGATACACTTAAAGCATACAATAGAGCAATGGAAATTTATGAGCGTGCTAAGAAGGAAGATTTTGAAAAGTTAGCTCTTGAAGTATCAGAAGACCCCTCTGTTTCAAACAATGAAGGCAAAGTAGGTTGGATTTCTTTAGCAAGAACACCTTATGTATTTGAAACAACAGCATACAACACTCCAGAGGGTAATGTATCAAAGCCAGTTCGTACTTTTTTAGGTTATCATATTATTAAAGTAAATAAAATTCGCCAATCTCCAGGTGAAGTACGTGTATCTCACATCATGTTAATGCACGATAATGAAAATCCAGAAAACAACAAACGAATCAAGGAGAGAGCTGATTCAATGTATATATCAATCATGTCTGGAGGAAACTTTGAAGCTATGGCCAGATCTTATTCACAAGACCCTGGCTCGGCTAACAAAGGCGGTGAACTACCTTGGTTTGGGAGCGGACAAATGGTTCCTGAATTTGAAGATGCAGCATTTGCTTTAGAAAAACCAGGCGATGTAAGTAAACCAGTCAGTTCAAACTACGGCTGGCACATCATTAAACTTCTTGAGCACAGGCATTTAGCTAATTTCTCTCAACTACGTCAATCTATCAAATCTCAAGTAGAACAGAGCGATCGTGCTGGTGAAATTGAAAAAACTTTTATAAATAAATTGAAGAAAGAGTACAACTTTGCTATAAACGAAACGGCATTGAATCAGATTTACGAAATGAGTGAGAAATACCTTATGAGTGACTCTCTGTTTATGAATGAGGCGTTAAAACTTAATTCTAAACTATTCTCGTTTGCTGACAAAGAGTACTCTCAGCATGATTTTTTACAGAATGTATTTCCAATTTCAACTGCTTTTAGAGGAATAAAAACTGATTACTTAGCTGACAAACTGAATGCATATGTTAGCAAAGAAATTACCGAGTATGAGCGCACACAACTGCCTCACAAATATTCGGATTATAGAAACCTATTGCAAGAATACCACGACGGAATTTTACTATTCGAAATTATGAACCAAGAGGTTTGGGAAAAAGCATCCTTAGATACTGAAGGATTGGCTAAATATTTTGAAGATAACAAAAAAGACTATGCATGGGATGAACCTCACTACAAAGGGCGAATTATATTTGCTAAAGATAAGGAGACATTAAAAGCAGCTAAAAAAATAATCAAAAACTCTCATCCGGATTCCATTGAAAGCTACTTAAACAAGCGATTAAATGACAGTATAAAATATGTTCGTACTGAAAAGGGATTGTGGAAAAAAGGAGTTAACCCATATATTGACAACAAGGTGTTTAAGGTAAAAAACAGTATCGAAGCCGATAATGAGTTTCCTTATTATTACATTTCTGGCAAGCTGCTTAAAACCTACCCTGAGGATTATACAGACGTGAGAGGAACTGTTACAGCCAACTACCAAGATTTTTTAGAAAAAAACTGGGTTGAATATCTAAGAAATAAATATGCTGTGAAAGTAGAAGATAATGTATTGAAAACGGTTAAGAAAAACTAAGATACTCAATAAATGCCAAGATAATATTCTATCTTTGAATATTAATCTTGGTATTTTTATTTTAAATACTAAAACAAAAAACCGTTAGATGAAAATGAATCGAACACTTCTAATTTTGTTTACCTTCTTCTCCTTAGTTAGCTGCAACATGAAGCAACCTACAAAGGGGCGAGAAGCCATTTTAGAAGTAGAGGGTAAGTTTTTATACAAAGATGAAATTGACAAGTTAATACCTCTAAATACAAGTGCTACCGATAGCGCAACTATAGCAGACAAGTATATAAAAAACTGGGTGATCGATGTTTTAGTTTACGAAAATGCGCGTAGAAATATCAGCGATTATTATCAAATCGACCAATTAGTGGATGAGTATCGTAAATCGCTTATCATTCACGAATTTGAAGAAGCTTTAATTGCAGAACGAATATCTACAAACATACCAGAGACAACGATTCGTGGATTTTATGATAGCTACAAAGAGCAAATAAAATTAGAGGAAAATATAATAAAAGGAATACTTCTTATTGTTCCCATTGATGCGCCAGAAATAGATAAAATAAAATCATGGGTTAAAAAAGCTGACAAAGAATCATTGGAAGAGATTGAAAAGTACAGTTTGCGTAACGCAATTAGCTATGATTATTTTATGGAATCTTGGACATCTTTTTCAGAGATAAGCAAAAAGGCCCCCTTTGATGTTTCTGACACTCAAAAGTTTCTACGAGAAAATCGCTACTCAGAAGTTGCTGATAGTAGCAGAAATTACTTATTACACATAAGAGAAGTTGCATTGGAGGGAGAAATATCCCCTTATGAGTTTTCAAAAGATATAATAACCACTATCTTAATTAATAAGAAGAAGTCAGACTTTGTCAATAATTTTGAAAACACGCTATACAATGACGCATTAAAAAATAAAGAAATCACTTTTTTCAACAAATAGACGAAAAAGAATAAAAATCAACAATGAATTATAAATTTTACTTATCCATTCTTGCATTGATACTCTTGGTATCAAGTTTAACTGCACAAAAAAAGAATAGTATCGATAAAGTTATTTGGGTAGTAGGCGATGA
>CAYFTO010000029.1:11272-21227 GCA_964346125.1 uncultured Paludibacter sp.
TCTGTACGTCCTCCCATTCCTCTTGCCGAAGTCAACCGTGTGAAAGAGCAACTTCGTGAGTGGACTGAGCGAGCAAATAAAAACCCTGAGGACTTTAGCCTTCTTGCACGTCTTTATTCTGAAGATGAAGCAAGTGCTATAAAAGGAGGAGAATTAGGTTTTCAAGGACGTGGTATTTTCGACCCTAACTTTGCATCTGTGGCTTTTAACATGAGTGATCCAAATAAAATATCTCGTATCGTGGAGACAGAATTTGGTTTTCATATCATACAATTTGTAGAACGTAGAGGTGACAAAGTCAACTCACGACATATCCTAATGCGCCCCAAGGTATCAAAGGAGGTTCGTGAAAATGGAATAAGTCGACTGGACTCTGTTGCTAATTTGATACGCGAAGATAAAATGAAATTTGAAGATGCTGTATTAAATTTTTCTCAAGATAAAAACACTAAAATGAATGCTGGCTTGATGATGAAGGAGGACCCATATACAGGAAGTATTACATCAAAGCATGAATACCAAGATTTACCTCCAGAAATAGCTAAGGTTGCCTACAATATGAATGTTGGAGAAATATCAAAAGCATTTACGATGATTGATAAATTAACAAACAATGAAGTAATCGTTATTGTAAAAGTAAAATCAAAAACTCCTATACACAAAGCTAATATTCAAGAAGATTATCAGATGCTCAAAGCCATTTTAGAAAACAAAAAAAAGGAAGAATTTCTTAACGAATGGGTGGCAAAAAAACAGAAAGAGACTTACATCCGAATTGATTCTGAATACCGCAACTGCAACTTCATGTACGATGGTTGGATTAATGAATAAGTAATGCAAGTTTTCAAATACAATTTTTCTCAATATTTAATAAAAGCTTTTGTATTTATAATATTTATTTCAGCTTTTAATTATTCACCGAAGTTATTGGCACAAACAAACAAGCCAAACAAACTTCGCGAAGAAATACTACAGGCTAAAGCTGAAGAAGATAAGCGAGCGGAAGCTCGACGGAAAAAATTCTCTAACGTTCCAAGACGCGGGCAAACGGTTTTAAAAGGTACGGATCCAGCTTCTCAGCACAAAGATGCTTCGCTAATTCGCGTCGTTCAAGCATGGGAGGCATCATACGATGAAAAAATACGCCCAGGAATTACGTTATACAGAGGCGAAGTTATTTTTAGCCATGAGGGCTCTTTTCTTCATTGTGACAGTGCCTATTTGGACCAAACTAATAATGCTTTTGACGCTTTTCATAATGTAAAAATTGTTCAGGGTGACACACTGACTATCTATGGTGATTATTTGCATTATGATGGCAATACACGGATGGCGCAGGTGTGGGATAATGTGAAAATGCTTAATAAAAACACAACCCTCACAACAAGTATATTGTATTATGACCGAAATATAAATTTGGCTTATTATAACACAGGTGGGCATATTGAGGATGGGAATAATATTTTAACCTCTATCTGGGGGCAATATTCACCTGATACCAAAACTGCTTTATTTAAAGATAAGGTAAAAATGACCAACCCTGATTCTCACATGACAACAGATACGCTGAAGTATAACACTCAAAGTTCGGTTGCGGATATTGTGGGCAACTCCTTAATTGTTTATCAAAATGAAACAGATATCTATAGTCAATTGGGCTGGTATGACACTCAAAACGATAGGATGATGCTTTTGGATCGATCCATTGTTGAACATCATGATGGAAAGACTTTAGTTGGTGATACTATTTTTTATGATAAAAAAGAGAAATACGCTGAAGCTTTTTCGGATGTAGAGCTGAATGATCCCAAAGAGAAAGTAACTTTGACGGGAAATTTTGTTTCGTATGATGAAGTTGTAGGTACAGGCTATGCGACCAATCGTGCATTATTTGTTGATTGGTCGAGTCCGGATTCGTTGTATTTAAGCGCGGATAAACTATTTACACTTAAAGACTCCATTGAAAGTGACACAACATCTTTTAGAGCCTTCAATGCTTACAAGAATGTTCGCTTTTTACGAAAAGATATCCAAGGGATGTCTGACTCACTTTATTACTCTTCGCGTGACTCTATTATGAAGATGCGCCAACTCCCTGTGGTTTGGAGCGAGGATATTCAGTTAAAATCAGATGAGATTGATGCTTTTATCATTGGAGGCAGTGTAAGAAAAGTTGAGTTAAGAAAAAACTCAATTGCCATTCAAAAGGATACCTTAGATTATTATAACCAAATATCAGGGAAAGAAATCATTGCTCATATTGGTGAAGACAAAGAGCTTTATAAAGTGGATATCAATGGTAATGTTGAAACAATTTATTATCCTAAGGATGAAAACACCAATGAATTCATAGGAATTAATAAGACTTTAAGCAGCTACGCTACGGCCTATATCGAGGATAGAGAAATTGAACGTATTCTTCTCACAACAGCATCGTCTGGAACCATGTACCCTCTTTTCATGATGGAAAAAGACGATTTGTTTCTTCGAGATTTCCACTGGTATGAGAAAGAGCGACCTCTTGTACTTAAAGATGTATTTGCAAAATTCGACCGAGTGGCACCTCCAAAACGACCTGAAAGCAAGAAGCGACCCAGCTTCCCAGGTGGCAGTGGAGGAGGTTCTAAAGATGGTGGTTCTGGAGAAGAAACAAAATCAAGATCATCTCAAACTCAACAAACGGCGGGTAGTGCAAATATAAATAGGGAGACACAAAACACGAATGAGAGACAGAACAGAAGTGCTCCAAGCAAATTTAAAATGGAATAAACAATAAGCTAAAGAGCTCTATAAATTATCACTAATAGATAAGAAAATGAATATCGAAATTATAGCTTGGGTAGGGTTTGCGCAAAGTTTATTTGCTGCTGTTTTGATGTTTACAAAGAAAGACAGACGAGCATCAGACACTATTTTAGCTTTTTGGCTCCTCCTTTTCTCTTTTGAGTTTCTTACATGTGCTTTAGATTATCGAGTTTTTGGATACCTGCTCTTATCAAGCTCGTTTTTGCTTTTTAACCCAGCAATATTTATTTATATTCGATCTTTAATTCAAAAAGAATTCAAAATAAAATGGATTTATCTTTTGCATCTCATCCCTTTTCTCTTATTTGAAATTATCGCATATATCTACAAAACGCCCTTTTCATTTGAAAACTTTTTTGAAATAGACCCTAGTTTTATATACCGAATAAGCTTTTCTATAGCGACAATATTATCTGCACTTACTTATTTACCTTTAAGCATTCGATTACTCCATAAATACCGTATGCAATTAATGAATGAGAAATCGAGCATAGAGAAAGGTGAGAGTCTTACTTGGCTCTATTTAGTCTCAATCATCTATATCATTTACTCGATTGTTGCGGTAATATTAGGTTTTGTTTTTGTATTTCTGGGCTACGGCACAGATGTCATAACCTACTACAACTACTCATTTCTTTTAGCTATAATCTACATTATAAGCTTCTATGGCCTTTATCAAAATCAGATAGAAGTGAAAACTGATAAAGATGAAGACAAATTAACTGAAACTTATAAGCACTCTCTACTAAACAATGAAACCAAAAGCATTATTAAAGAGAAGATTATACACTATATTGAGAATGAGAAAGCCTACTTGAATCCCGACCTTAATATGGATTTACTCTCCGAAGCTATTGGTTTTCCTAAATATCAAATAACGGAAGTACTAAATACGGAAATCGGCTACAATTTTTTCAGGTTTATCAATCATTATCGGGTAGAAGCTGTCAAAAACATGCTACTCCAACTCAAGCTGACTTACTCTGTAGAAGCCATCGGCTACGACTGCGGTTTCAATAGCAAATCTTCTTTTTATACCGTTTTTAAAAAAATAACGGGGAAAACACCTACTGCTTTTCGACAAGATAACTTAAAATAATAGCCTTTGGACTCCAAAATCTAAAACTGTACTAAATAATACTGTTATTACTTTAAGTTTGTATGTACCTTGTGCAATTACAAAGTAATACATATTTATAGTTTTAAAATTTCAAAAAAACAAAATGAAAAGATTGATAATAGGAATAGTTTATCTGCTTCAGCTACACCTTCACTTCACAAGCAATCATCTCTCATTTATCAAAATAATGTTTAACTTTGTAATAAATAAAGATACAAATTATACACTTTTAAGGGAGCTATCCATAATATATCCTTTTAACTCAAAATAACTATGTATCAATTCTTAGCAATTATTTATCGTTATCACAAAAGGAACTTCAATAAAGACATTCCATATTTTTCAACTTTACTTTCTATTCTGATTCTTTTAGTTATTAACTGTTCCTCTATCTTAGTCTTGCTGGACATGAAGCATATAATAAATTTTGGAGAAAACGCATCCAAAAGAACAGAATATATTGTTGGTCTTATATTAATAATTCCTCTTATATCGATATTAGCAATGATTTTCCCTGCTTCAGAAATTAAGAAAAAAGAAAAAGAACTCTCAGAAAGAAAATATAAAGTTGGTAGATTTATTTTTTTCACAATTTATATAATATCTATTTGTCTGTTTTTAGTCATAATTTGATAAAAAAATCGTAACGACTCCCCCCCCTGCCCCCTAAAGGGATATCTTACATTCGTGCCGTTAGGCACAAGATATAGGTAAAAGAAAAGGAAGTAGTAGATGTTTCGTCCCGTATGGGACGTGATAGTGCAGATGAACGGGGTTTTTACCCATATATAATCCCTAACGGGATTTTTTACATTCGTGCCACTAGGCACAAGATGTGGGTAAAAAAATGATTTATCAAAAATATCATTTTTTGGAACATAATTTTGTACACCCTACCTTTAGGGATTGGGGAGCTGAGTAGTTACAAAAAATGTCCTAATCAAAAAAATACTGTATGCTCTTTCTCTGTTTTCCCTGTAGAATATCAGGTGTACGCACAAAGCTATGGTTTCAATAGCAAATCTTCTTTTCTACACTGTTTTCAAAAAAGCAACAGAAAAACACCTACACTTTTCGACAAGACAACTTAAAACGATAAACGAAGAACTCCAAACTCTAAAACTGGACTGATACTTATTGTTTCTATTTTAAAAGTTGAACCTAAATGGATCATTTTTAAAGTATGTTTGTGTGCTCACAGCAGACTCTAAAATTAGTTTTTAAATCATTTTAAAGTACGGGGAGATGAAAAAGAAAATAATTGGAACCGTTTATTTAATATTGATTGTTGTACCAATCCTATCAGCTCAATCATTAAATATATCTATTCGAAACATAAAAGACAATGAGAAAGGGGTAATTCGTGTAGCTTTATTCAAAAGTGAAGAGGCATTTAAAAACGAAAAAGAGTGCCAAAGCTACGTATATGAAAAGACAATCGCAAACAATGGTTTTCTAAATGTGAAAATCGACATAAAACCCGGTACTTACGGTGTTACAGTTATGGATGATAAAGATAATAGTGGTATAATGGAATATAATCGCTTGGGAATACCCAAAAAAGGATTTGGCTTTTCAAACTTCACACCCAAAATTATGCGTAAGCCTAAGTTTTCTAATTTCAGTTTTACAATATCCGAATGTGAAGAGAAAAATGTAGAAGTAAAAATGTGCTACTTAAATTTCTAATACATAAGATAATTTAGCCCCTACTATTCAGCCAATCTAAAATCTCAGCATATACTCGTCTTTGCACATTCTCATTAAGCACTTCATGACGCAAATCGGGATATAATCTTTGCGAAATATAATTAAATCCTCTCTTTCTTAAATTTTCAACTATATTTACAATTCCCTCACCAAAAGCACCTATAGGATCATCGGCGCCACTTACAAAGTACATAGGGAAATTTTTAGTTATATTCTTTGCCCAATTAGCTCGTGTTGCTTTCTCATTGAGAGTGATTAGAGTGTGAAATCCATTATTAGTAAAGGGTATACCGCATAATGAATCATTTTGAAAGGCTAGCCTATTTTCTTTACTGTAACTTAACCAATTGGTACCGTCTGAGTCGTACTCTTTTCTGAATGATTTATTATTTTGCTTTTCAAATGTTTTATTTATAAAGCGGCTTCTCTGCCTTGGCGAAAGCCAGTTTCTTATAGATAAATAAAATTTCAAGATTCTTATCCCCCCTATCCTATCGCCTGTGCCTACTATAATAGCTCCATCAAACAAATTGCTATGACTTTGTAACAAACAACGTGTAATAAACGAGCCCATCGAATGCCCCAATATAAAATGAGGTATATCTGGATACTTTGCTTCTAATAACTTTGCCATTGCATAGGCATTATCTACAAGTAATTGAGCTGGATTTTCACCTTTAAAGAACCCTTGTTCCTCATCGTTTTTTGCTGTTTTGCCATGTCCATTATGATCATAAGTAAGCACGACATAAGAATTCTCACTAAGAAACTGAGCAAACCTATCGTATCGCCCACTATGCTCCTGCATGCCATGCAAAATAAGGACAGTACCTACAATACTCTCCTTATCAATTGGTTCAAAAACATTATAAAAGCTACTATCAAGATATTGACTTTGTATATTTACATTGTTTGCAATCTTCATATTAAAATAATTAGATCAAAAACATATGTGTTCAAATTTAATGCCAACAATTAAACCCAGATTAAACGTTAGGGATTTAGACGAAACGAAATGAAAAAAAAACAGATATGAAATAGCTCATTAACATAAGCGGACTATGATAAGCGAGGTATTGAAATGCATGCGAACTAGCATTTTCTTGTAGTCAATGAGCTAATACTTAATCCAGCTTAATTGAAATTCCCCAACTACCGTCCTAACTTGTCTAAATAAAACAAGTGAAACGAATTTGTTGGGGAAAATAAATTAATATATATTGTAATAGGCTAAGACTTAGCGAATCACAATTTTATGCGACACACCATCAGCAACAACTATATAGTAACCATTTACAAGATTTTTAGGAGATAAACTTCTACCAGAAATATCATACACCGATATTTTAGCATCACCTTTAGCTACAACACTTTTGTTGCTTATTATAAAAGCTAATTCATCCGATGAGCTCTTCACGGTTTCATTTGAAGTTGATATGTTTTCGTAATTAATATTCGCTACATCTGCTGCACTCAGTACACCCTCAAAAAATTGAACAGAGTGAATTTTTCCATTAAAAGGATAGCGATTATCATCATTTAGCGACACTACACCGCAAAGGCATAAACTCGCATTAGGTATAGTACCAAAAGAATGATATCCATATGCACCCATGCCTGAAACATTTCTAAGGAACGTACCATCCATATAGTAATTATAATTAGGCATGCCATCAATCATTGTTATTACTAATTGATGACGAGACATAGGCGAACTGTAAGTCTGCGTGTACCAACCTTCTAAATTATTATCACCAACATACTGAACACCTGTTCGAGTGAAATTATCACGTGTTACAATTCCAAAATACTTATTATCAACATCTGCATTAGATGCAGCAACTAAGATAGAATTTCCCGTTGCAGTAGTGGGCGTAAAATCGATCGCTACAGTCAAACTCTCTTTTGACAAAACACTTTGAGCTTCTGTTGCATCGATTATAACTGGAGCTGTTCCATCACAACTTACATCTGTTACAGCATAAAATGGATTAGGAGACTCTATTATAGGCTCTTCATCGGGTTCTTGAGTAACTTCTGATATCAATACTTGACAGCCTAGGTCGGTTTTATTATTTCCACTTCCCCAATTATACACCATATTGTTTGTAAAGTTGGTTACGTTCAATTGCACACTACCTGATACAATAATAAATTTACTTAAATCATCGGCAGGAAGTAATTTCCATCCATTAGCAGGCTCACTCTCTGAAGTGAGAATTTGTGTATTATTAGCTGAAGCAGGGTTCATATAACTACCATCTTCTCTATTTATAATATTCCAATTACCATCAGTTCGCAAAGTGAATTTCCATTGTTGTTTTTTGAAATTATTTTCGGAAGTACTGATAACACCATTACCTGCCCCTGTGCTTGTCATATATTTTATAACTCGCAATGGTGCGGAAAGTTTATACCAGTATTCATTATTCGAATCACTCAATTTTGGCATAGTAACTTCGCTACCTTTTAATGCAGTAAAAGCACTGTTTAAGTTATTTTTTGCAGTTTCAATTTCACTTTCTGATACATTCGGATCTTGAGCAATATCACTTGCAGTATTTAAAGCTTCACGCAAATTATCTATATCTTCTTGAGCATAACCACCAGCTGTATTTGGCGCTTTCGCATTATATACGGCTTGTCTAACTGAGGCTATCAATAAATTTAATTCATAGGAATTTATATTAACTGGCTGAATATCTGGATCAACAAAAGGTGCTAATACGGAAGCCCATTTCAGATAACCTCTTCCATTCAATCCACCATTACCAAAAGAATAAGCAGAGTTAAGTACATTTCCATTTACAAGAGCTGAATAAACATCTATAAAATGGATATTATCTTCAGCATTTTCCAAGGAAGCAATTTCTGTGTTAAACGCAATATATTTATCAGTATTCACACTAGCATTTATAGAGGGTACAAGGCTTTGAATATAAATAGGAGTTGTTGGTGCAATATTTCTAATTGCTTCAATTACGTCTTCGTATGATTTTTTAGCTTGAGCAGTAGTCTGTCCATTAAATTCAACATCTTTGAAGCCACAAGAGATAAATATCTTTGATGGATTACCTTGAATGATTTTCGGCACCATGTTTTTCAATTCAATTAAGCTTATACTGGTTCCACCTCTATTAACACCTATCCCACGGTTTTTCACGTTTGGATTTCTTAATATTTCACGCCACTCAGCCGTTTCAATATTGAAGTCGCCTAAGAATAAAATATCATTATCTGATTTTGGCAAAGCTGCAAAAAGTGATGTACGTTGATTTACATAAGCGTGGTGAGCATTTGATATAGTCACATTGCTTTGGTTGGGCAAAGAAGTAGCAATACCAGTATATTCTTCATAACCTTCTGTCCACTTATAATAACCCGAAGCCAATAAGTGTAAATTATCATTCGTGTAAGCTGAACTTAGATACAAATTAGATTCACTACCACCAAGTCTAGCAAAGGTATCGATATAAGTCACTTCTTTTTCAACACATAAGTCTTTAAGCATATTATTCGTGTTGAATACATTTATATTCCCATTATATGGCAAAAGCCCTTGGATATAAATTTCTGTAGCTGGTGACTCTTTTTGAATTAAGTCAATGCTTTGTCGTATAATTGGCACAACTATAGCTGGATCTGCTCCATCATTTATCCCAATCTTCAAGAAAATTTTTGCTGGTTTACCTCCAACAACATAGTCTAGGTTATTCAATATTTCCGCAGACGTATTCCCACTAATACCACGGTTGATTACTCGCGGATCGTTTGAAAAAGTTTCAGCCCACTCGTTTCCTTGAGTTATACTATTTCCCATAAACACAATACTTTGATTGTTCACCGGCAGTGTGCGAAACATATCACGGCGTTGATTACGAAAAGGCAAATCCGCAAAAGAACTAAAGAATACAAATAAACTTAATAGAGTAAAAAACAATTTTTTCTTCATAGCTTTATGTTTTTAAAAGATTTATAGACTTATCGTGTAGTTAATTTACACTTCGCAAAGATAATTAATAATATTAATATAAAACACCTATTAATAAATTTATTTCAAATACAGCTGACAAATACACTCTTTTTTATATTAACTCATAGTTCTAGTTATTTTTATTTCAAATATATTTGAAGTATTAAAACAAATACAAGCAAAATACAAATACAACAAGCTGTATTCAAACAAATAGGTTTTCAACAATCGCCACCTTATCGTTGTGTCAACAATTAATCTTTTATGAATACTCGCATTATTACCTAAAAAATATTATCTTTGTAAAAAAAACAGCGCAATGGCACTAATAGATTTTATTAAAGAAT
>CAYFTO010000030.1:0-19894 GCA_964346125.1 uncultured Paludibacter sp.
CAGCTAAGCGTCTTTTGGTAGAAATAAGAAATCGCTTACAGTTTTTGAATGATGTAGGTTTGGGCTATCTTACGCTGAACCGACTTTCTAATACACTTTCAGGAGGTGAAAGTCAGCGTATCAATTTAGCAACTTCATTGGGTAGTAGTTTGGTTGGGTCGATGTATATTTTAGATGAACCTTCCATTGGTTTACATCCGCGTGATACACATCGATTGATTCAAGTTTTGCTGAAATTACGAGATATTGGTAATACGGTAATTGTGGTGGAACACGATGAAGATATCATGCGCGCAGCTGATTATATAATTGATATTGGACCAGGTGCAGGTAGAACCGGTGGTGAAGTGGTGTATTTTGGTGAAGCACCAAATAAATTGAACGAAAAAGAGCTCAAAAAGATGAGTAAATCATCTTATACGCTACGATATCTACTCAATGAAGATAAAATAGAAATTCCTAAACAGCGCCGAAAATGGAACAATTACATTGAAGTGAAAGGGGCTGCTGAAAATAATTTGAAAAATATCAATGTAAAATTCCCGCTTAACATAATGACTGTTGTAACCGGTGTGAGTGGTTCGGGAAAATCATCTTTGGTAAAAAACATCTTCTATCCAGCCGTAAAAAAATATTATGGAGGCGTAGCTGATAAGACAGGGAGGTTTTCAAACATCGAAGGAAGTTTACACTTAGCTACAGACATTGAATTTGTTGACCAAAATCCTATTGGACGTTCATCTCGCTCCAATCCAGTTACATACTTAAAAGCTTATGATGAAATTCGTAAGCTTTATGCAGATCAGCAATTATCAAAGCAAATGGGTTTTACGCCAGCTTTTTTCTCATTTAACACAGATGGAGGGCGTTGCGAAGAGTGTAAGGGAGATGGTACTGTAACGGTAGAAATGCAGTTTATGGCTGACTTGGTATTAAAGTGTGAGCACTGTCATGGTAAGCGATTTAAATCAGATGTTTTAGAAGTTGAGTACCGAGGAAACAATATAGATGCAGTCTTAAATATGACGGTGAGTCAAGCTATTGAGTTTTTTTCTGAGAAAAATGGAACTATAGAAAAACGAATAGTTAAGCGACTGAAACCATTGCAAGATGTTGGTATTGGATATGTGAAATTAGGACAATCATCTAATACTCTTTCGGGCGGAGAGAGTCAGCGTGTTAAATTGGCCTCCTTTTTAGCAAATGAAAAAGCAGAGCCAATGATATTTGTTTTTGACGAACCCACAACAGGGCTTCATTTTCATGATATCAAGACATTACTCAAGGCTTTGCAAGCTCTTATCGCAAAAGGACATACTGTAATTATAGTTGAACATAATTTAGAAATCATCAAGTCAGCCGATCATGTTATTGATTTGGGGTTAGAGGGGGGAGATAAGGGCGGTAATCTTATTTTTGAAGGAACACCCGAGGAGTTAGTGGAATTTAAGGACTCTTATACTGGTAGGTACTTAGATTTACTTTAGATGATTTTATACTAAAGTTTAGTTTGATAAAAGCTAAGTAAAGTCATGCTTTTAAGTTGAAATTTTAAATACGTATTTTAAGGCTATTAATTGCATTTTGTCATATTTGATAGGCATAAATAAATAAAGAAGTTGAATATCCGATAAGTTTTTGTCAATACAGTTTGTTTTTCAATCAAAATAAGTTATTTTTGTAAAGATTTATTTTTGAAAATGGAAAATAGTCACAAAAAGCATATTGAAGACCTTGAAACAAATGTAAACAAAATGCTTGCTATGCTCAAAAAATTAAAAGAAGAGAATAGCATGTTGGAAAAATCATTGTTTCAAAAGAGTGAAGATTTAAAACAAGCTCATCGGGAGATATTGAACTTACGTGACGAAAGACAAGCAATGGAAACAGCTAAAGGATTTGCCGATTTTGGGGGTGATACTGAAGCTGCGAAAAAACACTTAAACAGCTTGGTGCGTGAAATAGATAGATGTTTGGCACTTCTAAAAGTTTAAGCGAATGAATAATAATAAATTTACAATCCATATAAATATCAACGGGATGCGAGTGCCACTCAATATCCCGCGTGAGGATGAGAAAATATACCGAGAGGCTGAGAAAATTGTGACACACTACATTGATGAATTTAGGAGTAGATATAGTATGCACAGTATGGAGGAGATTTTGTCGTTAGTTGCGTTGCAATTGGGGACTATTATTAGTAAACGTCAGAACATGGAAGATATCAACCCTTTGGTTGATAAAGTTGGAGAAATGAATGAAAAGATAAAAGATGCATTAGAAGATATGTAAAGCTTATTTTGTCTTTTGTATTACGGCATTGTTTTGTTTTCTGCTTTTCAAAAATGAAAATCAGTTAAATAGGATAATGCTTTTTTTTATTATAATAATTCAATAAAAACGATTATAAATTTATGAATATTTTAACTATAGTAGTAGCAATTGTTGGTCTGCTGGTTGGGTTTGTTCTCGCCTATTTATTATTAGGCGTTTTCAACAAAAAAGCCAAAAGAGAGATGGAAGCGGAAGCGGAATTGCTAAAGAAAAACAAAGAGATTGAAGCGAAAGAACATTTTATTGCTCTAAAAGCTGAACATGATCAGCGTGTGCAAAAACGTAACTCCAAACTTCAATCTATTGAGGCACGTCTCCAACAACGTGAGCTTCAATTGAACCAACGACAAGGTGATTTACAGCGACAATCAAATGAAATCAACCAAGAACGAAATCGAATTGAGAACCAAAAGAAACAAGTAGATGCTAGAAGTAAAGAGTTAGACGAACTTCACAAAAAAGCAGTTGAATCACTTGAAAGTATTTCTGGACTTTCTGCCGAACAAGCTAAGGAGAACTTAATTGAGAGTTTAAAAGATGAAGCCAAGGCTAATGCTGTTTCATTCGTAAATGAGATAATAGAAGACGCTAAGATGACCGCCAATAAGGAGGCTAAACGTATTGTTATCAATTCAATTCAACGTGTAGCAACTGAGGTCGCAGTGGAAAATTCTGTTACCATTTTTCATATCGATTCAGATGAAATTAAAGGTCGGATTATTGGGCGAGAAGGTCGCAATATTCGTGCTTTAGAAGCGGCTACGGGGGTAGAGATTATTGTGGATGATACCCCAGAAGCCATAGTTCTTTCATGCTTTGATCCTGTGCGTCGTGAGATTGCAAGACTTTCACTGCATCAATTGGTTACCGATGGGCGTATTCATCCTGCTCGTATCGAAGAGGTGGTGAGTAAAGTTAAGAAACAAATTGATGACGAGGTACTAGAGACTGGTAAGCGAGCTGCAATCGATTTAGGAATACATGGATTGCATCCTGAGTTGATTCGCATGGTTGGTAAAATGAAATATCGCTCATCTTATGGCCAAAATTTGCTGCAACACTCACGTGAAGTAGCTAATTTATGCGCAACTATGGCTTCAGAATTAGGCTTGAACCCAAAATTAGCTAAGCGTGCTGGTCTGCTTCACGATATTGGTAAAGTGCCTGATGATGAGCCTGAATTGCCTCATGCTTTATTGGGGATGAAGTTGGCTGAAAGATACAAGGAGAAGCCAGATGTAGTGAATGCGATTGGTGCTCATCACGATGAAATTGAGATGGAGACATTACTCGCACCCATAGTACAGGTTTGTGACGCTATTTCAGGAGCTCGTCCGGGTGCTCGTCGTGAAATTGTGGAAGCTTACATTAAGCGACTTAAAGAGCTTGAAAATTTAGCTCTATCTTATCCTGGTGTGATTAAAACTTATGCTATTCAGGCAGGTCGTGAGTTGCGTGTTATCGTTGGTGCCGATAAGCTGAATGATAAAGAAACGGAATTGCTGTCATATGATATAGCTAAGAAAATACAGAATGAAATGACTTATCCAGGACAAGTTAAGATTACGGTAATTCGAGAAACAAGAGCTGTTAGCTATGCAAAATAGCAAATAAACTAAGCTGATAGATAAAAAAAAGCTCCAAACTTATAAATAGTTTGGAGCTTTTTTATTACTTATTCAACTCAATTAGAGTTGAGTAGGTGATACATTTTAGCTAATAATTACTAGTTGTACATGTTGTACAATTCTCTTAATTGTTTGTATTTTATTGTAGGTAAACAAATTTATAGTATTAAAATCGCACACCAAGTTTAGTTTTTAATACATAATTCGATTTGTAGCCATCCGGTATGTTTATATTGCCTTCTACGCCTAAGTACAAGTGATTTATTTCCAAACCAGTACCTATTAAAAAACCTCCTCCAACTGGATTGGAATAGGTAGGCAGAATAACATTATCAGCTTTTGTACTCCTATATAAGGAACTCCCGCCGGTAAAAATTGAAAAATATACACCTGAATTGAATTTAATTTGGCTGTTTTCCGACAGAGAAATACCAGTAGAAAGAGAAACGGGTAGTTCTAAAAAAGTAAAATTAGAAAGACTACCTCCATCGAAGCTCATATCTTGGTTTACAACGTGTTGTATCACCTCCCAATTGCTATCAATAGTAAAGCTGTTATAAGTTAAACCTGTTTGAAAGCTCCACGCCTTGGAGAAAGGGAAATCAAATATGGCACCCAAGTTAAATCCGGGTTGTGATTTGGTATCTAAATTTATACTATGAGTCGATCCGCCTAGCATATATGCACTAATCTGAGCTTGTGTAAAAATAGTGATACTAAGTAAAGTAATAATAAGGAGTTTTTTTATTGTTTTATTTTTTATAAAAAGGATGAAATATTCTGTATAACAGCTAAAATAGTTAAGTCTTCAAACTTAATTTAATTAAGTAGTTTTGTGTGTAATTAGATAGTTTTGTATGACAAAATTAGTGAAAAATTTATTAGCTTTTACTAAGTTTTTACTAAAAAGAAAAAATAATACTAAAAAAGAAAACAAGTAATATGAATAAACGCTGTATCTTACAAATCTGAACTTATTTACAAGTTCATCCAATTAAAAATACTTTGTCAGCACTTAATCATTAAACTCATTGTTGATTAGTTGTTAAGAAGTCAATTCATGATAATTGGGAATACAATCTAAGTTTAATTATTTTTGCATTCTATTATAAAAAATATGGCTGAAAAGAAAAATTATAGAAATAAAGCAGGTATTATTCCGGTAGGACCAGATGAATATGGCAAACTGCCACCGCAAGCCTTGGAGTTAGAGGAAGATGTGTTGGGAGCGATAATGCTTGAAAAGGACGCATTTACTATTGTATCGGATATTCTACGATCAGAGTTTTTTTACAAAGAAATTCATCAAAAAATATTTGAAGCAATTGTTGATTTAGCATTGCATCAAGACCCCATTGATATGCACACCGTAACGGAGCGTTTGCGTAGCAAGGGTACATTGGATGAGGTAGGTGGACCGTATTATATAGCGATGCTCACGTCGAGGGTATCATCGGCTGCGCACTTGCATTACCATTCGCAAATCATAGTTCAAAAGTTTTTAGCACGTGAGCTGATTCGCCTGTCGCGTGAAATTCAAACAAAGGCATTTGACGAGAAAATGGATGTGGATGATTTGATGCAGGAGGCAGAAGGGAAGCTATTTCAGTTGACACAGCAAAACATGAAGCGAGATGTTGTGCAAATCAATCCTGTAATTGAAGAAGCGCGTCAACGAATGAAAGATGCCTCTCAAAAAGAGGGCTCAAGTGGATTACCTTCGGGTTTTGATGATTTGGATAAGATTACCTCCGGTTGGCAACCGTCTGACTTAGTGATTATAGCGGCACGTCCTGCGATGGGTAAAACCGCTTTTGTCTTGTCAATGGCTAAAAATATGGCTGTTGATAACAAAATCCCTGTAGCTATATTTTCGCTTGAAATGGCAAATGTGCAATTAGTTAATCGTTTGCTAATGAACGTATGTAAACTTGATGGGGAAAAAATTAAAAATGGACAACTTACATCTAAAGAGTGGGATCAGTTTGAAAAAGATGTGACCAAATTGTATGATGCTCCAATTTATGTGGATGATACACCCAGTTTGTCAATTACGGAGTTGAGGAGTAAGGCTCGTAAATTGGTAAAAGAGCATGGTATAAAGTGCATTATAATTGACTATTTGCAATTGATGAATGCCGGAGGTTTAAGTTTTGGAAGTAGGGAGCAAGAAGTTAGTATGATTTCCCGCTCGCTAAAAGGCTTGGCAAAAGAGTTAGATTTGCCAATTTTAGCTTTGTCGCAATTAAACCGTGGAGTAGAGGGGCGTACGGGAATTGAAGGGAAAAGACCCCAGCTATCTGATTTACGCGAATCGGGTGCTATTGAGCAAGACGCAGATATGGTTTGCTTTATTCACCGCCCAGAGTACTATGGCATTGAAACTGATAGCACAGGAAACTCTTATTTAGGTATAGCTGAAATTATTATTGCAAAACATCGTAATGGTGCTGTGGGTGATGTGAGCTTGAAGTTCAAAAATACCTATGCTCGTTTTATGAATTTATATGAGGACTCTTTTGATAACACACCGAGTTTCAAAACAATTCCATCTAAGATGAATGAACCTGTTGCAGAAGGTGTGGCTCATGAATATATGCAAAATGCTCCTTTGCCTCCTATTGAGGATGATAATTCTGAGCGGCCATTCTGATTAATAAAAAAAGCGAGTTATAGCATACTATACTCGCTTTTTTTTTATGTTGTTGTGTCTAATCCTGATATAGCGTTACATAAAATAACTTAATTGGCTGGTTTATCTTTTATATTTAATTTTTTCTTAACCAAAGCTGTTATATCCTGTGCATCAGGTGCAGTATAAACAATTGATTGACCTGCTAAATCAAATATATAGGTGAATTTGTTTTCAGCAGCAACGTCAGCAATTGCTTGTTTTACTTTCTCTAAAACAGGAGCTGCTAACTCTTGATTTTTCTTAGCTAAGTCAGCTTGTGCTTGTTGATTCAGTACATTCAATCGTTGCTCAAGATTGGCTATTTCAGATTGACGCGCTTCTTTGATGCTTTCTGACATAGTAGCCATACCATCTTGGTACTCTTTAATTTTAGCGTTGAATTCTTCTTGCATTTTAAGTAGAAGTCCTTCCCACTCTTCAGTCGCTTCCTGAATTTTTTTATCAATATCTTCAAGGTCGGGCATTTGCATAATAATTTCTTGAGAGTTAATATGCCCAACTTTCAAAGTTTGAGCCATTATTCCTAATGGAAGAACGGCCAGCATTAGCATTGCAATTTTCTTAATCATTTGTATAGTTATTAAATTAATATATTATTTATTTTCAAATTTAAATTTTTATTCGTTCACTATTTTGCATAACCAAGCTTTTTCAAAATATCATCACTAATGTCAATTTTATTTGAAACAAAAATAACACTCATGGCTGATGTTTTGTCAAAAACTAAATCCAATCCGGTTGCCTCACTAAGCTCTTTAATAGCTTCGTAAATTTCATCCTGGATAGGTTTTATTAAACTTTCGCGTTTTTTGAAAAGCTCGCCTTCTGGTCCGAAATATTCGCGTTTCAATTCTTGTGCCGCTTTCTCTTTTTCTATAATCTCATCTTCGCGCTTAACCTTCATCTCATCCGACATAAAAACTAGTTCAGTCTGGTAGTTTTTATATAGCTGTTGCACCTCTTTCATCTTATCCTCTACTTCTGCTTGCCATTTTTTTGAAACTTGATTCAATTGCATATTGGCACTTTCAAAAGCAGGTATATTCTTCATTATGTATTCCATATCCACTGTTGCAAATTTTTGTGCATTAATCACAAATACAAAGCTCAACAATGCAGAAATTAGAATTATTTGTTTTTTCATTTCTCTTTGATTTTATTGATTCAGATGATAGTTATACAAATAGTTTGCCAAACTTTATATCCTTTGTAGGGCTCTGATAACAAGTTAGTTAGTTTAAGTTGCATCTTATAAATCTTTACCGATTACAAAGTGGAATTGACTTCCATTTGGCGTGTTTTTGCCGACAGGGTTGTCAAATCCATAACCCCAATCGACACCCATAATACCAAACATAGGTAAGAAAATACGGACACCTACTCCTGCAGCGCGTTTTAATTTAAATGGATTGTAATCTGAAATTTTATTGAAGCTATTACCCGCTTCTAAGAATCCAAGTGCCCAGATTGTAGCTTGTTGTTCAAGAGATATAGGGTAGCGTAGTTCTAAAGTAAATTTATTGTACAAGTAACCTGCGCGATAACCTGTTTCGTCAAATGGTGTAAGAGATCCTGTTTCATAACCGCGCATCGAAACATATTCGCTACCATAGCCAGCATAACCCATCATACCATCACCACCAAACATATAAGTACCTAAAGGTGTTCGTGTGTTTTTATTATAATGTCCAATAAATGCAAATTCAGCTCTGGTCATTAATACCGGCGTTTTTTCAATGGTCATTAGTGGTGTAAATGTTTTTGCACTGAAGTTCCATTTATGATACTCTAACCAATTATATCGCTCTTTATCAGTTAGTAGGTCGTAAGGTTTACCATTTTTCACTCCACCGTTAATAATAGAGTAAGGCGGTGTAGCTTTCAGTCCTAATGAAAACTCGGAACCATGTCTGGTAAATAAGGGGTTGTCTGTTGAGTTTCTGCCAATATTTACAAATACACTAAAATCATTGAAGGTTCCATTGGTCAATCGCGAGTCCATTTGATACCAGTCATTAATCATATATCGCTGATACTCCAATTGTCCGTACAGTGTAAAGTAGTTGTCAGGCCAATTAATACGGCGTCCATGTCCCACTGATGCTCCTACCACACGGAAGTATTTGTTTTTATCAATCTCGTTTTCGTAATTATTATATCCGCTATTGTATCCACCATATCCACCATACGGATCGTACATTCCACCATACATTCCTCCATACATACCTCCATATCCACCGCCGTAATAACCATAAGGATCATAACCCATACCATAGGGGTTGTACTGATACATATTTTGCATAGCATTCATATAGCGAGTACTAATGCCTGATGTACCAGAATAATAGATAGACATAGAGAGAGAATTGGGTCTTTTACCACCTAACCAAGGTTCTAAGAAAGAAAGACTAAATGAAGAATAATAGTTACCGTTAGTGCGAGCATCAATTGAGAATGTTTGTCCTTCTCCTTGTGGTACAATTCTGTAAGTTTCGGGTTTAAATACATTCTGAATAGCAAAATTGGTGAATTTTAGACCAACACTACCCACTAATCCTGCAGCTCCCCAACCGGCTGAAAATTCAATCTGATCACTCGATTTTGTTTCAAGATTATAAATGATATCTACCGTTCCGTTTTCTTGATTGGGTTCGATACCTACATTTTTATACAAAAGCTCGTTGTCGAAATGCGACATTTGGGCTAAGTATTGTAGCGAGCGCATGATATTGGTTTGGCGATAAAGCTCGCCAGGTTTTGTAAATAATTCACGACGAACTACATTTTCATATACACGTGTGTTTCCGTTAATTTCAATGTTGTTGATTGTAGCTTGCTTACCTTCGTGAATGCGTATTTCAAAATTTATGGTGTCACTATCAATCGAAGTTTCAACAGGCATAATGTTCGAAAATAAATAACCGTTATCTTGGTAGTATTTACTTATTGTTTCATCTCTATCGTTTTGTAAGCGATCCATCAATATTTTATAGTTGTATGTATCGCCTCGATTTATGCCTAATTTATCGTTCAAAAATTCATAAGAATAAACGGTGTTGCCAATCCAAGACACGTCACCAAAGTAGTATTTGTCTCCTTCATTTACTTTAAGATACACATCTACAGTTTTGCTATCAAAAGGCACGATGCTGTCTGAAACTATGTAGGCATCGCGGTAGCCGTGTTCGTTATATTTTTCGATAACAAGTAATTTATCTTCTTCAAATTTATTACGAATAAATTTTTTGGAGCGGAAAATATTTTGAATTTTATTGTCGTTGGTTTTCTTCATGGCTTTGTCTATTTGCCAGTCTGTCAGCGCCTCATTTCCTTCAACAAAAATCTTTCGGACTTTGGTTTTTTCGTTCTTTTCTACGTCGATATCAACAAATACATAGCTGGCGCGCTCCTTATCTTCGCGCAAAGATGCTTGAATTTCAGAGTTTGCATAGCCTTTTTCTTCTAAAAAACGACGAATCTCTAATTTGGCTCGGTCCAGCATATTAGGACTAACTTGTTTCTCTTTTACAATTCCAATTTTAGGGATCAGGTCTTCTTTTTCGTTCTTTTTTAGTCCTTTGATTACGATATCAGAAACACGTGGGCGAGTTTCCAAAGAGATAGTTAACCAAACGCTATCTTTTGTAAGTTTTGTGTAATAAATATCTACAGATGAGAACATTTTTAATTCCCAAAACTTTTTGATTGATTGCGTAATTTCTTGTCCAGGAGGTGTAGGTAAAGTAATTTGCTGCCCTACAGAAAGGCCTGAGTAATTTATCAGCATATAATCTTCGTAGGTATCGGCACCTTCTACAATTATATCAGCAATTGTGAAAACTTTTGGATTTATGAAATTAAGTTCTACCTTTTCGTTCTCTTGTTCAGATAAAGTTATTTCACTTGTAGAGATATCTTGTGAAAAAGTGGTGAAACTGTAAATAAAAATCAAACAAAAAAGTATTTGTAATCTGTATCGCATTGTATTAACTTTGTTCAAATTAAAAAAATCATTATTTTCCAAAACGCCTTTCACGTTTTTGATAATCTACGATTGCCTGATATAAATTTTCTTTGCGAAAATCAGGCCAGTGGGTGTCTGTGAAATATAGTTCTGTATAAGCTAATTGCCATAATAAAAAATTACTGATACGCATTTCCCCGCTTGTGCGAATCATTAAATCAGGATCAGGGATATTAACAGTTGTCAGGTTGCTTGAAATTAAATCTTCGTCGATATCATTTATCGAAATTTCACCAGCCTCAAGCATTTTAGCTATTTTTTGGGTAGCATTTACTATCTCCCATTTCGATGAATAGCTTAAAGCTAAGACCAAAGACATTCGGTCGTTATGTGCTGTATCAGCTAAGCAACGCTCAAGTTTTTCTTTTGCACCGATGGGTAAGCGATCAGTGTCACCAATTGCCATCAAACGAATTTTGTTTTTATTGAGTGTGGGTGTCTCTTTTTCAATTGTATCAATCAAAAGCTCCATAAGTGCATCAACTTCCTCTTTTGGCCTTCCCCAATTTTCTGTTGAAAATGCATACAAAGTAAGAAATTGGATACCAATTTCAGCAGCCGATTCAGTGCATTCACGCACAGAAACAACGCCGTTTTGATGTCCAACAATTCTGTCTAATCCACGCTCTTTAGCCCATCGCCCATTGCCATCCATTATAATAGCTACGTGTTTAGGCAGTTTTAGCGTATCAATTTTATCTTTATATGACATATAGTTTTTACTCTTCTTCAATTTTATCAATAAAACTATTTCTTTTTATCTTTTTTTTCTCGTTTTACTTTGGGCAACTTATGTTCAGTTGGTTTTTTATTTCTACCAAAAGTACTTTCTATGCAGCCACAATCATTTACCCAAAAGTCATAAGTAATTCCAAATGTTATTCCGCTTAATAAATCATTATTCATAAAATTACTCTGTGTGATAGGTGGTGGATTATCAAACTCTTTTAATCCTTCCATTCCATCAGCCAACATCAGTCGATTTGTTAAGCGTAAATTCAAATTAAGCCGTTCAGCAAACTTTAGTTTAAATCCAATTCCAAAAGGAATGCTTGAAGTGAAATTACCTCCTTGCTGCAATTCATATTTTGGCAAAATCATCCCTCCTATACCAGCAAAAATATAAGGAGAATATTTTTTACTAAAAGGACGATATGGGTTGTTTTCTAAATCAAAAAAATTAAACTCACCCCATATATCCATCATATGTATAGGATTATTGAGTTGTGCTGAATAAATATCTTCGCTATCTTTATAACGATAAGAACCCTTTACTTTTGAATAATCGTAGCCCGCTCTAAGGGCAATTCGCTTATTGACCCGATAGCGGAACGTGGTGCCTATATCCAGTGTTTGATTTCCTAAGTTTTTAGCAATATGCTCTAAATCGGCAATTGTGTTGACATTGCCATGATAGATATTGCTTCCAACTTGAAACCCAACTTCTGCACGATAGGGGTCACCTTGCCCAAAACTGAGCGAAGTGAATAAGATAAATGTAAAGCCTAAAAGCAGCAATCTACGATGCATTATTTTTGTTTATTTATTATAATAATATCAATAGTACATTGTAAACGCACTTATAAGCAATAAATTTTATTTTAGTCGCTTCAATAGCCAACAAAAGTAGTGATAATCTTTCTATTTTCAGCCGTTTAGCTAATAAACTATTGTTCTATTTAACAAATTATTACAAAAAGTATATTGCCGTTTCTGATTTGATAAGTCAGAGAGTGCTTTTATTTGCTGAAATCTTTTGTAAATGAGTTTTATTTGAATAATTATAGGCTTTTCAGAATATCAAGCGCACTATTCTCTTTCTCACGCATTTGTATTTGTTCTTCCTCGTTTATATCGTTGTATCTGCAAAGATGAAATATACCGTGAATAATGACTCGATATAGTTCTTCTAAAAAGTCAATGTTTAATTCATTTGCATTTGATAAAACCGTATCAAGACTAATGAAAATATCACCGGCTATTTGCTCTCTTTTACTATAATCAAAAGTAATGATATCCGTGTAATAATCGTGATTAAGGTATTGTTTGTTTATCTCCAAGATACGTTCGTCATTACAAAAAATGAAGTTGATTATTCCAAGCTCTTTCTTTTCGTTGGCTAATATCAATCGAATCCATTTTTCTATTTTGTGAAGATTGCTAATTGGATTTTTTACTTCTTCAGTGTTGAAATTGATCATTTTCTACTTTGTAATTAATAAAAAAACAAATACCCAAGTAAAATAGCTACTGTAATTCCTATTAAATCGGCAAATAGCCCAGCAGCTAAAGCATAGCGTGTGTTGCTGATTTTTACAGAACCAAAATATACAGCTAAAATATAAAATGTTGTATCTGTAGATCCTTGGATTATGCTTGAAATACGCCCAGCAAATGAATCTGCTCCAAATTCTTTCATCGTTTCAACCATCATACCCCGAGCTCCGCTTCCGCTTAGAGGCTTCATAAAAGCTGTAGGTAGTGCTTCTACAAAATCTGTATTTGCACCTGTTGCAGCCACTAAATATCGAATACCTTCAATGAGTATATCCATGGTTCCTGATGCTCGAAACATGCCAATGGCAACTAAAATAGAGACTAAATAGGGAATAATTCCAACGGCAACTTGAAAGCCCTCTTTTGCACCTTCTATGAAACTATTGTAAACATTTACTTTTTTAAGAGCCGCCATTGTAACGAACACCACAATGATACTTAGGATAATAAAAGCAGCAGCAAAAGAGGAATATTCCGATATTTTTTCTTGAGGTAGTTGGCTGAAAAAGTATATTAATAGGCCAATTAATGCGATTAATGTACCGATTACACCCATTACTACTCGGTTGAAAAGATTGATTTTTTGCACAATTGATACAAAAACCAAACCAGACAGCCAAGCAGCAAGCGTAGCGATAACAATGGGTAAAAATACGTCAGCGGGATTTTCAGCTCCAAATTGTGCACGATACATCAACACCGTCATTGGCACTAATACCAAACCTGCAGTATTGAGTACTAAAAACATAATCATTGGGTTAGATGCAGTATCTTTTTGAGGATTCAATTCTTGCATTTGTTTCATAGCTTGAAGTCCTACGGGTGTGGCAGCGTTGTCTAGGCCTAACATATTGGCAGACATATTGAGGAAAATGCTGCTTAATGCGGGGTGGTCTTTGGGGATATCTGGATAAATACGAGTGAAGAAAGGTGCAACTAAACGAGACAGTGCTGTCATTGCGCCTCCATGCTCAGCCACTTTCAAAATACCCATCCAAAAAGTAAGAATTCCTGTTAATCCCAAAGAGATTTCGAATCCTGTTTTGGCCGAGCCAAAAATAGATTGAAGAATGTCGTTAAAAACGCTAATATTCCCAAAGAAAAGCATTTGTATCAAGGCCACAACAAAAGCTATCAATACAAAAGCTATCCATATGTAATTTAAAATCATATTCGTTATTCTGATAATTCATGTAATTTAAGCATAAATATGTGTTTATCGCTTAATTAGCAAAATTACATTTTTTATTTTTAAATGAGAAATTGTAAAGCTATATTTCTTAAGCAAGTTTTGGATAGTGCCATTAAATTCTTCGTCAATTGCTTTATAGTTTATTTTCAGGAGGTTTTTATTCCTATAAAACGAATTACTGAAGCTCTTCCAACATGAAAACTGCCCTCTTTTAACTCTACTTCTTTTTCAGCTAACTCAATAATTTTAAAATCTGGGAAATCAGCTTTTATTTCTTCGACAGAAAAGAGCATATCCAGATTACGAGGACCGCCAGAAAGCGGATTTTTAGCTTGATATTCTATTTGCTTTTTACTAAAAGCCTCTAAAATTACAGTACCGCCCTTTTTTAATAGTTTTGTAAGTTCCTGGTGCAGTTCTGTTCTATTTTCTCCTCCAAAGTGAGCGAAAATAAGTGCTATCACATCGAATTGACTCTCTTCGAAATCAAAATTACTTAAATTTCCTACTTGGTAATTTATGAGTACATTTTTGTTCTTTGCTAACGAATTTGCCTTTTTAGCACCAACTTCACTTATGTCAAAGGCATATACATCCCATCCTTTTGTGGCTGCATATACAGCATTACGTCCCTCTCCTTCAGCAGGGAAAAGAATTTTACCGGGTAGAATATTTTCTAATTGGTCTTTTAGGTATAAGTTTGACTCTAAGCCATATACGAACTCTTCAGTTTTATAGCGTTCATCCCATGCTGTTGCGATTTTTTTCATAATTCTATACAATATATAATTGATTAGGGTAACAAACTTAACAAAATAAATGTTTTCTGAAAATTCTATATGTTGGTATATATAGAGTTGATAATAATCATGTTTTTATTAAAAGAACAAAATCATCTATAATTTATTGCACTTCGTCATATTTTACTATTTTTGTATTATTGCTTTCAAATATAACGTGAACTATGACTTATACCCTTATAATTCTTCTGATTACTTCTGGGCTTTTCCTTTGGGGGAGGTTGCGGTCAGATGTAGTTGCCCTTTTATCGCTATTGGCTTTAACTGTTACCGGAGTGCTTACTCCGACTGAGGCCATTACAGGCTTTTCAAATCCCATTGTACTGATTCTTACAGGTCTTTTTGTTATTAGTGGGGCAGTGAGTCAGACAGGATTGGCAAAAACCATGAGTACAAAATTACTACAAACTGCAGGGAATAATGAATTTAAGCTTTTTACGCTGACCATGATTTTGGCAGCTTTGCTGGGTTCTTTTATGTCTAATGCAGGAACGGCAGCTTTGTTATTGCCTATTGTTTTTAGCATGACAAATGAAGCTAATTTTAGTGCTCGTCGTTTTTTGATGCCAATGGGTTTTGCAGCCAGTATGGGAGGTATGATGACATTAATTGGAACCCCACCAGTACTGATTGTAAATAATGCCTTGATAGAAAATGGGTATGAAGGATTAGGCTTTTTTACAGTTTTTCCTATTGGTGTTACCTTATTGATAGTAGGTATGTTCTTTCTGTGGCGGCATTCTAGAATTTTACAAGAAAATGAAAAAAAACGCTCTTCTAGGCATGGAGAGGTGAAATCTCCAGATGAACTGATTCGCGAATACCAACTCGCATCCAATTTGTATCGTATAAAAATCAATCCAGATTCGCCTATTATTGGACATCCTTTGCGCGAACTCAATATTACACAACGCTATAATGTGTCTATCATTGAAATACGTCGTGCTAGCCAAGGCACCGGGATATTTTTGAAATCTATTCAGCATGAATTGGCTGAAGCAGATACGATTTTAAATTATGATGATGTGATTTATTGCACGGGTGAGTTTTCTAATATCGAGAGCTTTGCTAGCGAAAACTCTCTTGTTCTTTTGGAGAGAAGCCATTCAGAAATAAGTGGAGATACGGCTTTAATGGATATGAAGTTTGATGATATTGGAGTTGCAGAGGCTGTGGTGCTCTCCAGTTCCAAGTTGATCAATAAAGAAGTACGCAATTCTAATTTCAGAAAGCGTTATGCTATAAATATCCTGGGTATCAAAAGGCGTAATGATTATATATTAAATAAGGTTCAGTTTGAAAAAATTCAATCAGGCGACTCTCTACTAATTCAAGGTACATGGGCGCATATAGATGAGTTAGATAACGAAGAGTCGGATTTGGTAATTGTAGGAAAACCTTCAGAGCAAGCTTCAAAAGTAACTCTCCCACATAAGGCTTCTACGGCTGCAATTATTTTAATTGCAATGGTTGGTGTTATCTTATTTCGAGTATTAGAGCCGGTTGTAGCAATTATGTCGGCCGCTTTATTGATGGTCTTAACTGGATGTTTCAAAAATGTGGAAGCAGCTTATAGTTCTATTCGTTGGCAAACGGTAGTCTTCTTTGCAGCCATGATTCCTATGGCAACTGCAATGGATAAAACAGGAGCATTTAAATTAATATCACAAATGGTTCTTGATACAGTCGGTGTTTATGGCCCTTATGCTGTCCTCGCATCGTTCTATATTGGTACGCTTCTACTTACTATGTTTGTTAGCAATGCCACTAGTGCTATTTTATTTGCACCAATTGCTATTCAAACTGCTATCGAAATGGGTGTGAGTCCTTATCCATTCCTTTTTTCTGTAGCAACTGCTGCAGTCATGACTTTGGCAAGTCCATACTCTTCGCCCCCCAACTCTATTGTTATGTCTCCAGGTGGATATTCTTTCAAAGACTATTTAAAAGTTGGTCTTCCGCTACAGTTTATTTATATGCTTGTTATGACAATTGTTTTACCTCTCTTTTATCCGTTTTGAAAAGTGAGTAATTTGGGATAGACAATTAATGAGAAAGTTCATATAGAAAAAACAGCCTTACATTTCTTGATGAAGGTTGTTTTAATTTTATCAATTATTGGGTTTATTCCATACCCAAAGCTTTTTTAATTAATACAGGAATATCTTCAGGTTTACGTGCTACTGGTACACCTGCGCTTTCAAATGCTGCAATTTTCTCTTCAGCAGTACCACTTCCACTCGAAATGATAGCACCGGCGTGTCCCATTCTTTTTCCAGGAGGTGCGCTTTGTCCAGCAATAAACGCGACAACTGGTTTTGTCATGTTTTCTTTGATAAATGCTGCAGCTTGTTCTTCTGCATCACCACCAATTTCACCAATTAAAACAACAGCATGTGTCTCTGGGTCGTTTTGGTACAATTCTAGCATTTCTTGAAAATATAGTCCTGCCACTGGGTCACCACCAATACCTACGCAGGTGCTTTGTCCAATACCATTTGTTGTCAGTTGATTTACCATTTCATAAGTAAGCGTACCACTGCGACTGATTAGACCTACATTGCCTTGTTTAAATATCATACCTGGTAGAATACCAATTAATGACTCACCTGGAGTAATTAAGCCAGGGCAGTTTGGTCCGATTAATTTTGTGCCTTTTTTCTTCAAATAAGGCATAATTTTTACCATATCTAAAGTGGGGATACCTTCAGTGATTGCTATGACCAACTCTACTCCAGCCTCTGATGCTTCAAGGATGCTGTCGGCAGCAAAGGGAGCAGGTACAAAAATAACTGATGCATTGGCATTGGTAGCTTTTACAGCTTCTTCTACTGTGTTAAATACTGGGATTCCATCTACATTCTGACCACCTTTTCCGGGTGATACACCTCCGACAATATTAGTGCCATAGGCTTTCATTTTTTGCGTGTGGAATCCTCCATCTCTACCTGTTATCCCTTGTACAATTAGACGTGTATCTTTATTTATTAAAATACTCATAATATCTTCTTTTTTCTGTTTTGATAAATTGTGTTGAATAATTAACTTGCAAACTCAATGGCTTTTTTGGCTGCATCAGTCATGCTTTCTACCACAGTTAAGTTTGTATTACGTAAGATTTCAAGCCCCTCTTTTGCGTTAGTGCCCGATAGGCGAACAACAATTGGAACTTGCACATCTATCTGCTCTAATGCCGCTAATAGGCCACGAGCTACGTCATCGCATCTAGTAATTCCACCAAAGATATTAATCATAACAACTTTCACATTTTCATCCGAAAGAATAAGATTCATCGCATCGATAACTTTTTGCGGATTTGAGCTACCACCTATGTCTAAGAAGTTGGCAGGATTACCACCATACATTTTGATCATATCCATAGTTGCCATTGCTAAACCAGCTCCATTTACCATGTATCCGATATTGCCATCTAAGCGTATGTAGCTAAGTCCTTTCTCTTTCGCTTCATTCTCTTTTTGTTCGTTTTCGTCAAATTCAAGCAAACTCTCTATCTCCTTTTGGCGATAAAGTGCATTTTCATCAAAGTTCATTTTGCCATCGAGAGCTATTAGTTGATTATCGTCAGTTATAACCAGAGGATTAATTTCTACTAATGAAGCATCTGTATCTAAGCAGATTTGATACAATTTTTGGAAAATAGTTGCGGCTTGTTTAACCAAAGCGAAATCATCAAAAAGTTTGAATGCAATTTTTCGTGCAAAGAAGCCAGGCATTCCGATACTTGCATCGATTGGATATTTAAGAATAGCGTCAGGATTATCTTTAGCTACCTCTTCAATTTCTACACCGCCCTCTTTGCTTGCCATTAAAATAACAGATTTAGAGTTCCTATCAATAGTGAGTCCTACATACACTTCACTATGGAATTTAATTCCTTCTGCAACAAGAACTTTTTCAACGGTATAGCCTTTGATATCCATTCCTAATATCTTATCGGCTGCTTCTTTTGCTTCAGCAGAGTTTTTTACTAATTTTACTCCTCCAGCTAAACCACGTCCCCCAGTGAGCACTTGAGCTTTAACCACAGCAGGAAAACCTAGTTTTTCTGTTGCTGCTAACACCTCATCGGTAGTATAGCATAATTCCTCACGAGTTACCGGTAATTGGTACTTTGCAAAAATTTCTTTTGCCTGATATTCGTGTATTTTCATGCATTTGTTTTAATTAAATTATTAATTTTATTTGATTATTATTTTTTGTGTTTCAACTACTCTATTCCCATCCAAAATTTGTACTAAGTAAAATCCATCTTTTGAAATAGTTAATGCTGTGTAGTCTGATTGAGCTATATCATTAATTACTGTTTCACCAACAATATTATATACAACTATTCGGTAGCCTGCCTGGATATGATTTATATACAACTCACGACCTATCGAATAAATGTAGGTAAGATTGGATTCACTTAAGCCAAAGTCACTGGTTGAAGTTGAAGTTTTTACTTGCACCTCATTGGAAGTAGAAGTTACATTTCCTTGAGGTGTAACAGTATAATAGTAATATTGTTCAGAAGAAAGACCTTCAACTTCAAAGTCTAATCTGTTTCCAACATCTTTAGGGAATCCGTATACATGTTCTACAATAGGTTCTTCGCCTTCTGTTTTGATAAGAATAGAAGGAATATGGAGGCGTTTCCCTTTTTCGGCTGAAAGTTTAAGTGTAGAGTTAGCTGTCGCTGCTGGTATACTTACTTCAAAAACTTGTGTTTCAGCCGGAGCTGTCAATGATGTTATCAACTGGTTGTCTACTTCTATTTTAAGTGTTGGATTTTTATTTACATCTTTATCCCAACTTCTTAATTCAATAATCAGTATGGTGTTTTCTGACAAATCAAGATTGGGGATTATGGCAGCACCACTATTATTAGCAGAAGCAAAACGTAGTTCATCGTTTTCTACAACTATATAACCTTCAGACTCCCAG
>CAYFTO010000031.1:0-19227 GCA_964346125.1 uncultured Paludibacter sp.
TTTTTTTGATTATGAGCGAGTTTAAACAAATTTCGGAACAGCCATCTCTTTATGATGATTTAGATAAGAAATCGGTCTTAGAGATACTACAAGATATCAACACAGAGGATCAAAAAATAGCTTTAGCTATCCAAAAAGAGATTCCTAAAATTGATAAATTAATAAGCATGATTATCCCTCAAATGAAAAAGGGAGGTCGGATTTTCTATATGGGTGCCGGCACAAGTGGTCGTTTGGGTGTATTAGATGCTTCTGAAATACCACCAACTTTTGGTATGCCACCCACACTCATCATAGGTCTCATAGCAGGCGGTGATACCGCTCTTCGAAATGCTGTGGAAAATGCAGAAGATAATCGTGAAGCAGGCTGGGAAGAATTATTAATGCATAATATTAATAAAAATGATACAGTAATAGGAATAGCTGCATCAGGTACCACTCCTTATGTTATCGGTGCACTTCACGAGGCACGTAAACACGGCATTCTTACAGCTTGTATTACAAGTAATCCCAGCTCACCTATGGCCGCTGAATCAGATATAGCTATCGAAACTATTGTAGGTCCAGAATATGTGACAGGAAGTTCAAGAATGAAATCAGGTAGTGCTCAAAAAATGGTACTAAATATGATAACTACAAGCATCATGATTAAACTCGGTCGCGTTAAAGGAAACAAAATGGTCAATATGCAACTTACTAATAAGAAGTTGGTTGAGCGTGGAACGCGTATGATTGTTGATGAACTAAATTTAAATTATACTCAGGCTAAAGCACTACTTTTGATGCACGGTTCTGTAAAAAAAGCAGTAGATGAGTACAAAAAAGAGCATTAGATAAGTTGTTTCACACTTAAAGGTATAGTGTCTTATTATCTGACACTATACCACTAAGTTGTATTAAATATGGTAGTATAGTTTAATGTGCTTGCTATACAAGAATATTTATTGAACTAAAAATGCATTACTAATAGAGGTGTATCTACATTAATCAACAGTTTAGATGCTAATCCTTGTGAAAAAATACGAGCAAACATATTGCGTTTTTTCGTATTCATTGCAACTAAATCAATTTTAGAGGATTCCAAAAATGGTTTTATGGCCTCAATATTATCCTTTTTCTCTAAAAGAGCATATTCTGTACTTATTTTAGGGTATTTATTAGCAAAATACTCTTTTATACCCGTAATCACTACCTCGTTCCATTGATCTTTCTTTTCAGTCATATGAATAAACATTATGTTTATATCGTCTTCATTCAAGAAGCTAATCATTGTATCAATAGCGATTAGATCTTTTTGATCAAAGTTAGTCAGAAATGCGATATTCTTAATTTTATTAGGTTTCAACTCCGTCGTAACAGGCACAGCCATAACCGGTGTCAAACTTGCTTCCATTACTTCAGAGGTAACACTACCGATGTAGCTATCTTCAACTTTGTGTCGTCCCTTAGCACCCATTACTACTAATGCGGGTTCATTTCGTTTGATATAACTTAAAATTTCATCTTCAGGAACACCTTCACGTAGTTCAAATTTGAAATCTACTTTAGGAATTCGTCCTTCGTCAATCCATTTTGACACCAAATTACTCAAATTCTCAACATCAGCATTATTAGTTTTTACAATCCGACGGATTGTTTCCGTATCAGTTAAACTATAAGTGTTAATTTCAGTTGTAGATGAAGATGTAATCGTGTATGCGGGCGTTAAAAATGCGTGCAAAAAAATGACTTTTGCATCCAACTTTTTCGCATAATGAAATCCATACTCGCAAACCAAATTGATTTGGTCTGTCAATTCAACTGGTATTAAAATACTCTTACCTGCAAAAGGTTTATCTCTATTCGCTTCTTCATCCCAAGCTTTCTCCATCTCTTCCACAATACTTAAAGCATGTGGCAAATCCTTTTCACGTATACGAACACGCACACCCACAGCTATTTCAGGGTTCTCTTCATTCAAGTTATGAATGATTGTCTCAATTTCGTGTTGATCCAATAGACTCTTTATCCTTTGAGCTCTCTGATAGGTTCGTATGGCTAATGTAACCCATTTATTGTTCATAGTACTTCTGTTTTTATGGTTATTCTTTCTTTATTGTAAAGTTAGTAATAATTATCTATAATATTAGAGTAAATAGTCATAAATTTTGGTATATTTGCAAGGTTTTAAGACTAATGATACAATTTGAATCCTTTCAAAGACGTTAAAACAGATATTATTTGACAATTAATTCAATAAATTATAAACCTGTTGAACAATTTGTGCAATATCTAAATGCTTAAAATTGTTACAACTCTTCATTAAATTTAATACATTATGGATGTAAAAGAAATGAAAACAGCCTATAAAAAGGCATACGGTCACGACGCAGAAGCTGTATACTTTGCACCAGGACGCGTTAATCTAATTGGTGAACATACTGACTACAATGGTGGATTTGTATTTCCAGCAGCATTAAGCTTTGGGACTTATCTTTTGTTACGTAAAAATGGTGAGAAACAACTCAACTTCCGCTCATTAAACATCCCTGAGCAAGTTATTTCTGTTCCATTAGACAAAATTACTGAACCACTTGGTGGACGTGCTTGGGCTAATTATCCATTAGGTGTTTTTGCACAATATGTAAAGCGAGGCATTGAATTTACCGAAGGATACGATATGATGATTTGGGGAAATGTGCCTAACGGTGCTGGTCTCTCTTCATCTGCAGCTTTAGAAGTTGTTACCGCTTACGCTTTAGACGATCAATTGGGTACAAAACTTAATCGCACAGAGATGGCTCTTATCGGTCAAAAGGCAGAGCATGAATTTGCTAATGTAATGTGTGGCATTATGGACCAATTTGCAAGTGCAAATGGTAAAGAAGACCACGCTATTTTCTTAAACTGTGACACTCTTGACTTTGAACACGTTCCAGTAAAATTGGACGGTGTAAAAGTAGTAATTTCTAATACGCACAGTCCACACAAATTAGATTCAGGAGCTTATAACGATCGCGTTGCGCAATGCCAATTGGCTGTGAAGCAGATCAATACTGTTCGCCCAATTAAGAACTTAGCCGAACTCACTGAAGCAGAATTCAAAGAAATAGAAAATGCTATTACTGACGAGGTTGCACACAAACGTGCTCGCCACGTAGTAGGTGAAGTACAACGTACAACTGATGCCGTTAAAGCACTTCGTGATGGTAATTTAGAGTTATTCGGTCAATTAATGAATGCTTCTCACGTTTCACTTCGTGACGATTATGAGGTGACAGGACCTGAGCTTGACGCAATGGCAGAAGAGGCTTGGAAAATTGATGGTGTGATTGGTTCACGAATGACTGGAGGTGGATTTGGTGGTTGCACAGTTTCGCTAGTAAAAGATGAAGCCGTTGCAGAATTTATCGAAAAAGTAGGTGCGGGTTACGAAAGCAGAATTGGTATCAAACCCGACTTTTATGTTGCAGAAATAGGCGACGGAGCTAAAAGAGTAGAGTAATTATGGCAAATGAAATTTTAATTAACGGAGAAAAAGTTTCGCTTTATACTATTGCCAACAAAAAGGGAATTTCTGTTGAGATAAGCAATTACGGTGCACGTATCACCAAATTAAACGTGCCTGACAAAAACGGAAATACAGCTGACGTAGTGCTTAGCTTCGACACCTTGGAGGAAATTACGACCAAAGAAACTTATTTCAATGCTACTTGCGGACGATTTGCCAATCGCATAAAAGATGCTCATTTCACATTGGATGGACAAAACTATAAATTGGCGGTAAATAATGGACCCAACTCTCTACATGGTGGTTTAGAAGGTTTCAATATGAAGGTTTGGAAAGTGAAAAGTCACTCTTCTGACAGCATTGAACTTAACTACCTATCTCCTGATGGTGAAGAGGGCTATCCTGGAAATTTGGACGTAACAGTTACATATAGTATCACGGATGCTGGCGAACTCAAAATCCACTACGAAGCCACAACGGACAAAGCCACTGTAATAGGCTTGTCAAACCATTCTTATTTCAACTTGAAAGGGGCTGGTGAAGGCAGTGTTGGAAATCACTATCTACAATTGAATGCTGATTTTCATACCGAATTGGACGAAAATACTTGTCCAACGGGCGTAGTTCTGAAAGTAGATAATTCGCCTTACGATTTCCGAACACCCGTTTTGCTGGAAACTGTTATGAATCATGACGTATATAAACCAAATCGTGGAATTGACGATAATTGGGTGATACAGAAAGAGCAACCCGGTGAATTGGCGTTAGCAGGATACATTTATGAGCCTGAAAGCGGAAGAAAAATGGAAGTGTTGACAACTCAACCAGGCGTACAAGTTTACACAGCCAATTGGGTGGATAAACAAATTGGAAAAGATGGCAAAGAGTACCACGAACAGTGTGCTGTTTGCTTAGAGACACAAGGATTCCCAGCTTCTCCCAATTTTCCACATTTCCCAAATACCGTATTACGCCCTGGCGAGAAATACGACGAGTGGTGTATTTATAAGTTTTCAGTAGAATAGGTTCTGAAAATTCATTTACTATTTATAAGCGAGTTGTCTATTAATAAACAGCTCGCTTTTTATTTATTTATAAAACTATTCTCATATAAGCATATAATATTATATTTTTGTATCCAATATAAAAGAAAGATTCAAATATGATTCAGAAAGTTTGTGTTTACTGTTCATCAAGTAGTAAAGTTGACTCAAGTTACAAGGAAGTTGCAAAACAATTAGGAAAACTTTTAGCCGAAAAAAGATATGAGCTTGTTTATGGAGCAGGCTCTGTTGGTTTAATGGGTATTTTGGCTGATGCAGTTCTTGATAATGGTGGAAAGGTAACTGGCGTTATACCTCAATTTATGGTAGATGTTGAATGGCACCACAAAGGCATAAGCACAACAATACTAACAGATACAATGCACGAAAGAAAGGAAAAAATGGCTGATTTAGCTGATGCATTTGTTTCTTTACCTGGTGGGGTTGGAACATTAGAAGAACTCTTAGAAATAATTACTTGGAAACAATTAGGGATACACTCAAAGCCAATTATTATTGTCAACAGCAATGGCTATTACAACAAGCTGATAGAAATGATGCAACATGCAGCTGACAATTTATTTATCCGCCCTGAGCATTTGGGGATATGGCAAGTAGTGGAAACACCTGAACAAATTTTTAATGCCTTGCTAAATAACAAAGAAATACACGAAGATATGCGTAACTTTGCAAAAATATAGTAATGACAAAATGCTTGACTCAATCCACATAGAAAGAACCGACTCCATATCATCTGTACTCATTAGCGACTCTATAGCTGCTTTGGAGTTAAACAATGTCTCTAATTTTGAACGATTTGAAGGAATAGCGAGAAATCTTCAATTTTCAAATCAAATTGAAATTTTTGCCAGCTTGGGTTTTCTATTTCTATTATTTTGTTTTATCATCGTACGTTATAGCAGTATTTTTTTAGAAAAAATCAAGATATTATACTCAAAAAAAAATTCTAATAGCAGAGATTTAATCTCTAACGCCAATAAAAGTCAATACAACTTACTGATATTTATTTTTTCGATAGCTTCATTGTCTCTATCAGCGCATCTACTAATTTGTCATTTTTCAGAAAAATGCTCGTTAATAAATTTGGCATATTATATTGGATTATTTTTATCTTTTTTGTTCATAAAATACATTTTATTCAGAATTGTAGGATTTACATTTCTCAACAAACAAAGAACTAATGAGTATATACAGGTCTATTTTGCCCTTATAAACAGTATAGCAGTTCTATTTTTCCTAACCTCTATTATTTTTGTCTTTCAAGCAGAAAGCTGGAGAAACATTTTATTAATCATTTATTTGTCCATTATAGGAGTTCATTTCCTAATCCTTATGTTCAAGTTATCTCAGCTTTTCTTAAACAAAGCTATATCATTATTCTATATTTTTTTGTACCTTTGCACTCTCGAAATATTGCCAGTGATGGTATTTGTTTATTTTGTTGAGGAATTTTTAATACTTGTTTAATTACATCTAATCATTATCACATTGAGTATCAAGAAGATATTGCTTTCACAGCCGGAGCCAATCTCGGGAAAATCACCATACTTTGACATTGCTGACAAGTACAAAGTAGAAATTGATTTTCGTCCTTTTATTAAAGTTGAGCCAATTCACGCCAAAGAATTTCGTACACAACGTATAAATATTTTGGAACACACTGCTATTATTTTTAACGCCCGTCATGGCGTTGACCATTTTTTTAGAATGGTAAAAGAATTACGTATAAATATACCTGATTCTATGAAATACTTCTGTGTTTCAGAAACTGTTGCTCATTATTTACAAAAGTATATACAATACCGTAAAAGAAAAGTTTTTTTCACTGCAACAGGCAAATTTAAGGATATGCCAAGTATTCTTAATAAACACATGAGCGAAAAGTTTTTATACATCACTTCAGATGTAAGAAATGAAGAAACCATGTTAGTTTTAGAAGAAAGTGAAATTGATTTTAAGCAAGCTATCATGTATAAAACTGTAAGCAATAATATCTCAGAAGAGGTTCTATCCTCCTATGATATGCTTGTTTTCTTTAGCCCTGTTGGAATCAAATCATTGCTCGAAAACGCACCTAATTTTAAGCAAAATGGCACCAAAATTGGATGTTTTGGCACAAACACAGCTTTCGCTGTTCGCGAAGCCAATTTACGCCTTGATTTAGAAGCTCCTTCACCAGGATTCACCTCTATGGCGGCAGCTATAGAATCATACTTAAAAGAGGAGAAAGAAGCTAAAAAAAACAATTAATAGAAATAAAGTTAAAATTTATCCCAATCGTACTTTTTAGTACGTTTGGGATATTTATTTTAAACCAATGAATCAAAAACTTACTAAATTTGAACGCTTAAGCGGTCTGAAAAACACTGAACAACTCTTCACAGAGGGCAAATCAGATATTCAATACCCATTTCGGATGGTCGCCTTGCGGGTAAACGCCTCAGACAGAAACAGACCTGCAGTACGCATTTTAGTAAGTGTTTCTAAAAAGAAATTCAAAAAAGCAGTCGATCGTAACCGTATAAAACGATTAATTCGCGAAGCATACCGACTAAATAAAACAGGAATTAACGATTTTGCAAAGTTAAACGAAATTCAAATTTCTATTGCATTTCAATACTTACCTAATGAAATTCTGCCCTTTAGCACAATACAAGATAAAATGATTTTAGCTTTAGCTAAAATTGAAAAATTATTTAGTAATTCTGAAAACGCTTCAAATTAATTACAAAGAGTTAATTTACACCTTACGTCTTTTATTAGATTTTGTCATTTAGCATATAAAAACTTAATCTTTTCAATAATTCCTAAGATTATTCACGAAAATATTGATTAATTTTTTAATTTTGTAGTTATTCGCTATTATGCGTTTTTTATAAAATTATTTATGAAAGAAAAGATGAGTTTTTGGAAAAGTTCTATTCTCGGTGTCTTAATAAAGAATATTGCAATAGCTGTAACAGCTGGTTTTTTATTAATTGCATTAACACTTTTTATTTTAAATATCTACACCAAGCACGGCAAGACAGAGCAAGTACCAAATTTAAAGGACTTGAGCTTAGAAGAGGCTGACGTGATGCTTCATCGTCATAAATTGACGTATGAAATTATTGATTCAGTATATATGCGAAATAAAAATTTGGGAGTTATTATCGAGCAAAACCCATCACCCAATAGCATCGTAAAACCTGGGAGAAAAATTTATCTGATTGTAAATGCGCAATCAGTACGACAAATTCAAATTCCTGATATTACAGATATTTCATTACGTCAAGCCGAAGCTACACTAAAATCCATTGGTATAAATGTGGCTAATGTACACTATGAACCTTCGGAATATCGCGATTTAGTTTTAGGTATAAAACACAATAACAAAGCCATTCTCCCTAATAGCAAACTACCTGAAGGTAGTTCTGTTATTTTAGTAGTAGGTGATGGTTACAGTGTAAATCAGAACGTTATCCCAAGTGTTATTGGTTTGAATCATAGTGACGCTATTGAATTTCTTAACAAAACTTCCTACTGGATTGGTGAAGTAAACTACGATGTGGAGCCGAATGGCAACGAAGATGATTATCTTATTTACTACCAATCACCAACACCAGGAGAAGATGCAAATGACACCTATGCAATTGATATTTATTTATCAAAAAGTGCAGTTTCAAGTTTGAATAATGAGAAAATTCAAGAAATTCAGCCTGAACAGAAAACGAAAACTGAACCCGTTAAGAAGAAAAAAGAGCAGGTGAAAGATATTGAAGATTTCTTTTAATTGAAAATTTAAGCGTGATTGAGAAGGAGTTTAACGATTTAGAATTATCGGATGATGAGCTGTTTGAATCAAATGAGCAAGAGCAGTTTGAGCATCAGCGTTTTGTAGTTGATAAGGGTCAATCTGCTATGCGTATCGATAAGTATTTGGTTAATTTGATGCCAAACACATCACGCAATCGCATTCAGGATGCAGCTACAGCTGGCAACATCCTTGTAAATGAGAAGCCAGTAAAATCTAATTATAAAGTTAAACCCAATGATATCATAACGATTATTTTAGCTTATCCTCCTGCAGATTATGAAATTGTTCCTCAAGATATTCCTATAAATATAGTCTACGAAGATGACGATTTAATAGTCGTGAATAAAACGCCAGGTCTGGTAGTTCATCCGGGTTTTGGAAATTTTGATGGAACGCTACTCAATGCCATCGCTTGGCATCTGAAAGATGACCCAAAATTTGATGCAAATGATGCTCGTCTTGGCTTGGTGCATCGGATTGACAAAGACACTTCGGGTTTGATTATTGTAGCAAAAACGGCCGATGCTAAAAGCAATTTGGGGAAACAATTTTTTAACAAAACAACTAAGCGCACTTATAATGCCTTGGTATGGGGTAATTTGAAAGAGGATGAAGGTACTATTACAGGGGCTCTGGCACGAGATCCACGCGATAGAATGCTCTTTAAAGTTTTTGATGAGGAGGAAAACCCAATGGCTAAGCATGCCGTAACACATTACAAAGTATTAAAGCGATTTGCATATGTGAATTTACTTGAATGCCGATTGGAAACAGGCCGCACACACCAGATACGTGTACATATGAAGCACATTGGGCATACATTGTTTAATGATTTCAGATACGGTGGTGACGAAGTTTTGAAAGGAAATCGAACTGCAAAATACCAACAATTCGTTCGTAACTGTTTTGAAATTTGTCCACGACAAGCATTGCACGCTAAAACTCTTGGATTTGTTCATCCTACAAGCGGAGAAGAGATGCATTTTGACAGTGATTTACCCGCAGATATTCAAGATGTGATTGAAAAATGGGAACGATTTGCTAATTCGCCTCCAAACTAAAACTAAACAAAACAAAAGCGTATCATAGATTTTCATTCTCAATAATTTTAATCTGAACTAATTTGTAAGAATATGACAACAAAGACAAAATCTAAAAAACAAACCATCTATTTGCTAATAGCTATAGCGACTTTATTTGTAGCAGCATTTCTATTAAAAAACCAAAAGAAATCGACTGAATCTAATGATTTTCATCTTGTTATTGGAAGTACGGAAGATGGTATTAAATTGAAGAGTAGTGAAGGAAGTGCTTGGAAAGAATTAACATTTAATCTTGAAGTAGGCGATTCACAAGCGATTAATGAGTATGGAATGACGGATTTAGATGAAAAGTCAGAACCATCTGAATCATCTGAATCAACAAAACTTACACACTATTTATTTGTAATCACAAAAACTGAAACAGGAATAAACCTTAATGGAATAGAAGGTGTTTCTTTTAAAAATTTATCTCTAAGTGCATCAGGGGAGATAAAGCTTACTATAAACAATTCGAATATAAAAATAGATTCTTGGTAGGCGTTTTGTACGTGTAGTAGGTTTAGTATTTCAAAAAATATAAAAATGAAAAATAATTTACCAAATATAGCAATTGTTGCCGGTGGCGATAGCTCTGAGATCATTGTTTCTGAAAAAAGTGCAGAAGGTATCTACTCATTTATCGATAAAACGAAGTACAATTGCTTCATTGTAATGATTACCCAAAAGAGTTGGTATGTAAAACTATCTGATGGCAATTTTGCTGATATAGATAAAAATGATTTTAGCTTTCAGCAAAATAACGAAAAGATAAAATTTGATTTTGCCTATATCACAATCCATGGTACGCCAGGCGAAAATGGAGTTTTGCAAGGTTATTTTAGTCTGATAGGTATGCCTCACTCCACTTGTGATGTGCTCACTTCGTCACTGACATTTGATAAATTTACATGCAACAATTATTTACGAGGATTTGGGATTCGAGTTGCTGATAGTGTTTTGCTTCGCAAAGGTCAACAAATATCGGATGAAGATGTTATTAAAAACATAGGACTTCCCTGTTTTATTAAACCCAATATAGGAGGGAGCAGTTTTGGGACAAGCAAAGTGAAAGAGCCAGCGCAAATTCAAGCATCTATTGCTGATGCATTTGCCGAAGCTGATCAAGTCTTGATTGAGCAGTTTATGCCGGGTAAAGAATTTACATGCGGAATGTATAAAGCAGGCGACAAAACCGTAGTTTTTCCAGTAACAGAAATTATTAGTGAAAATGAATTCTTTGACTACGGTGCTAAGTACAATTTAGAGTCAGAAGAGATTACTCCAGCACGAGTTTCTGCTGAATTGACTGAGCGTATTCAAAAACTAACCGCTGCTATTTATGATATCTTAGCTTGCAACGGTATTGTTCGTGCTGATTATATCATAACTGAAGATGAAACAATTCAGTTTTTAGAAATTAATACAACGCCCGGAATGACCGCTACAAGCTTTATTCCTCAGCAAGTGAAAGCAGCTGGTATAGATATCAAAGAGGTAATGAGCGATATTATTGACAATGGATTGAATCAAAAAAATTGAAGAAAATGAAGAAATTAGAAGAGGTTTTACAAATAATAAATCAAACAATTGAAGAAATTGATTGGCAACGCAAACCCATTGGACTCTATGAACCCATTGAATATATTTTATCTTTAGGAGGGAAAAGAATACGTCCAGCAATATGCTTAATGGCCGCAAATCTATTTTCAGATGATATTACGCCTGCTATAAAACCAGCTATTGGTTTGGAGATATTTCATAATTTCACATTGTTGCACGACGATATAATGGACAGAGCCGACATGAGGCGTGGCAAACCCACTGTGCACGTTAAATGGAGTGATAACACAGCTATATTGTCAGGTGATGTGATGCAGATTGAAGCGTACAAATGGGTAGCCGAATCTCCATCTAAACATTTGAAAGAGGTACTCGATTTATTTTCATTGACCGCTGCAGAAATCTGCGAGGGGCAACAATATGATATGGAATTTGAAAATAGAAACGATGTCTCTATCGATGAGTATTTGGAGATGATACGACTAAAAACAGCTGTACTTATTGCAGCAGGCTGTAAAATTGGGGCAATTGTGAGCGGTGCAAGCAAAGAAGACGCTGAGCAACTTTATGAGTTTGGACATAATATAGGCATGGCATTTCAACTGAAAGATGACCTACTTGATGTATATGGAGATGAACAAAAATTTGGTAAAAAAATTGGTGGAGATATTCTTTGTAACAAAAAGACTTATCTATTAATTCATTCATTAAATAAGGCCGAAGATGAGAATAAAAAAGCCTTGGATTATTGGCTTTCGATAGATGAAACAAAACAAGAAAAAATTAATGCGGTAACCACTCTTTACAATAGTTTAGGAGCTAAAGCTGCATGTGAAGAAAAAATTAATGAATACTATCAAAAGGCTATAAAAAATTTAGAAGAAATCTCTACAGATAATGCTAAAAAAGGAGAGATGAGCAATTTACTACAATCATTGATGGACCGAGCCGACTAAAACTTTTAGTGCAATAAAAAAATTAAGCTGATAAATGCCTTATAGAAGACTACCCAATACTGACAAAGCAAGAGTAAGAGCTCTTAGAGCAGCTGTTCAAAAAGCGAATGACCGTTTCAACCCCGATCAGTTTATTTCCTATAAGCTTACCCTAATGGCAGAAAATTTTCTTAGGCATTTTGAACGCCAAATTACTCTTTACAATCAAGCGCTGCAAACACAAATTGAGGCAAATAAACACTATCATCAAGTGTTAAATAACTCTCGCATGTATATCTCCCATTTCATTCAAGTATTCAATTTAGCTGTTATACGTGAGGAGATAAAAAAAGAGAATAAATTACTTTATAATTTACATCCCGATATTCACAATGTACCCGATTTGTCAACTGAAAATGCTATTTTTCAGTGGGGAAAACAAATTATTGAATCTGAAAACAATAGAATTTCTAATGGTGGAGTACCAATTTACAATCCATCTATAGCTAAAGTGCAGGTACATTATGAAGTATTCAAAGAGCATAAGTCCAATCAAAAATTGTATCAAGCTACTACCAATCGACATTTGGATGAATTAGCTAAGTTGCGTGTTGAGGGTGACGCTATTATTCTACAAATATGGAATAAGGTTGAAGACTTTTATTCAGAGGAGCCGGCTTATGATAAGTTAAAAAAATGCGAAGCTTATGGGATTAAATACTATTATCGGAAAGGAGAGAAGAAATTAGAACCAGACAGCTAATAACAAATAGACAACAAGAAAAAGAGAGCAGTTGAATTATCTTAAAAAAAACACATTAGAAAAATAAAATCAACTTTGACTTAAAGCTGTCCTGAATCAACCAAATCAATAACACGCTCAATTATACGGTCCTTGTCCGAGCCACTATATTCAGTTTTCAAATCTGAACCAAAGAAACGAGCTATCGTATTCCAAAATGTAGCTGGCATGCCACCTTTATACGCCTTAATTATATCGTAAACATTCATATCGTATTCCCGATCCACCAATTTCACAATCATTTTGCCTTGATTGATTGTTAAATCGCGTAGTTTTTTATCATGCTCTTTAAACATTTGCTTTTGAAATTCTGAAATACGTTTTTTTCGAGCTGCATCATTCGGCAAATAGTAAAGTTCGTAATTTAATCTTGTTATCTCATAAGACGCTAAACGTGCGTATGGAAGAGCAATTTTCACATCTCTAACTGTTCGCCAATAAAATTTTTCTTGACTTTTATTCTTAAACCTCAAAGGCGGATAAACGTAAATCACTTTTAGATTCTCCAAATATATAGTTTCACCATTCTCAATCACTTTTGCCATAGGCACATAAGAGTAGGATTTTTCGGCCGGACGCTGAAAATCACGCAAACTCTTTGACTGTCCATTAGCATAAAAGAGACAACTAAAAAGCAAAGTAATTATTAATATAGATATATATTTCGAATCAATCTTCATCAATACAAAATTAAGCAAATTCATTATAACTCCAATAAAACAACAATATTTATTCCAAAGAACCTCTTGAAAGTTGTTTCTTTAGTTTTAAAAGAATATATTTGAAAGATTAATAAATATTTACACCATTATCTGCTTTTTCAGTAAAGCTATTATAAAAAACAGACATGAAAACATCCTCCAATAAGAAAACAAAAATATTGCTCTTTGCGTTCATTTTGTTTATGAATTTCAGTTTTGGCTTTTCTCAAATAGCACCAGTTGTTCCTACATCAACTTCAATAGCCAACGCTTCCGTGGGAGTTACTGAGCAGTGGAGCGGATTTCAGAATACAGCTGCTTTAGCGCATATTGATAAAATAGAAATTGCTACTCAATTCGAAAATCGATTTATGATTAATGAGCTAAGTACTAAAAGTGTTCAAGCTGGCTTTAATTTGGATGTAGTAAATCTTGGTCTAAGTTTTTCTCAATTTGGATACTCAATTTACAACGAAATACTTGCCGGTATTGGTTTAGCTCGTAATTTTGACGATAAATTTTCAATGGGTGTTCAGTTTAATTATTATTCGGCCTATTTTCATGCCGAAGATGAAAGCCGATATCGTGGTGCTGTACTTGCTCAATTAGGAATTGCATCCAATATAACAAAACGCTTAACAGTTGGTTTTCACACTTTCAATCCATTTCAGACAAACATCAACACCGAATACACAAGCAAACGAATACCATCCATTTTCAGTATTGGAACAAAATATCAGTTTGAACGAAATCTTATTTGGCTTGCTCAAATTGACAAAGAGATAAGCAGCAATTATCGTTTTGCGTCTGGCTTTGAGTATCGTATGGTAAAAGAATTAACTGTGAAAATGGGAGCCTACGCATATGAGTATTTAGTACCTACAATCGGCTTTGGAGTACATTTAGGAGGGTTTAACTTTCATCTAAATGGAGAAATACACCCTATACTTGGATTGAATACATTGGGACATTTAAATTATCGATTCTAAACTCCTACTGCTATGAAGCTATTAAAAACACTTGCAATTATTTTAGCTCTTTTGACTCCTGTTTCATTGATATCACAAGAACCAGGCACTTCAATCGAACAAATTATTGCTGATATTTATGAGCAGCTTTTAGAAGATGATGAAATCAGTATAAATTATGAAGATTTATACGATGATCTAATGATTTTAGCCGAAAATCCCATAAACCTAAATCATACCAATAAGGAAGAGTTAGATAAACTTCAATTTATAAGCGATTTGCAAATAGATAATTTGCTATACTATATTTACCGAAATTCTCCTATCAATTCAATTTACGAGCTCCAGTTGGTTGATGGCATGGATATGATTTCAATTCAACGCATGTTACCATTTGTATACGTTGGAGATGCTATTGAGAAAAAACAAACTTTCAGAGCTAAAGATATTTTTAAGTATGGTAAAAACGAAATTTATTTCCGCTTAGACCGTGGATTAGAAAATCGTGAAGGATTCAATAAGATTCCAAATGATGTAGAAGGAGCAGACGAAAAAAACGCCAAAAAATATGTAGGTGACCCATATTACAATCATTTAAAATATCGATTTAAGTACAAAAATAATATCGCTTTTGGTATCACTGCTGAAAAAGATGCAGGCGAACAATTTTGGGGTGAACACAACAAAGGCTATGATTTTTATTCTGCATTCTTTGAAATGAAAGATGTGGGATACATAAAGTCTTTAGTTGCAGGTGATTATCGAGCAAATTTCGGACAAGGTTTGATTATGCGAACTGACTTTTCGATGGGTAAATCATCCTATGTTATGCAAGTATCGCCACGTGCAACTGGGCTAAAAAAGTTTAGTTCAACAGCTGAATATGATATTTTTAGGGGAGGCGGTGCCACCATTCGTTTGGGTAGCTTTGATATAACAGGATTTTATTCAGCAAAACGAATAGATGCGGACACAATAAATGGCACATTTGTTTCAATCAATAAAACAGGTCTGCACCGTACAACTAATGATTTAGCAAAAAAGAATACAGTGCTTCATCAAGTTGCAGGAGCCAATATCACATTCAACCACCAATGGTTTCAAATAGGTGCAACCGCTTATTATGCACATTTTGATCACACTTTACAAGCTCGTCCAACAAATTATAATAAATTCTATTTTAGTGGAACCGAACAAACAGCTGCAAGTATCAACTATAAAGCTCGATGGAACAAAATGAATTTTTTTGGCGAAACTGCTACAACTGATAGAGAAAACGCATTTGCTACAACCAACGGTATGAGTTTTAACCCTGTTTCACGAGTTAGCTTTGTTGCACTTCATCGTTATTTTAGCAAAGAATATGATGTACTTTATGGACGTACTTTTTCAGAAACAGCTCGTGTGAATAATGAAAGCGGATTGTATATTGGTGCTGAAGTAATCCCTTTTCGTTACTGGAAAATATCGGGCTATATAGACAGCTACCAGTTCCCTTGGAATAAGTTTGGTGTAGATGCTTCTTCTATAGGTAAAGATTATTTAGTGCAGTTTGATTATTCGCCACGTCGCGATATGAATATGTATTGGAGATTTAAGTACGAAGAAAACTCCAAAAACTTTACAGATACAGTAAGCACAATGCCTGTGCAAACAGCTCAACCCAAGTGGCAGGCAAGATATCAATTAAACTATCGCTTTGGCAGGTTTAATTTCAAAAATCAATTGGATGCAAATGGTTTTAATAATGGAGTTAATCCAAGTACTTACGGCTTTTCAGTATTTCAAGATGTGAAATACGATTTCAAAGAAGTGCCGCTTAGCATGAACATGCGACTTCAGGCATTTGATGCAAAGAATTACAATAACAGAATATATGTTTATGAAAGTGATGTGCTTTATGCATTTTCAGTACCGATGAATTATGGTGTGGGAGCGCGTTATTACTTTAATATCAAATATTCGCCTGTAGAAAAACTATCACTATGGTTGAAATTTGCTCAAACCTCTTATGCAGATGATCGCCTTTCGTTTGGTACAGGCAATGAAGAGATTATGGGGAATAGAAAAACTGATGTTCGCTTTTTATTGAGATGGAAATTCTAACAACAAATACTTAATCATAATGAAACATTTAATAAAAGTTTTGGTTATAAGCATAGTTATTATGTCAGCGTTACTTCAAAGTTGCAAACCCATTACTACAAACGAGCAAGATAAAGATAAAACGACTTTATCAATTCCAATAAACGTAAGTGTAAATGACAGTTCACTTTACGACCCTTCTTTTATCAAAGCTCTTGGGAATGATCAAAATCCTATCCAACTCATTGATAATTATATGATAATTGCCAATGATACCGTATTTTTTCCTGAGAATTTATTACTAAATAAAGAGTATATATTCGAAGGAGAAAGAGATGGAGAAAAACATATTCTTTCTTTGACTCGACTTAATATGACCAATTTGTTGTTTGACCTTGTAAGTTATAATAAAGATCAAGAAGAACATTTCCAGCTCTCAGGCATAGCCGTTTTAAATAACGCTTTTTATTTAGCCCATGAGTTTGAAGAAGATGATGACAGCACGCCATTTCATCTTAATAGTTACCTCTATACAATTGATAATTTCGTGATGGATATTCTAGTTGGCGTTGATTTGGATAAAAATGAAAAACAAAGGGTTAAAGTTAACACCGTTTTCTTAGATGACAACGGATATGCTACAGCGGTAGAGGGATATCCGATATTGCGAACTAGGTAATTGTATTTTTAATTATAGACCTATCTCAATCCTTTTTTATTTAGCTAACAAGCTTTTTTCTTAAATTAATTATTTATATATTTGTAATACCTTTTATTATCAAATTTTAAAATTATGGAGAAAGAAGTTGAGATTAAAATAGCAGGAATGATTTATAATCAATCGTTGGGTGGAACATATTCCTTAGTGCTTATAGAGCATGAAAATCAACGAAGGCGATTTTCTGTGCTTATTGGTGAGTCAGAAGCTCAGTCTATTGCACTTTATCTAAATGACACAAAGGCCCCGCGTCCTCTTTCACATGATTTGATGAACAGCATAGTGCGAGAACTGCATGCTAAAATGACAAAAATGGTAATATATAAAATGAGCAATGATATTTTTTATTCAGAAATTCATTTATTGCAAGGAAATAATCCTATCATTATAGATTCACGTACTTCTGATGCAATAGCATTAGCCGTTAGAAGCAATGCTCCTATTTTCATCAAAGAAGAAATCTTAACTATAGTAGGAGCTGACTCAACAGAAGAGCTAAAACAGTCCAAACTCCAGTCTGACAAAAAAACAGAAGAACTTGACATAACATCATTCACAGAAGAGTCCGTTAAAACATTGTCGAAAGAGCAATTGCAAGAAAACTTAGATAAAGCGATAGCTGTTGAATTGTATGAGATTGCTGCAATTATTCGGGATGAGATGGAGAGCAGAGAAGATTAATTTCTTTCCTAAATAAAAAAACTTAAAACTTACTTATATGGGCATAAAAACACGATTAACAGTCATAAACTTCCTCCAATTCTTTGTTTGGGGAGCTTGGATGATGACATTGGGTCATTATGGATTTGTTGAAAAACAATGGAATGGAGCACAATTTGGATTGGTCTTTTCTACTATGGGGTTTGCATCATTAGTTATGCCAACACTATTTGGTATTATCGCCGATAAATGGAAAGCCAACTATGTTTATACTATTTTGCACCTACTCTTTGCTACATCTATGTTTTTTCTGCCAAGCATTGATTCTCCTACCACCTTCTTTTGGGTTCTATTAATAGCTATGAGTTTTTATATGCCAACAATAGGGCTAACAAACTCTATTAGCTTTAATGTTTTGAAAAAAGAAGGAAAAGATCCAGTAGTTGCTTTTCCGCCTATTCGCGTATGGGGCACGATTGGATTTATCATCGCTATGTGGATTACCAACTATTTTACAAAAGATTGGGGCTTAGGTCACAGTATTAAAGTCTCGTTTATTATTTCAGCAGTAATGGCTGTATTTTTGGCTGTATTTGCCTTCTTTACCCTTCCTACCATTCAATCTGATAATAAAGATAAAAAGCAGAAACAAAGCATAATGCAAAAATTAGGATTAGAAGCTTTTGTATTATTTAAGGATAAAAGAATGGCTCTTTTCTTTATCTTTAGCTTGCTATTAGGAGCTGCACTACAACTAACAAATGCATATGGAGATAGCTTTTTGCAAGATGCCACAGTTTTTCCAAAAGGTGAATTAATTAATAACTTCTCTACCATTATATTGTCGGTATCTCAAATCTCTGAAACACTATTTATCTTAGCAATTCCTTTTTTCCTTAAACGTTTTGGAATTAAAAATGTCATGTTGCTCAGCATGTTAGCTTGGGTGCTACGCTTTGCCCTATTCGGCATTGCAGGCAACTCTATTTTGGGATTCACGCTAATTATCGCTTCTTGTATTGTATATGGAATGGCATTTGACTTTTTCAATATATCTGGAGCCTTGTTTGTCGAGAAAAATACAGATTTGTCAATTCAATCTTCGGCTCAAGGATTATTTATGCTTATGACTAATGGTGTTGGTGCCGTATTAGGAAATATCGCAGCCGGTTTTGCTATTACAAAGTGGTTTACTCTTGATAACAATATCTTAAACTGGCAAGGTATCTGGTTTGCTTTTGCTGCCTATGCTTTTGTAGTAATGATTTTGTTTGCTGTAGTATTTAAATACAAGCATAAACCTGAAGAAATGGCTGATTTGTAATGCCTGAAATAAAAAGACTTATCCTTGACTCGTCCTAAATAA
>CAYFTO010000032.1:0-19203 GCA_964346125.1 uncultured Paludibacter sp.
TAACTTTGCAATAAATCAAGATACAAATTACACACTTTTAGGGATACTACCATTTGTTGTCCAATTAATATATTATTCGTATTTTTGTATTTCAATGTAATTTATTGAAATAGAGTAGTTTGAATATTCAAACGCATCAAATATTAAATAGAAAAATCTTAATCCTTTAAATTATAATTTCTATGATGAAATCAATTTTTCAGCGAGTAATGATTCTTTGCTTTGCTTTCTTTGCAAGTTTTGGATTAATGGCTCAAACATTACCACAAGTTAGCGAAGATGGTAATGAAACCTGGTATTACGTTCAGTTTAAGAACGGGCAAGCTGTGATGCAAGACATGGGTAATAACCAAAATGTTATTACTAAAGCAGCCGTTAAAGACAAAGCTGAACAGCTGTGGAAAATTACTGGCATAGCTAATAACTATGAGTTAACTTCAAAAACGGGTAGAAAATTAAGCTTTGCAAGCAGCCGTTTTCAAACAAGTTCTACTTCAAGCATCACATTTAAACTTCAAGCTACTACAAATAATACATATAAACCTGCTTGGGAGTTACAACGTAATGGTGCTTCGCAATATATGAATCAATTCGGTGGCGCTGGTGCGGAAAGACAATTGGGTGAATGGAGTTTTGCAGACCCAAATAATCCTTTTGAATTCGTATTGCCAGCTGATATGGGCTTTAAACCCGAACAGCCAACAACTGAGGCTTCAATTACTGGAACAACAACTGCTCCTGCTTCAAAGTTATCTCTGTGGTATAAATCTCCTGCTAAAGAGTGGATGACGCACGCTCTACCAATCGGAAATGGTCAGTTTGGTGGGATGATTTTTGGAGGTATTAAACAAGAAGAGATACAATTTAATGATAAAACGCTTTGGGAAGGCGATAAAACCACCTATGGTGCGTATCAAAACTTTGGTAGCGTATTTATAAATTCAGTAGGCGTAACAGCTGTACAGAACTACAGACGTGCTTTGGATATCGAAAATGCAGTTGCAAGTGTAGAGTATGATATAGACAATGTGCATTATAAGCGTGAATATATCTCATCCAATCCAGATAGTGCAATTGTAATGAATTATACCGCTTCTGAAAACGGTAAATTGAATTTAGAAATTTACCTGTGGGGTTCACATGGTGAAAAAACTGTAACTGAAGGTAATTCTATTACTTTTGAAGGAAAATTGAAGTTGTTGAATTACTACGCAAAACTTTCAGTAAAAAATGAAGGTGGAACGTTATCTGTTCAAGATGGTGTATTGACTGTCTCGGATGCCAATTCAGTTATGCTTGTTCTTCGTGGTAAGACAAACTATTCGCCAACAAGCAAATCGTATACTTATGATGCTTCTCAGATTAAGCCAGAGACAGATGGAATAGTTGCTTCTGCATTAGCTAAAGATTTTTCAACGCTTAAAGTAGATCATATCGCAGATTATAAATCATTGTTTGACCGTGTAAGCTTCAACTTAGCTGGTACAGCTAATACTATGGCTACAGATGAGTTAATCAACGATTACAATAGCAATGGTTATAAAAACTTATTCCTTGAGCAATTGTATTTCAATTATGGTAGATATTTATTGATCTCTTCGGCACGTGGAGTTGATAGCCCTGCTAACTTGCAAGGTATTTGGAATCATAAAAACAATCCACCATGGAGCTCAGATATTCACAGTAATATTAATGTGCAAATGAACTATTGGCCAGCTGAAAATACCAACTTGTCAGAGCTTCATAACACATTCTTAAATTACATTTATAACGAATCGCAACTGCAAGATCAGTGGAAGAAAAATGCGAAAGATAGTGGACAGACCAAAGGTTGGACTCTATATACAGAGAACAACATATTTGGTTGGCACGGTGGTTTTATGCACAACTACGTGATTGCAAATGCTTGGTATGCAATGCATATTTGGCAACATTATCGCTATACATTGGATAAAGACTACTTGCTTAATGTAGCTTATCCAGTAATGAAAACAGTATCTGAATACTGGATGGAACGTTTAATTCAGGATAGAGGAAAAGCACAGGGTTCGCATATTTTGAAAACATATCAACCTGATGGTACTTGGGTTTGTCCAGATGAGTATTCTCCTGAGCATGGACCAGGCAAAGAAGATGCTACTGCGCATTCGCAACAATTGGTTTGGGATTTATTCAATAATACTCTGCAAGCAATGGATGAATTGGGTAGTTTAGTGGCAGGCGATGCTACATTTAAAGCTGAATTACAAAGTAAATTCGACAACTTGGATACTGGTTTGGCCATTGATGCTGATGGACATCTACGTGAGTGGAAATATTCAGAAAAAACTGCAGGACAAAATGGACATAGACACGTTTCACACTTGATGGGACTTTATCCAGGAAACCAAATATCTCCTTTGATTGATGAGGCTTATTTTAACGCAGCTATCACTTCGTTAAATGCACGTGGTGATGCAAGCACAGGTTGGTCAATGGGTTGGAAGATAAACCTGTGGGCTCGTGCTATGGACGGTAATCACGCTCGTATTATTTTGAACAAAGCATTGAGATTGTCAAAAACTTTGGGTACGAACGAATCAGATGGTGGTATTTACCAAAACTTATTTGACTCTCACTCACCATTCCAAATTGATGGAAACTTTGGTGCAACAGCAGGGATTGCTGAGATGTTACTTCAAAGCCATATTGGTACTATCCAACTTTTACCAGCATTGCCTGATGCATGGACAGAAGGAAGTGTAAATGGTTTGAAAGCAATAGGAAACTTTGAAGTAGATATAGCTTGGAATTCAAACTTCTTGACTGAAGCTAAAATCACTTCGTATGCAGGTCAAAAATGTGTTGTGAACTTCCCATTTGCTTCTATTTCTCAGTTGAAAGATGCTGTAAGCGGGAATGATGTTGCTTTCGAAATTGTAGATGACAATACCATTAGCTTTGAAACAACAGTGAATGCATCGTATATTATAACAGCTCCTGAAGCTTGCGATGTACCTGTAATTTCGCCTGAAGAGGGCGCATTTGGCGAAAGTCTTGAAGTTAGCATTGCTACACAAACAGAGGGTGCTTCTATCTATTTTACTTTAGATGGTGAAACGCCTGATAGAAATTCAACACTTTATACTGCTCCTTTCCAGATTTCAAAATCCTTAACTGTTAAGGCTATTGCAGTAAAAGAAGGTTTGTTTGACAGTAAAGTTGCCACCAGAGATTACTTTGGTGGTGATTATGCAACAAATTTACCTCCTAATGCTGTTTACTCAAGAGTAGATCGATTTTTGAGCAAGGTTTTTTTTTTCAGAAAACGGGGACGCTAAGTTAAATGCACTAATTCCTGGTGGTCCTAAGTATGTATATCAAGACTTGACAGATGATATCGAGAAAATGGGTTTTGCAAAACCAGGTGATATCATTGCTCCAAGGATGACGTATGCAGGCTCATGGATGCACGGTTATGTATATCTTGATTTCCAAAATTCAGGACAGTTTGCTTCATCGCTAAATAATGATGGAACACCAGCAGAGGGCTCAAGTGTGGTGGCTTATTCATACTACGATGGTAAAAACAGTACGGGAAGTGCTATGACAAATCAAAATCCCGGTGTAAATCCACCCGAATTTACGCTTCCAGCGGATATGGAAAAAGGAAATTACCGCATGCGTTTCAAAGTGGATTGGGATAATATCGACCCAAAAGGAAATATATCGACTGATAACCATATTGTTAATAACGGAGGGGCCTTTGTAGATGTACTTTTGAATGTGCATAGCGATGTTTCTAATGTAACAGTTCAAGCAGAAAATGGCAAAATATTAAATGCAGATAAGACCAATTTGTCAGGTACAGAGATTGCATTTGGTGAGGCGATTGAAATTGAAATTGAGGCTGATAGTGCTTATGAATTAGAATCATTGACCATTAAACACGGTCATCTGTCTAATCCTGAGTTTATCCATTCTAACAGACAGTGGCGAATTGAAACAGTAGATCTCGCCCAAGTTGTTGGTGGAAAATATACTATTCCAGCACAATTTGTGGATGGTGGTTTGGAAATAACAGCTGTTTTTAATGCCTCAACTGGTGTAGATATTACTGAGATAAATAAATACATCTCTATTAGCACCGCTCATGGAAACATGACAGTGAACACAAGCAAGTTAGTATCTGTAAGTTTATACGATCTTGCAGGGAAAACATTGTTTACTGGAGAACTAAATGGTACTAAACACTTTACACTACCAGCAGGTGTGTATTTTGTAAATCAACAGAAAGTAGTGATAAAATAGGGAAGAGCTAAGAGCAAAGAACAAAGAAGGGGTAAAATAGCAGTAAATTTGCGTTTTATCCCTTTTTTTATTGTAATTTATTATCAGTATCGCACTTATCCTGTTTATTGAATTTGTCAACAATTAAGGCGTTGGCTTTTTCGTTGATAAAATAAACTTTTCAGCCTCTTCTATTACGTCAATTTTACCTACATCAATCATTTCTAAATCATCTTGTGTATAGGCTACAATTCGCTGTGTTTGAGATAGCCGTAAATAGAAATCAATAATAGAAAACTCATCTCCAAAATCTTCCATCAAGTCAAATATAGCAGGTGACACCACTTGCACCCCAGCAAAAGCAAATTTTTGATACTTGCTTGCATCCATATTTTTATAGGGTTTTGTTTCCGCTGTTTTCTCATTTATCCAGCCTTCCAGCTCATTGTCTTCGTTGAATAAGAGATAACGATTTGTGTCGCGTTTACTTACTACCAAACTAGCCAAGCGGCCTTTATCATCGCAATGCTCCTTGTACAAGCTTTCTAAATCGATATTGGTAAACACGTCCACGTTATGTATGATAAATGACTGTTTGTCGCCAAGAAGTGGTTTTGTATACTTTATAGCACCGCCTGTGTTTAATAGTTTCTCACGCTCATCTGAGATGCGTATATTTACCCCAAAGTTGTTTTTTTCTTGCAAAAACTTAATAATCTGATCTGAAAAATGATGCACATTAACAACAATATCATCAACACCATATTGAGTTAGTTTATTGATAGTATGCTCCAACAGAGTTACTCCTGCTATGGGTACAAGGGCTTTTGGCGTGTTATTGGTCAGAGGTTGTAAGCGCGTACCTAATCCTGCTGCAAATATCATGGCTTTCATATAGTGTTAGATTTTAGTGGATAGATATTTTATATTTTCATGTTAAATGGTAAAACTTAAAATTATTTTACGAATATACGGAAAAGAAAAGATTTTTTCAAGTAATTCAACTTACTTAGTAGATAAAATATCATTTTGTACAATGAATGTTGGCATAATGACTTTTTAGTCTAGTAAAACAAATTAATAGAACTTAAAATTGTACAACAAACAATTTGATAATACTGAAAAAAATGTTTAATATTGCACTGAAATCTGGTAATAAGAACTGTGAAAACATAAGTAAGAATTGATAATTAATTTCCATTCGTAAAGGAGATTATCATTCTATTCATTCATTCTATCCAGAGGAGAATTGATAAAAAAACGTAAAGTATTTAACTATAAAACAATCTATTATGAATCTTGAAAAACTAATGCAACAACTGGAAGCAAGGCATCCAGGCGAACAAGAGTATTTGCAAGCAGTACACGAAGTACTCATGACTATCGAGGAAGTGTATAACGAACATCCAGAGTTTGAAAAAATGAAAATAGCTGAGCAGATGGTTGAGCCCGATCGTGTATTTACCTTTAAGGTGCCTTGGGTTGACGATAGAGGTGAAGTGCAAGTTAACTTGGGCTATCGTGTGCAGTTTAACAATGCGATTGGACCTTACAAAGGTGGTATTCGTTTCCATCCCTCTGTCAATCTATCCATTTTGAAGTTTTTGGGCTTTGAGCAAACATTTAAAAATGCACTGACTACCCTGCCTATGGGTGGCGGAAAAGGTGGATCTGATTTCAATCCACGGGGTAAATCCGATGCTGAGATTATGCGTTTCTGCCAAGCTTACATGCTAGAGTTGTGGCATCATATAGGTGCAAATACTGATGTGCCCGCAGGTGATATTGGCGTTGGAGCTCGTGAAGTGGGCTATATGTTTGGTATGTATCGCAAGTTGGCTCGCGTCAATACAGGCGTATTTACGGGCAAAGGTTTGGAGTTTGGAGGTTCCTTAATTCGTCCTGAAGCTACAGGCTTTGGTGCTATGTATTTTGTAAAGCAAATTCTTGAAACTGCAGGCGATACAATCAAGGGTAAAACTATCGCTCTATCAGGTTTTGGAAATGTGGCGTGGGGTGCCGCTCTGAAAGCTACTGAAATGGGAGCAAAAGTGGTGGCTATCTCTGGTCCGGATGGTTATATATATGACGATGAGGGTATCTCCGGTGAAAAAATAGAATATATGGTGGAATTGCGCGATTCGCGCAACGATGTTGTAGAACCATATGCTGAGCAATTTGGAGCGAAATTTTATGCTGGTCGCAAACCATGGGAAGTAAAAGTGGATATTGCCATGCCATGTGCTACTCAAAATGAACTTAATGAAGAGGATGCTAAGAACATTATAGCGAATGGTACTAAATACGTAGCAGAGGTTTCTAATATGGGCTGCACTCCAGAGGCGATTGATTTGTTTATCAAGAATAAGGTTACTTACGGACCTGGCAAAGCGGTTAACGCCGGTGGAGTTGCCACATCTGGATTGGAAATGACTCAAAATGCCATGCACTTATCTTGGCCTGCTGAGGAAGTAGATGCCAAATTACAGCAAATTATGAGCGATATTCATACCCAATGCGTAAGGTTTGGAACCGAGGCTGATGGCTACATCAATTATATGAAAGGGGCCAATATTGCTGGCTTTATGAAAGTGGCCAAAGCGATGTTAGCTCAAGGAGTTTTATAATTGTTGATAGAGTAAATAGCACTACCTCACTTGTCGTGTTCAGGTGAGGTAGTTTTTTTTGTGTATAATACAACTTGTTGATACATAAGTGTAAATTCAGCTCATTTGTTAAAAAATAAAGTGTAAAATGTTTTGAGCTTCTTTTAGGAATAACTACATTTGTAGCCACAATAGAAATATAACTTATCAAAAAAATAGAAAAGTATGGACAGTAAATTCGAGATGCTTGAAAAACTAAACGAGCTATACCAAAAAGGCGTGCTATCGGAGAGTGAATTTTTGGAAGAGAAAGCAAAAATTTTAAGAGAGGAGCAGGTAGGGACAACAAGTGATGAAAGCAGTCATTATAGTTATAGTAGTTTGCTGCATCTATCGAATTTCGCCAGTTATATTATCCCCTTTTCTGGATTGATAGTTATGATTGTCATGTGGGCATCACGTAAAAATGAAAGTGAATTTGTAGATAAAAATGGTAAAATAATTCTAAACTGGAAAATTAGCACGTTTATTTATTCAGTAGTTATAGCCATTTTGGGCATTGTACTTTTAGGGACATCTATTTTTTCTTTAGACTTCTTTGATAATTTAGATAATGTAATAGATGATTCAAGCATGTTTCCAGGGGAACTTTTGGGTATTTTTGGAATTTTAGGATCTGTCTTTTCATTAATTATTCCTCTACTGCTTATTGCCATGCTTGATTTTATATTTACCATAATTGGTGCTGTGAAAGCCAGTAGTGGCAACTTATGGAATTATCCATTTAGTATCCGTTTCTTTAAAATATAATAATTTGATTGATTTAACGCTTGCAGGGTATTTGATATTCTTTATTAAATACCCTGCTTTTTTATGTCTTGATTGAAAACAAATTCTTATACCAACTTAAATTTTGTCAAAGCAGATAAATAAAAAGAAGATTTCTGCTAAGAATGACTATTTTTGCAAGCATTGGATCATATAAATTACCTCGATTATCATTGTATAGTATGAATATAAGACAATTAATTCTAACGTTTTTATTATTATTCTCTCTTACTTTTGTATCAGCGCAAGATTACAAAGCACCCTTGAATATTCCCCCTTCATTAAGTGCCAATTTTGGAGAATTGCGCAATAATCATTTTCATTCGGGGCTTGATTATCGTACTCAGTATGCCGTAAATAAACCCATTTTTGCTATAGAAGATGGATATGTTTCTCGTATCAATATCTCACCTACAGGATATGGCTTGGCATTGTATATTGATCATCCTACTACTGGACATACCAGTGTATATGGGCATTTAAATAGTTTTTCTAAAAAAATTCAAGAATACGCAGTACAAAAGCAGTATGAATTAGAAGCTTTTCGTATTGATATCTCATTGCAGCCTGATGAATTGCCTGTCAAAAAGGGAGAGCAAATAGCTTTAAGCGGTAATACAGGCAGTTCTGGTGGCCCTCACTTGCACTTCGAAATCAGAGATACAAAAAGTGAAGAGCCAATGGATCCGCTCCAATATTTTGGACACACAATTACTGATAATGTCAGACCCGACTTGCGAGGTATCGCTATTTATCCTCAATATGGAAAAGCGGTAGTGAATGGGTCAGTAAATCCTATCCGCATGAATATAGGGAAAGGAAAGAATGGATTGCCACTGCAATTACCACAGCGAATAAGAGCCTGGGGTGTGATTGGGCTTGGTGTAAAAGCATATGATCTTATGAATGGCACTACTAATATTTACGGAGTAAGAAATATAAAACTATTTGTGGATGATGAAAAAGTCTTTGAAAGTACTATCGATCGCTTTTCATTCGATGAAAGTCGGATGATAAATTCGTTTATTGACTTTGAAGATTGGCGACTCAATCGCTCGTTTTTTATGAAATCCTTTGTTGAGCCTGGTAATCGTCTGAAGTTTTATGAAAGCAAAGAGAATGGATATATTCATATTAATAAAGAAAAAACCTATAATTTGCGATATGAATTGACCGATACCCACGGAAATAGAACAAGCTACTCTTTTGTAATTGAAGGTGTGAAACAGAACATACCGGAGCCAAAAGAGTGCCGTAAGCGATTCTCTCATTTATTAAGTAATAGCTTTTTGAATGATGATATTGCCTTGTTTTTACCGACGAATAGCTTATACGATGATTGTTGTTTTAACTATTCACGAGTAGCTTCGACTAACTACCTTTCAGATATTCATCAAATACACAGCAAGCCTGTTGCTCTTTATAAAAATGCACTTTTGAAGATTGCGGTAAAAGATATTGCTGAAGAGAATATCCCTTATTTGGGAGTGATGAAAATAGACCGAGCAGGCAAAAGCAGTTGGGTAGGGGGAAGTTATAAAGAAGGGTTTATGGAGGTTGAGATTAGAGAATTGGGTGACAAATACGCTATAGGAATGGATAAAACAGCACCCCTTATTACTCCAATTTCTCCAGCACAATGGAAAGCGAAACGTCAAATAACGATTCAACTAAAAGACGAAAGAAGTGGTATTCAATCCTTCCGAGGCGAAATTAACGGTCAGTTTGTATTGTTTAAACACGACACAAAATCACCGAACTACACCTATACATTTGATGATACCCGACTATCACGTGGCACGCAAAACTTGCTCTTCAAAGCTGTAGATAATGCAGGCAATGAAAGCGTGTATACATACCAATTTGAATATTGAGCTTTATACGTCAAGGTCTATCCCCTGTCTTTTTTGGAGGAAAGAGGGAGCTATGCCGTGCAACATTTTGCCTTTTGTGTGTTTATACAGCAATGCTAAAATCTCTCTACCCCTCAATCCCCTAAAGGGGACTTTTAGATTGTGCGGTTGGAAAGTTTGTGCTAAAACCTACTAGGTTTATCACATTTACTCATCGGCAATGCTTTACAACAACAATCTTCATTAAAATAAAACCACTAAAACCTAGTAGGTTTAAACACTAAATTTTGTACTGCCTTTTCAGGTAGGATTGTGGTGTTGTTTTTAATCCGCAGGTCTATGAACTACGGCTATGCAAATTGAGCCTTTCAGGCTATTATATCCTAAAACCTCGTAGGTTTATATTGCTTTGCGATTATATATAGCTATTAGTTAAAAGTTAGAAAGTAGAAAGTAGAAAGTTTGTAAAGATAAAAGAGTAAGGAACTAAGAAAAAAAAGATAAAAGACTTTTCACTTTTAGTTTTAAACTTTTACACTATAATCTTGAAATCACTATCCCCCCATCACTCAAAATCCACTTTCCACTTTAAAAACTTTACGAACTTTCCACGCTCCCTACAGCTCTCTAAACTCCAATTGATTTCCATCAACATCTAATACTTCCAAGCTTAATTTATTGCCTGTTTTTTCTAAAACCATCACAGTTCCAGAGCGCTCTTGATTGCCACCGCCGATAATTACAGGGAAATTATTTTCATAAGTCCCTTTTTCAATGATCTCACGGCGATGCGTATGTGCATTGAGAGAGACATTGAAAGGGGCTTTTTTCAAAATAGGAATCCAGAGTTCGGAGCAGGGTTTGTATTTATCCAAGTTTTTTCCAAAGAGAGGAATATGATGGATTAAAATGCGCTTATTTGCTTTTTTGAACGCTTTTGACTTCAGTTCTTGTTTCAAAAACTCAGCTTGATCCAAGCGGTGTTGCGTGAAATCATTCATATCGTAATACACCCAATGATCATCGGGTTTATCTTCGCCACAATCCAGCAGTACAAAGCGAGTGTCGCCCATAGAGAATGAACCATAAGAGCGTCCTCCCATACGTCCTAAATAATTCCAAAGCAATGGAGAATACTCTCCGCGTGTTTCATGATTACCACGCATAAAGATAGAAGGAATTTCATCGCTTTTGATACGGGGAGTATAAGTCTTCAGGCGTCCAACAATATCTTCCTCAACACCCACATCGTCAAAACAATCACCGTTGAAAATAACTAAATCGTATGGTTTTTTATCCACTTGCGAATGCAGTTTTTGAAACATGGCCATATTGCTATGGATGTCGTTATAAACAATAACTCTGAAATTTTTAATATCATCGCTCCAAGTTGTAAAGCTTTTAAGCTCGGTTCTGACTGTGTCGCCAAACTCTTTGAAATAGGGTGAGTAGCGTGTTATCTCTTGCGAAACAGCACGGTAATAATATTTTGTACCCGGAGTTAAATTGCTCAATCGGATAGCATTAATCCTATTGTTGGCTACCATTTTACCCTCTAAGAAAGTGCGAGCACGTTGCAAATTATTGGGGTCAGTGCCATACTCAACCCAACTGCGAGCCGGAACATTGGTAAGCCACATAACAGTCATTTCATCAATACCAGGATTTTGTAAATAAGGAATGGTCCGCATTACTTGATCCGCAGGAGTTTTTAGACGAATATCAACAAAAATAGGACGATGATCGGATGCTATTTGGTTATTGATTACGCGAGCATTGAATTTGGAATAAACCTCTCCTTTTCCTTTATATCCAAAGACATAGTCAAGCACCTCTTCGGGTTCAATAGATGGGTAAGTCTTTGTTTTACCATCCGTAAGCATCTGCCATTTGTTTTCAATCAAAGTTTTTATAGGTTCATCATCGGGCTGTGCATTCAAATCACCTATCAAAAATACCGGTTTGTCGTAGTTTTCAATCGCTTTAGTTATTAGTTTCATCGACTCTACACGCTCACTATTTGTCAAAGAAAGATGCGTATTGACTACCACATAACGTGAAAGCTCAACGATTAAGGCTGTACGTGCTTCTTTTTTACCTGGAAGTGCAATTTTATGCACAGCCACGGGTTTCTCTTTTGTTAAGATGCCGTTGCCATATTTTCCACCATCATGCAGGATTGAGTGTCCAAAAGTGGGATGCATAAGCGTTAGCAATCCCAGTTTTTGCATAATATCAATATTGCCACTTCGATTCACTACGCTATCTACCTCTTGCAGTGCAACTACTTCGGGATTGATATCTAAAATCTGCTTTGCAATGCGTTCTAAATCTATCTTTCCGTCCATCCCTTCACCATGGTGGATATTATAGCTCATCAGTCGATGCGTGTTTTCACGCTGCGGAAACTGCTGAGCAAATAGAGTAGAAACGAAAAATAGCGCTGATAATAAGAATAAAGTTTGTTTGTTCATTGTATTTTGGGTTTTTAGTTTTTAGTTGTTTAATTTTTTAGCTCACTATTCCATCCACCATTTGAATAGTTCTATCGCAAAGATTTGCTAAGTCTTCATCGTGAGTAACTATAATTTCGGTGTAGCCAAACTCATCACGAAGCTGAAACAAGAGCTTGTGCAGCTCCTCTTTGTTTTGTGAGTCGAGACTGCCAGACGGCTCGTCGGCAAGGATTATGGATGGATTGTTAATTAATGCACGAGCCACGGCTACACGCTGTTTTTCTCCGCCGGAGAGTTCGCTTGGTTTATGCTCCAGTCGCTCGCTTAATTGCAAATAATCCAATAGCTCTTTGGCCCGCTTGGTGGCTTTTGCTGTATTGGTTTTGCCTATTAAGGCTGGGATAATCACATTTTCAAGAGCTGTAAACTCAGGCAGTAGTTGATGAAATTGGAAGATAAAACCAATTTCACTGTTTCTGAATTTGGCAAGTTTGTCCCCTTTTAGCTTTACGATATCGGTTCCGTTGATAATTATTTCTCCTCTATTGGGCTTATCTAATGTTCCTAAAATTTGAAGTAGGGTGGTTTTACCTGCGCCACTTGGTCCCACTATGGAGACTACTTCGCCTTTTGCTACCGAAAGATCAACGCCCTTTAGCACTTCAAGTTGACCAAACGACTTATGGATTCCTTTTGCTTGTATCATATCTTTTTATTTTTCAATCAAGTCTCTTACTACCACAGATGCAATCATAAGTCCTACCATATTTGGCATGAATGAGATGGTGCCTGTTGTTGTTTTTTTATATTTTTCATCTTCTACAGCTACAACACTCTCTTTGATGCTTGTTTCGGTAGAGTAAACGCATTTAACACCTTTTTTTACGCCCATGCGGGATAGACGTTTTCTAACAGCTTTTGCCAAAGGGCAGTAATTGGTTTTTGAAATATCATCTACACGCACCATCTCCGGATTTAGTTTGGCGCCTGCACCCATTCCCGAAATTACTTTTAGTCCACGGTCCACACAGCCCTTTAATAGAAATGCCTTCGGTGAAATTGTGTCGATAGCATCTACAACGTAGTCAAAAGCTTTTGAATCGAGAATTTGCTGCATGTTGTTTTCATCCAACCATTCGTTGATGATTTCTATTTTAATATCAGGATTTATATCTTGTAAGCGCTCTGCAAGTACTTCCGCTTTTTTTCGTCCAACTGTAGATTGTAGTGCGATGATTTGCCTATTAATATTGCTTTCGCCTACTACGTCGCGGTCAATTAATGTGAGGTTCCCAACACCGGCACGGGCTATCATCTCTGTCGCTATTCCGCCAACACCACCTAAGCCAACTACTAAAACAGATGCTTTTTGAAGCCTGTCAACGCCTTCGCTTCCTATTAATAGCTCGGTTCGTTCTGTCCAATTTGCCATTTTTTACATTGTATCTATAAGAAAAACAGTTTTATCTTTTGCAAAAATACCTATTTCAAAGGAAAGTAGATGGATAAAATATTTTTATTTGTAAATTTGTAAGAATTTATGAGAAATTTTATTTCAAAGATAGAAGATAAGGAGTTTGGCGAAATTCGATTTTACCGAAGCGTGCGAGCCAAACGGATGAATGTACGCGTTTATCCAGATTACTTGCGTGTGGCATTGCCTCTTGGGCAATCCGAAAAGGATGGATTGAAATTTATAGATGATGTGCGCGATAGACTTAGAAAAAATCGCCAACAGCTTAAAAAAGTTAATCCATTGCATATAGACGATGACAATCCGCTTCAAACCTATTCATTTGTGGTCAAAACAGTCAAGTCAAAGCGAGATGATATCTTTTCTAAGCTTGATGGTGGTGTTTTGCGGATTGAATATCCTGAAAATTTAAGTACTGATGATGAGCAGCTGCAAAGCTACTTTTGGAATAGTATCAACTATTTTTTACGCAATGAAGCTAAGCGAATTTTGACACCTCTAACAGTTGACTTAGCTAAAAAGTATGGATTTACAATTTCAGATGTAAAAATTCAATCTTCAAAAACACGCTGGGGCAGTTGTAGTAGTAAAAAAAGTATCAATTTATCTTTTTATTTGCTTTTAGTGCCTTATCATCTAATTGAGTATGTGGTGCTTCATGAGCTTTGCCATACGGTGGAGATGAACCACAGTCATCGTTTTTGGGCTTTGATGGATAAGGTTACAGACGGAAAGTCACAAGAATTACGCAATGAATTACAAAAGTACAACATGCCTAAATTTTAATATATGCTACGCTTAATAAAATCATACGCTATGCCGATAGCCATGCTGGTTGGTGTCGCTTTTTTTCAGTTTTTTGCTCAATTTGGAGCCTCGATTCCTTATTTTATTTTCTTGATGCTCTTTTTTACGTTTTTAAAAATAGAGTGGAGTAAAATTCGTTTTGAGCGTTTGCATCTCTTTTTATTGCTAATTCAGCTGTTTGGGTCTTTGTTGATCTACTTTTCTTTATTACCTATTCATCCCCTGTTAGCTCAAGGTGCTTCGGTATGTGTTCTTGCGCCTACGGCATCAGCAGCACCTGTAATAACAAGGATGTTGGACGGAAATGTGGAGAGTTTAACAGCCTATAGCTTATTGAGTAACTTGTTGTTTTTAATTGTAGCTCCTCTTTTTTTCGGTTTCGTAGGAGCGAATGAGATCTCTTTCGTTGATTCTCTATTCACTATTTTTCAAAAAGTTTCCTTCCTTTTGCTTTTACCGATGCTTTTGGCTGTAGTAATACGTAAGCTAAATAAGGATTTGGCTGCAGGCATTGCTAAGTTGGGTTTCCTCTCCTTTTATTTATGGGTAATATCTCTCATAATAGTTGTAGCTCGCACTGTTAATTTTATGTATCATCAAGAGTTTAGCGATTATGGCTTGTGGATATCATTGGCCGTCTCAACGCTTATTATTGCTGTGGCGCAGTTTGTTGTAGGAAGAAAGATTGGAAGCAGATTCCATAATACTATAGCAGGCGGACAAGGTTTAGGGCAGAAGAACACAGTACTTATTATCTGGATGGCTCAAACTTATTTGAATCCGATATCTTCCATTGGTGCGGGAGCTTATGTGATTTGGCAAAATAGCATTAATTCATTTCAGATTTGGTTGCATAATAGGCGTTGAAAGTTGATGAGGTAAGAAAGAGAAAAATGAAAATAGAATAGGTCAAATTTGACTTAATAGTATTTCAATAATTTTCATCACAAGATTTTACCTAACATTAATTTATATGCTACAACAAGTTTATGCGATGGCTAATTCGGCTTAGTTATCTCTATTTTGATATGTGAAAAGAGTTTATTTCCCAAAAACAAAATCAGCCACTTTTTAAGTAAAAAGCAGCTGATTTGTTTTATTGTTTTGATTATTGATTAATAGAAGTTAGATCTATTATCAACAATTGAGTACTTATCTTTAAGCTTTTGCATAATCGTATAAGGTAAAGATTGAGAAATACGATTATTTAATTGACCAAGTTCAATAGCTTCAATAAACTCTGTAGTATCTTCGCTTTTCTCTAAAGGTTTGATTACGTAAACGCCAGTTCTACCTTTAAGTAGCTCAGAAACTTTATTAGCCTCCATCACTGAAGCCTTACCAATAATATAAGGTTCGTTGCCTTGATCACCAAATTGGAAAGAAGCAAAATTGATAGATGGTGCAATTGCAACTTCAGTTCCTAATTGTTCAGCTAAGGTTTCAAGATTTGTATTGTCGTTTAACTTGTCTTTTAACTTGTCTTTTAATTGAGCCATTAAAACTTCAGCTTTTTTATCTATCGTAAGCTGAGCTTTGATTTGATCAGACACAACATCTAAATCAACAAATTCTTTTTCATTAATAGCGGCAAGAGCAGCTACTACGTAAGTATTTCTGTCGCAATCAAAGACATCAGATATAGCTCCTTTTTTGTTTTCATAGGCCCAACGTACGATTTGACGTGATTGTGGAATCATATGAATGCTTTCGCTGTTTTTAGAAATATTCTCTGCTGAGCGTAGAATATATCCTTTCTCTTCTGCTAAGTCTTCAAATTTTTTGATGTCATTTCCTACGCTTGCAGCAAATTGTTTAGCTTCATTGTAGAAATGGCTGTATGATTGATTACTTGGTGTAATTTCTCTTTCAAGTATAGCCAATTTCACTTTGCTGCGAGCTGGAGTTTTTTCCATTACTTGGAAAATTTGAGCCATCTCACCTGCTTCAACTTTGAATGCTCCGTTAACTGTAGTAGCAAAAGCTGGATCTGAAATCTCTTTTCCTACCATTGTGCGAGTTATCCATCCCACTTCTCCACCATTAGCAAGCATAGAAGGATCAGAGTATTTGCTTAGCAAATTAATAAAGTCAGCACCACCTTTTACAGCATTCAATACACTGTCAACTACCGTCTTGTCATCAGCAGGTAATAAGATGAGGCGTAATTTTACAGAGTCAGACTCCATGATACCTGTTTCCATAACTTTAGCCATAGTGTAGGTATCATTTTCAAATACAGGTCCAAAAACAGCACCTTTAGAGCTTGAAAATGCAAAGTCTCTTAATTTTGCAGGTATATTTTGACGAGTAAGTGCTAAGTCAGTGTATGGTACATCTGATTCAGCATTAACCAAACCAGCAATATCATCAGTACTTGTAAACTCTTCACTAATTTTCGCAATCCACTCTTCAGCTTCTTGATAATCCTCTTCAAGAGGTCTTACTTCAAAGCTAACATATTTCAAAGTTCGGTTTGGATCTTGTTTGTATAGTGCTTTATTTTTGTCGTAATATGATTTTATTTCAGCGTCACTAATATTTATTTCAGCATCATCAACGAGTGAGTATGCCTGATATACATATTCAACATCACTGCTGCTCTTGCGTGCGTCAAAGTTGTATTGTGCTTCTAATTTATTAGCACCAACTGCAGCACCGATCAGACCAAAGTATTTGTCCTGAAGTAATGCGTTTTTAACCGTGTTTTCCCAGTATAACCAATAGGATTTAGCTTCGCGTACTTGCTCTGCTTCCATTCCTGATAAGTTTTTATCAAAAACTGTACTGTAAAATTGAAGTAATGCATCTTTGTCGAATTGACCAGTTTGTGGATTCACAAATGCACCTCTTTGTTGGATTAAAGGATGGATATTGTCACCAATTAAGTGCTCTTTAAGCTCTTCTTTACTAACGGTTAATCCTATTTTCTTTGCTTCAAGTTCGATTAATTTCTCATTAACCATTGTCTCCCATACTTGAGCACGGATTTGAGCCATCTCTTCTTCAGTAAAGTTTGTTCTACCAAGTTCAATCTTATATACATCAGTCAATTGATCCACTGAAGCTTGAAACTCCTGGTACCTTATCTTTTCTCCGGCAATTTCAGCAATTGTCTGTTTTGATTCTTGAACAAGCGTAGAGCCAGAATTAAGAAAGTCACCTATAATAAATGCAAACATTGCGATACCCACAACAATTGCAATTAAAACTCCCCTATTCCGGATGTTCTGTAATGTTGCCATTTCTAAATAAATTGAATATTATGTGATTAAATAAATTAAAATTAATTTTGAGGGGACGAAATTACAAAAAAAAACTCAGAACTAAACACTCTTTGTAATATTAATGACTTTTTGCTATATGAATTAACTATTTATTCTGAAAATATTAGCTTTCTATCACCATTTTGACTAACTCGATGCGATTGCTACTTACTTTTAAAAATTTGAAAACGTAATTGTCAATTCTTATAACCTCATTTAATTTAGGAATGTGCTGATACTCTTGAAGAATGAAACCAGCTAAAGTTGAATAATCTTCAGAAACAGGAATGTCTAAATGAAACATTTCATTAATTTCTTCAACTTCAAGCTTTCCAGACAAAAGGTATTCATTTTCTCCTGTTTTTAATGCCGTATGTGATCTTACGTCGTGCTCATCCTCAATTTCCCCAAATATTTCTTCCATGATATCTTCTAAAGTAACAATGCCAGAAGTGCCACCAAACTCATCAACAACTACAGCAATACTCTTTTTTTCACGCATTAATATTTTCATCAGTTTTTGGGCTGACATACTTTCTGGAACGATAGGAATTGGGTTAATCTGCTTCGACCAATCCTTCGGATTTTTGAACAGTTCGGAAGAGTGAATATACCCAATTATGTTATCGAGGTCTTTTTTGTACACTAATATTTTAGACAAACCTGTTTCGATAAACATTTGTTTCAATGTTTGAATATCTGCATCGTGCTTCAAAGCTACCATGTCAGTACGGGGAACAAGACAATCTCTCAGTTTAACATTCGAAAGGTCAAGAACGTTTTGGATAATTCTAACCTCATTATCAATGCCTGAAAAGACTTCATTTGTAGATGAGTTTTCAGACAAAAGATAATTCAAATTGACCAAAGAGAAAATATTGGTGTTTCCGTAAATATCTTTTTTGTTTGTGTTACTTTTTGATGCTAACCAGTTAATTACTTGAGTAATTGGATAGAAAACAATGAAAAATAGGCCTATAAGCCATGCGAAGATTTGTAATAAAACTGTTTGTTTGCGTCTAAATAGTACTTTAGGAAGATAATCACCCAGTAGAATAAGTATTATTGAAAGTAAAATAGTGAGTACAATAAAAAACAGAATTGTGTTTTTTGTATCAAAATGATTCAATATAAAACTGTAGGTGAAATAAATGGAAAGCGATAATGAGAGAATTTTTCCAATCAATAGAGTTATAATGAGTTGCTGTGGATGATTAAAAAAGAAGCGAACTACGCCAGAAAGCTTTTCCCTATTAAAATCTTCCTCCGATTGGTAAACAGCAATGTAGGCTGTTTCGTAACCTACAAATAGTACAAATAATAAAAATAACAAACTGATTATCCCCAAAATATATTCATCTAAAATTAGTACTAAGTAAAATTGCAATCTTAGATTTTTTAAAATCTAAGATAAATACTTTAATAACAATTATGCTTGATGCCGTTATTATGTTTGCAAATATACGATTATTTATGATTTTTATGGTAAAAACTCATCAGTTTTCTCAAGAAATAGACTGAAATCTGATCGCTTACATAGTAAATTAGAAAAATATATTTAAAATAGATTTGCAGGGAATAAAAAAAGCAGTATCTTTGCAACCGTTTTAGATTACTGACGATTCAGTAGCTCAGCAGGTAGAG
>CAYFTO010000033.1:0-19020 GCA_964346125.1 uncultured Paludibacter sp.
TAAAAAAAGCTTCCAATTAATTTGGAAGCTTAATAAAATGTTTTGTCTGTTCTCTTTAGGAATTTTAATCCCAGCTCAACACAACTTTACCACACTGGCCACTCTCCATAACGTCAAATCCTTTTTGGAATTCATCTATTCCAAAACGATGGGTAATAATTGGAGAAAGATCAATGCCAGAAATAAGCATCTGTTCCATTTGGTACCAAGTTTCCCACATTTCACGGCCATAAATACCTTTTAATGTAAGAGCTTTGAAGATAACTGTTTCCCAGTCGATAGCGGTACCGTTTGGCAAAATACCCAGCATAGATATTTTTGAGCCGTTGTACATATTTTTTAGCATATCACTGAAGGCAGCAGGTGCACCTGACATTTCAAGACCAACATCAAAACCTACCATACCTAACTGCTCCATAGCGCCTTCGATAGTTTCTCCTTTTGATGGGTTAACTGTAAGTGTTGCACCCATTTTCTTAGCAATATCAAGACGATAGTCGCTAAAATCGGTAGCTACAATATGACGCGCACCAGCAAAACGAGCAATAGCAATTGCCATGCTACCAATTAGTCCAGCGCCTGTAATTAGTACGTCCTCTGCAATAAGAGGGAAGGAGAGAGCTGTGTGAGTAGCATTTCCGAATGGGTCCATTATTGATGCAATTTCATCTGGAATGCGATCATCCAATCGGATAACATTTGCTGCAGGTAGTGCCATGTATTCAGCAAAAGCACCATCAATATTAACACCAACGCCTATCGTGTTTTCGCAAACATGAAGTTTACCACGGCGGCAGTTACGGCAGTGTCCACAAGTTAAGTGACCTTCACCAGTAACTCGCTGTCCAACTTTTAAGTTCTGAACACCAGGTCCTACTTCAACGATTTCACCCACGTATTCGTGACCTACAATCATAGGTGTCTTTATGGTGCGTTGTGCCCATGCATCCCATAAATAAATATGTAGGTCGGTACCACAAATGGATGTCTTTTTCATTTTGATTAGGACATCATTTACACCTACTTTTGGCATAGGAACATCTTCCATCCAAATTCCCTTCTCGGGGCTGACTTTAACTAATGCTTTCATTATTAATTATTAAGAATGATTGTTTGAAAATTTGTTTTTTATTTATTTAATTATTTCAAGTTCTTTTCCTACTTTTATAAATGCGTTGATACATTTATCTAAGTGATCTCTTTCGTGGGCTGCAGAAATTTGAACACGAATTCGAGCTTCATCTCTTGGCACCACAGGGAAGTAAAATCCAATGACATAGATTCCTTCATCAAGCAGTTTGTTAGCTACTTCTTGAGAAAGTTTAGCATCGTAAAGCATAACAGCGCAAATTGCAGATTCGGTAGGTTTAATGTCAAAGCCTGCTTCTTTCATTTTGCTTACAAAATATGCTGTGTTTTCGTGCAGCTTATCTTGCAATTCATTAGACTCATCCATAATCTCAAACATTTTCACGCCTGCAGCAGCTACTAAAGGAGGGATTGAGTTTGAAAATAGATAGGGGCGAGAGCGTTGGCGTAGCATGTCGATAATCTCTTTTTTACCGGTAGTAAATCCACCAATTGCTCCACCAAATGCTTTACCAAGAGTACCTGTAATAACTTCAATTTTTCCACGTAAGTCGAAAAGTTCAGTCACTCCTCTTCCTGTTTTACCAACAACACCGGCTGAGTGGCTCTCGTCAACCATTACTATGGCGTTATATTTTTGTGCTAAATCATAAAGCTTGTCTAAAGGTACCACGTTGCCGTCCATAGAGAATACACCATCTGTAACGATAACGCGGTGACGCTGTGCTTGTGCTTTTTTCAGTTGTTCTTCTAAGTCAGCCATATCAGCATTAGCGTAACGATAGCGTTGAGCTTTACATAAACGTACACCATCGATAATAGATGCGTGGTTCAAAGAGTCAGAGATAATTGCATCTTCAGCTCCGAAAATAGTTTCAAAAAAACCTGTGTTTGCATCGAAGCAAGATGCGTATAAAATGGCATCTTCGGTTCCAAAAAACTTAGAAATAGACTGCTCTAATTGTTTGTGAAGATCGGCTGTACCGCAAATAAAACGAACAGATGACATTCCATAACCATGGCTATCTATAGCATCTTTAGCCGCATTTCTCAAAGCAGGGCTATTAGAGAGTCCCAAATAGTTATTCGCACAAAAGTTTAACACTTCAACTCCATCCGAAATACGAATAGCAGCACCTTGTGGTGAAACAATAACGCGTTCGTTTTTGTATAATCCTGCCTCTTCGATGTTTTTTAATTCAGTAGTTAGAAAATTTTGAAGATCTTGATACATATGATTTTATATTTTAATTAACTAATTAGCAGTAATTTAAATGCAGAGACACCGTGTTGATAATAGGTGTCAAATTTTATTGCAAAGATACAATATTTTTTACAATACAAATATGAAAAAAGTGGAATACTTCTTGTTTGTTGAGCTTAAAACAAGAAGTAATTTATTTACCAGCAAAAAGATATAATAACCCAATAAGTAGGGCAAATGCAGCTACTACTAAAAATAAAATCAGGGCTATTAATTTTATAAATTTTTTATTCTCCATAATTTTAAAAATGATTCAGACAAAGATAATAATTTTTACTGAAAAGCTTAGGTTTATAGCCTATTTTTTAATAAGGCAAAGAGGATGATTGCTGTGCGAGGCGTAGAATGCTAGAATTTAAGTTCTTGCTATTACACGCTTTATGCTTGTTACGAAAAATAATTTTAACTTTGTAATTAAACAATAAAATAATTGTATTATGCAACCTCTTGCTGAACGTGCTCGGCCTCAAAACTTAGATGAATATGTTGGACAAAAACATTTAATTGGGGAAGGTGCAATTTTGCGAACCATGATAGAGAGTGGGAATATTGCTTCGTTTATTCTTTGGGGACCTCCGGGAGTTGGTAAAACTACGCTGGCTCGAATTATTGCAAAGCAATTGGACAGGGCTTTTTATACACTTAGTGCAGTTACTTCTGGTGTAAAAGATGTGCGCGAAGCAATTGAAAAAGCAAAATCAGCACGATTTTTTTCACAATCTTCACCGATTTTATTTATTGATGAAATTCACCGATTCAGTAAATCACAGCAGGACTCTTTGCTCGGTGCCGTTGAAAATGGAACGGTTACACTTATTGGGGCTACTACAGAAAATCCTTCGTTTGAAGTTATTACTCCTTTGCTTTCACGCTGTCAGGTTTATGTACTGAAACCGCTTGAAGAGGATGATTTAATGGAGCTAATAAAGCGTGTTGTTGCGAATGATTCTGTATTAAAAAAACGTGAGATAAAAGTCAGCGAACGAGAAGCTATATTGCGTTTTGCAGGTGGCGATGCGCGTAAAATGCTCAATATTATTGATTTAATTGTTTCGTCTATTAGTGAGGGTGTCGTAGATATTACGAATGATTTGGTAACTGATAGATTGCAGCAAAATCCGATGGCGTATGATAAAAATGGTGAAATGCACTACGATATTATTTCAGCTTTTATCAAGTCTATACGAGGAAGTGACCCTGATGCAGCTATTTATTGGTTAGCTCGGATGGTGGCTGGCGGAGAAGATCCAAAGTTTATAGCTCGACGCTTGATAATTTCTGCTGCTGAAGATATCGGTTTGGCTAATCCGAATGCGCTGCTTTTGGCTAATGCGTGCTTTGATGCATTGCACAAAATAGGTTGGCCTGAAGGACGTATTATTTTGGCAGAAACGACTATTTACTTAGCTACTTCGGCTAAAAGTAACTCAGCTTATCTGGCTATTGATGATGCTCTGAACTTAGTTAAGGAGACAGGGAATTTGCCTGTACCCTTGCATTTAAGAAATGCACCCAGCAAATTAATGAAGGATTTGAATTATGGGAAAGATTATAAATATTCGCATGATTATAAGCATAATTTTGTAAAACAAAATTATTTACCCGATGAAATTATTCATACAAAACTGTGGAAAAGCCAAGATAACATAGCAGAGAAAAAGCTAAGCGAGTGGATGAATTTTTTATGGAATAATACGAAAGATCAAAATAGATGAAAAGTTTAATACAAGCAACTAATCGAGTTAAAGTGTTTTTATTCTTCCTATTTATTGTCTTTTCTGTTTTTGCAGAAGATTCTACACCTGTTTCACTTACTGATGGGTCATATAAGGTGATGAGTTTTAATATCCGCTATAAAAACACGAAAGATGGAATATTTAAATGGAATAACCGACGTGAATTGCTTGTTAATACCATAATTGAACAAAATGTTGATATTTTGGGAGTGCAAGAAGCAGTAAATAGTCAGGTTCGTTTTCTTAAAAAAAATTTGCCTACATACAATTTTGTTGGTGTGGGCAGAGCCAATGGAAGAAAACGTGGTGAATTTTCGGCTATTTACTATAATTCTGAACGATTCAATTCCATTGAAGAAGGACATTTTTGGCTTAGTGAAACCCCAAGTAAAAAAGGTTCGAAAGGCTGGGATGCTGCCATCGAACGAGTTGCAAGCTGGGTCTTATTGGAAGATAGTTTTAACAAAGATACATTATTTGTTTTAAACACGCATTTTGATCATGAAGGGGATATTGCACGATTAGAAAGTGCTAAATTGATAGCTCAAAATATTGATGCGATTGTTGGAGAAGATAAATCCTATTCTGTTTTAGTGATGGGTGACTTAAATCTTACTTCCAATACTTCGGCTTATGCATATATTACTGATGAAAAACAATTGAATCGCTTATATGACTCGCGCAATCAAGCTAAATTGGTAGAAGGTTTGAAAGGAACTTTCCATGCATTTGGGGGGAGAAAAGAGAACTTACGCCCTCGAATCGATTATATTTTCACAAATGAAGCTGTTGAGGTTTTGCACTATATTACTGTTGGAGATACACCTATAGATGGAATTTGGTTGTCAGATCATAGCGCCATTTTGATAACTGCAAAGAAAAAGTAATCAGACAGTTAGATCTGTTTTACTACTCAAAACTTTCTAACCACATATTCTCGCCATCGAATACGCCGTAGCTGAATATCCCAATAAAATCACCAAGTATAACTACTTGTGTTTTATTGTTTAACGCCATGTTGAGCTCAATGTGTCGGTGCCCAAATACCATAAAATCTACCGGATTGCTTTCGGTATATGATTTGGCAAATCGAACAATATATTCATTCTCTTCGCCTAAAAATTGATTATCTAAGTGGATGTACTTTTTACGGTTGTTTTTTGACCAATGGTAGCCAAAATTTTGACCTAAAAGAGGTGGAAACAGTCGGAATAAGCTTTGAGCCGTTTTGTTATGAAATATTGAGTGCAAAAGCTTGAACTTTTTATCATTCTTGGTAGTAAGTTGATCCCCATGCCCCAAGAAAAAAGATTTACCGTTTAACTCCATCACCTCGTTTCCATGATGAACTATTAAACCTATCTCTTCTTCTAGATACCCAAAAGTCCAAATATCGTGATTACCTGTAAAAAAATGTATTTCAATTCCGGCATCACTTAGTTCAGCCAATTTTCCTAAAAATCGAACATAGCCTTTGGGTACCACAGTGCGGTATTCAAACCAAAAATCAAACATGTCGCCCATTAGAAAAATAGCTTTAGCATCGGTTTTGATTTGGTCGAGCCAACGAACAACACGCATTTCATGCTCGCGTGGGTTCTCTACCAATCGGCATCCTAAGTGTGCGTCTGAAATAAAATAAATCATAGGTTTTTTACAGTTCCGAAAGATTGAAATATTTAAGTTTAGGCTCTCTTATAGAAAGCCTAACTCTAATTTAGCTTCTTCGCTCATCATTTCTTTATCCCATGGTGGGTCGAAAACAATATTGACGTTTACTTTTGTAACATCTTGAATGCCTTCAACTTTCATGATTACATCTTCAACTATAAAGTCAACAGCAGGACAGTTTGGAGCTGTTAGCGTCATCTCAATGTCAACTACATTGTCTTCAAGTATATCTATACGATAGATTAATCCTAAATCATATATATTCACAGGAATTTCAGGGTCGTAAACATTTTTCAGCATACGCACTACCTGTTCTTCGATTTGCAAAAATTCATTCATCTTTTACTATATTGAATTCCTAAACGTGTAGGAGGGTAATTAAAGTTTATTTAAATAACAATTTCTGTTATAGGCTTTAAACAGTATATCTTGAAAATTGTTGTAAAATTATGCTTATTTGTTGTCTATAAGCTTATCGAAATCATCAAAACTATTGACCATTACGCCATCAATAACAACTACGGTAGTTACACTTGCTCGCACACAAAGTTTGTTATCACTTTTCCGATGGATAGCCTGTTTAAAGATATATTTAGGACCTTCTTTAGCAACAGAAAGTTTGCTTATAAAGCTGTCGCCTGAGCGTAATGAGTTTTTGTAAGCAATCTCAATGCGCGCCACAACTGCGTCAATGCCTTGCTTGCTCATATCTGCAAAACTAATACCATTCGATAATAAAAACTCATGGCGTGTGTGTTCTAAATAGTTTTGATAAACCGAATTATTTACAATTCCTTGAACGTCTAATTCGTAATCGCGTACTTTTAATTCTAATTCAAATGTCTTCATTGTTTTATTATTTTTTTCGTATTAAGGTCAATCCATCGCGTAGTGGTAAAATTACTTTTTCTACCCTTTTATCTTCTGCAATATATTGGTTAAAATGTAAAATTTCTTGGGTTTGTGCATCTTTTGCGTCAACTTCGCCATTCACCACCTTGCCATTCCAAAGTGTGTTGTCGGCCAATATGAAACCTCCCTCCCGAAGTTTGGGTAAAATTAATTCGTAATACTCGGTATAATTACGCTTGTTTGCATCTATAAACACCAAATCATAAGTTTCATTGAGTGTTGGTAGAACTTGGAGAGCATCGCCAATGTGTAAATTAATTTTTTTAGCAAAAGGCGAATCTTCAAAACTCTCGAGGAGTATCTCTTCCAATTCGTCATCAATCTCAATTGTATCTAAGCAGCCATTTTCAGTTAATCCTTCGGCTAAGCATAGCGCAGAATAACCCGTAAACGCACCAACCTCAAGGATTCGCTTTGGCGCAATCATTTTTGAAAGCATGCTCAAAACTCTACCTTGTAAGTGACCTGAAATCATGCGTGGATTAGTTTGGCGCAGCCAAGTTTTACGGTTCAAAGATGCCAAATAAGCTGGTTCGTTGTCTGAATGTTTTAATATATACTCTTCTAAATCCATAATTTAATAATACTTTAAACTTGAAAATTGATCATAATTAAATATATCTTGAGCAATTTCTAAGAGTTGTTCGCTACTGATATTCATAATTTTTTCCTGGATAGACTCATCCGACTCATAACGACCAAATCGCAGGTATGATTTTGCCAAACTTAAAGCAAGGTTTTCTTTATTTTCATTTGATAAGGCTATTTGACCAATCAACTGATTTTTATATTTCTCCAATTTGCTTGCACTTAGCTTTTTGTTTTGTAGTTTGTCAATTTCATTTTTAATCAATCGCTCACATTTTTTATAGTTCTCAGGATAAGTTGCGTAATATACACCCCACCAGCCACTATCTGTGTAGTTTTGAACCGTTGATTCTACGCTATAAACCAAACCATGTCGCTCACGCAGCGAGAGATTAAGGAGGCTATTCATCCCTGGTCCGCCAAGGATATTGTTTAGCATATAAAGTGCTAATCGCCTATCGTGATAAAGATTGTACGCCCTCTTGCCCGTTAAGTTGTGAATCTGATAAGTGTCGCGATTCATCTCTTTGTGTTGAGGAATAGCCCCATTTGGAATAATGCGTCTTTTCGTTATTTCTATATTTTGCGAAGTATAAAAATATCGATTACACCAATTTATTAGCTTTTCAAATTTTATATCTCCTACATAAAATAAGAGCATATTATTTGGCTGATAATATTGGGAGTAAAATGCTTTTAAATCATCAGAATGAAGATGTTCCAATGTCTTGCTTTGTCCCAATACGCTGTGTGACATGGAGTTATTTACGTAAATAAGCTCTTCGAAGTCATCAAATATTAACTCAGAAGGTAGGTCTTTATAAGACTGAATTTCATCTTTTATTACTTCAATTTCTTTTTCGATTTCTGCTTGAGGAAAAGTAGAATGTTGCACCAAATCGCCCAATAATTCAACTACTCGTTTGCTGTATTTATTGAGAAAACTGGCGTAGATCATCGTCTCTTCTTTGGATGTAAAAGCATTTAATTCGCCCCCAACATCTTCCAGTCGGTTAATTATTTGAGTAGAACGACGCTTTTTTGTTCCTTTAAAGAGCATATGCTCAATAAGATGAATGATTCCCTGTTGCTCGTCTGTCTCATCTCGTGAGCCTACGTCAATTATTACGCCACAGTGAGAGATAGTGGATTTATTGTGTAGATGGACTACACGCATTCCATTGTCTAATATATGACTATTTATGATATCCAAGATATGCTTGCTTTCTTAAAATAAATGCAAAGATACTATATTTAAAAATACTCTAACGTTTTTGCTGTCAGCAGTTTTAAATTTATGAGATTTACATTTATGATTTTATGCACTAAGTAAAAACACTGACTTTTAGCTTTGAAAAAACTGTAATTTTTATTATTGAAAACAGTTTAGTCAATAAAAAAGAGTGTCAAACTTTAGTAAGACACTCTTTCTTTAATTTCTTTGCTGGTAAATTAAACCAATGAGACATAAAGGCTTTTACCTTCTTCTCTAAATGAAATTTTACCTTCGCGAGCTAACCATCCAAGAGCCATATTCAAATCTCTTGCATTTAAATCTGTGACTTTTTTTACAGTATTTACTGATTTTTCACCATCTGCTAATGCATCCCAAATTAAACCAGAAGCATTTCCAATTGTTTCTAATAACATAATTAGTTGATTTATAATTCAAATTAAAATTTGTTTACGGGTACAAAAGTACAATAAAAATATGTTATAAAACATAAAATGGATGTAAAACCGATTTAATTTAGAATATTTAACACTTTTAACCCGCTCATTTAGATTAGATTATTAATTTTTGGCCATTTAATAACTGAATTCTTGGTGCCATTTCATGAATATTTCGCCATTACTTTTGTCAAAATGATTAATTTTCTTAATTATTTTGGAAATTTCGCTCTCTTCTCCCAAATGTGTTTTAGAAAAAAAGAGATCAGCGTAGCAAATTATCTTTTCTTCAATGCTAAGAGGTATCATATCGCGATGAGGAAGTGCTAAGTTTTGGCTCTTTATCCAATGAAGCGATAAGCCTACTCCTGTATGGCGCTCGCAGACCAACGCATGCTTTTCTAAACCATGTTTTCTTAATAGATCGGCTCCGAGGTACCCATGTTCAATGTAGTTGTGTTTTCCAAAACAGTGAATTTTTGGAGCATGGGTTAAAAAAATACCAATGTCGTGAAGCATGCTTGCTTCTTCAATAAATTGTTTGTTGGCATTTAATTCGGGGTGCGCTTTAGCTATTGCAAGTGCCTTATCTCTTACTTGTTTACTGTGTGTAATCAATATATTGTAAAGCTTACTTTCTTTATCGTAATACTGCTCAATTATTTTATCTGTGTCAATCATCTTTGAATTTTGTAAGTAAGAAAAGGATTTTCAAATATTATTCCCTTTCAAGCCCTATCTGCAATTAAATTTCTATTTTTGTATTTACTCTTTATCTCAAAACGACAAATTTAAAAAGATAAACTGAATAAACAATAGTCTGAAATTTAATAAAAAAATAAAAGTGCAATATATAGACGTCATACTTCCCTTAGCTTTGAATAGCAAGCTTACCTACTCTTTGCCCGATGAGTTGAAAGGTCAAGTAGAGGTAGGAATGCGAGTAATTGTGCCTCTTGGAAGGACAAAAATGTATACGGCTATTGTTACGAAAATTCATGCTCAAAAACCTGAGTTGTACGAAACGAAGAATATAATAACGCTGTTAGACAATTATTCCATTCTGAGAAGTCCACAGTTGGAGTTTTGGGAATGGCTGGCCTCCTACTATCAATCATCAATAGGCGAGGTCTATACTGCGGCTTTGCCCAGTGCGCTAAAAATAGGGAGTGAAACCAAAGTTGCTATTCGGCTTGACTTTGATGAGGAGATAAAACTAACAAATAATGAACAAAAAATTATTGATGTTCTCTCGGATGGGAAAGTGCATGAGGTAAAGGAGTTGAGCAAAGTGGTTGAGATAAAGTCTATTATGCCTATTTTGAAAACTTTGATGCACATAGGGATGATAGAAATAAGCGAAGAATTGAATGAGCGCTACAAAGCAAAAACTGCTACTTATATCCGTTTGCATGATAAGATAAAGAGTGATGAGCAAATTAAAGCTGTATTTGATGAGCTAAATCGAGCGCCCAAACAGTTGGAGGCGTTTATGGCTTACCTTGAATTATCCAATTTTCTAAATAGTAAAAAACAAAAAGAAGTTTCAAAAAACGACTTGATGAATAAGTCCAAAATCTCTAATGCTGTTTTGAATGGACTTTTAGATAGAGAGGTCTTAGTTGCTTATAAAAAGGAGATTGGTCGCTTGGATTTGAGTGAAATAGATACTGAAAAAGAGCATCCGCTCAACAGTTTCCAACAGGAGGCAATGGATAGTATTACGAAGCAATTTCATGAAAAAGATACGGTTTTACTCCATGGAGTTACATCAAGTGGTAAAACTGAAATTTATATTCATTTGATAAAACAAGCTTTAGAAGAGAAAAAACAAGTGCTTTATTTAGTTCCAGAAATTGCGCTAACTACCCAACTCACATCGAGACTTAAGCGAATTTTTGGAAATAAACTGGCGGTATTTCACTCACGTTTTTCCGATGCTGAACGCGTAGAAATATGGGAGAATATCCTTTTAGATAAAGGATATGAAATTGTTATTGGTGCGCGTTCATCTCTGTTTATGCCGTTTCGTAAATTAGGCTTAGTGATAGTTGACGAAGAGCACGAAGGAAGTTATAAGCAGTATAATCCATCACCGCGCTATCATGCACGCAATGCTGCAATTGTTTTAGCTCAAATGCACGGAGCAAAAGTGCTTTTAGGATCAGCAACGCCATCAATTGAAAGTTACTACAACGCCATGTCAGGCAAGTTTGGTTTGGTAGAACTTACTCAGCGTTATCAAGACTTAGAATTGCCGCAGGTTATTCTTTCCGATGTCAAAGAAGCGCGTAGAAAAAAAGAGATGCAAGGACTTTTTTCTCCAATTTTAATTGAGAGAATGAAACAAGCATTAAGCCGTAATGAGCAGGTTATTCTTTTTCAAAATCGTCGCGGTTACGCTCCTTTCATCGAGTGCAAGGCTTGTTCTTATATTCCAAAGTGTAAAAATTGCGATGTGTCACTTACGGTTCATCGTTATTTGAAAAAACTTACTTGTCATTATTGTGGCTATACTGAAAATGAACCAACAGTTTGTCCTGTTTGCAATACGCCAAAGCTTGAGCACCAGGGTTTTGGGACAGAAAAAGTAACGGAAGAGTTGTTGCAACTTTTTCCAGAAGTAAAAGCAAGTCGGATGGATTACGATACTACACGAAGTAAAAAAGCTTACGAGACTATCATTAGGGAATTTGAATCAGGGAAGGTGGATATATTAGTCGGAACACAAATGGTTACTAAAGGACTCGATTTTGATCGCGTAAGTTTGGTTGGGATTTTGAATGCAGATAATATGCTTAACTTCCCAGATTTTCGCTCACACGAACGGGCTTTTCAACTTATGGCACAAGTGAGTGGACGTGCTGGACGTAAAAACAAACGTGGTACTGTTGTTTTGCAGACAGCTAACCCTGCACATCCAGTAATTCAGCAAGTTGTGAATAATAATTACCAAGCTCTTTATCAAACACAGATTGCTGAGCGTAAGCAGTTTAGATATCCTCCTTTTTATCGCCTTATTGAAATAACACTTCGTCATCGTGATTTCAATGTGCTTGATAAAGCCATTGCTGAATTAGCTATAACGATGAAATCATACTTTGGCAATCGGGTAATGGGGCCAAATATCCCAATGGTAGCTCGTGTTCAGAATTTATATATAAAAAATATTTTGTTAAAAATAGAGCTGTCTGTTTCACCGCAAAAAGTCAAAGATGTTTTGCTTGTAATGTCTAATGAACTTTTGGCTAAAGTAGAGTATAAGGCCGTTCGAATCTCCTTAGATGTTGATCCAATGTAGCAAGTAAAACAAAAAACAAAAGAGCTTTTTTGATAAATTCAAAAAAGCTCTTCTCTAAAAATAATACTATCTGATTTCGATATTATAATAATCCTATACTTCTTTTTATGAAGTTTGCTAAAGGCTCACCTTTAAGCATATTGTTTGAAAGAAGTGCCAAGTCAATCAACTGACTAACTGATTTATTGTTTTTAGCAAATTCAGCAAATACAGCTTCCTCTTTTTTGTTAAGCTCAATCAACTCTTTTTGTAGTTTATCAAGCTCCTCTTTCTCAGCCGTTGGAATCTCTTCTTCCTTCAAATCTTTGTGCTTATCAGAAATTTCATTCTTCTGATTGTTGAGTTCTTTATACTTCTCTTTTATTGGTTTAAGCTCATTAGAAGTAGATTCTTCTTGCTCCTTAATCAATTTTTCAATAATAGGATGTGCGGTATTAACAATCAGGTTGTAGCTATCGGGCATTTCACCGTAAAAGCTCATCATTCCACCCTGTGTAGCAGACATCTCTTTCATTCTACGCATAAATTCGTCTTGCGTTATCATAACAGGGTTACTATCTGCACTTAGCTGTTCTAATTTCACCAAAAAGTTTAATTTATCCTTTTTTGGTAATTGTGAGCTGAAAATATTAGTTAAAGCATTGCGCTGATCGTTGTTAAGCTTAAGCTCTTTTGCATCATCCTTTGCAATCAATTTTTCGGCTACATCGGCATCAACACGTACAAAACGTGATTTCTCAAACTTTTGTTCCAATTGACTAATTACGTGTACATCTAATTCGCCATCCATCAAAAGAACGTCATAACCCTTCGATTTTGCTCCTTCAATAAATGAAAACTGTGCATCTTTATCAGTAGCGTACAAGTAAATCAAATCACCATTTTTGTCGGTCTGCTCGCTCTTGATATGTTCTTTGTACTCTTCAAATGTGAAGAAGTTTTTTTCAATATTCTTCAAAAGTGCAAATTTTTCAGCTCTTTCATAGAACTTTTCATCGCTTAGCATACCGTATTGGATAAACAGACGAACATCATTCCACTTCTCTTCAAACTGTTTTCGGTCATCTTTAAATATTTCATGCAATCTGTCAGCTACTTTTCTTGTAATATGATTTGAGATTTTCTTCACATTACCATCAGCTTGAAGATAACTTCTTGAAACATTTAACGGAATATCTGGCGAGTCAATAACACCATGTAGTAAAGTCAAATATTCAGGAACAATATTCTCAACGTGGTCAGTAACGTAGACTTGGTTACTATAAAGTTGAATTTTGTTGCGCTGAGGATCAATGTTGTTTTTTAGCTTAGGAAAATAAAGAATCCCAGTTAAATTAAAAGGATAATCAACATTAAGATGAATGTGAAAAAGAGGATCATCCATCTGCATAGGGTATAAGCTGCGGTAGAATGTATTATAATCTTCGCTTGTCAATTCAGACGGTGCCTTGGTCCATGCTGGATTAGTTTCATTAATAATATTATCCTCATCTGTTTCTACCTCTTTTCCATCTTTCCAATCTTTTTTCTTTCCGAAAGCTATAGGAATAGGTAAAAACTTACAATATTTATTAAGTAATTCTTGAATGCGATGCTCTTCTAAAAACTCTATACTTTCATCGTCAATGTGTAATACAATATCAGTTCCACGCTCAGCTTTAATCGTGCTTTCAAGAGTATATTCAGGATCGCCTTTACATGACCAATGTTGCGCTACAGCACCTTCTTTATGTGAAAGCGTAAAAATTTCTACTTTTTTGGAAACCATAAAAGCAGAATAAAAACCCAAACCAAAGTGTCCGATAATAGCTTGTGCATCATCTTTGTACTTGTCAACAAACTCCTCAGCACTTGATAATGCAATCTGATTGATATATTTATCAATCTCCTCAGCATCCATACCTATCCCACTATCGCTGATAGTCAATGTTTTTTTCTCCTTGTCCAATGATACTCGAACGCTTAGATCGCCCAATTCTCCTTTAAACTCACCAACTGAAGCTAATGTCTTAAGTTTTTGAGTTGCATCCACTGCGTTTGATACCAATTCACGAAGAAAAATCTCATGATCACTGTAAAGAAATTTCTTAATAACTGGAAAAATGTTTTCACTTGTTACTCCAATATTACCTTTTACCATATTAAAAAACGTTTTATTGTAATTTATGAATCTGAACCACTCATAAACTACTATACTAAGTTTATAAAATTAATGTTGTACTTTTGTGCGCGTTGTAGCACTTCTGCTGATCCAATTTTGCAAAGAGAGTGCCAGACAAAAAAATATGACATATTGACAGAAAGAAGAGAAAGCTTGTGACAAATTAGTCAATTTAAACTTTATAGCACTGCTTTTGTTTGAATGATTAAGCGTTTATATTTACAAATTAGATTTGATTTACAGGCAGTAAACTTTACTTTTGATAAACTAAAAAATAGAAGATAGATTTTTAAGAAATATATGAACACAAATTTTATTAACAATAAATTGGATGGTCAAATCCTGATGATATTTGGATCAAATGGTGATCTTTCTCGTCGAAAATTGATACCTGCTCTTTTTCAACTTTATATAGATAAATTACTACCCGAAAAATTTGCTGTAATAGGTTGCGGTAGCGTTCAGAAAGATAGTGAGCAATATCGTAAAGATGTAAAAAGTTTTTTAGATGAATTTTCTAAGAAACAAGTTACAGAGCATATGGATAAAGTAGAATCTTTCACTGAGATGATTTACTATAAGGCGGTAAATAACCGAAATAATGAGGACTTTGAAGGTTTGAAAAATTTTGCTTATTCACTAAGATCTCAATTGGGGATTCCCCAAAACTATATCTACTATTTTTCTATTCCCCCATTTATGTATGAAGTTGTTGCTTCAAATCTTGCAAGCTGGGGAATGAGTAAGGAGGAGAAAGGTTGGAAGCGTGTTATTGTGGAGAAACCTTTTGGCTATAGCTTAGAAACAGCCAATGACCTTGATAAAAAGTTACATGAGTGCTTTGAGGAGCATCAAATTTACCGTATCGACCATTATTTAGGAAAAGAGACAGTTCAAAATATTATGGTAACGCGTTTTGCCAATGGTTTTTTTGAACCGCTTTGGAAACGTAATTATGTAGATCGTGTTGAAATAACTGCGTCCGAAAAAATTGGTGTAGGTTCACGAGGTGGCTTCTACGATACTGCTGGAGCTATGCGTGATATGATTCAAAACCACCTTCTGCAGGTTTTAGCAGTTGTCGCAATGGAACCTCCAGCTATGTTTGATGCTAATTCTATTCGAAATGAAACAGTGAAAGTGTTACAGGCTTTGCGTCCTATTGAAAGAAAAGATATAAGTAAATATGTGGTTCGCGGACAATATATTGAAGGTAAGCGCTTGGGAGAAAATTTACCAGCATACCGCGATGAGCAAGGTGTTTCTGATGATTCAATGACTGAAACCTTTGTAGCTATGAAGCTGTTCATTGACAACTGGCGATGGTCCGATGTACCATTTTATATACGAACAGGTAAAAATTTACCAGTACGTGTTACTGAGGTGGTAATTCATTTAAAACCAGCGCCATTGCAGCTTTTCAAAGAGAGAACGAATGAACAACACACCAACATGATTATTTTGCGCATTCATCCTGATGCCGGTATTGCGATTGATTTTGGAATGAAAATTCCAGGCGGAGGCTATAAAGTGCAGCATGTTAATATGGATTTTCATTACTCTGATTTGGCTGAGTCAAAAATACCCGAGGCCTACGAACGTCTTTTACTCGATTGTATGACGGGTGATGCCACTCTTTATGCTCGTGCTGATGCTGTAAATGCCAGCTGGAAATTTGTTGACCCAATTTTAAAAGCTTGGGAAACGGATAAAAACATCCCATTGTATCATTACAAAAGTAATACTTGGGGACCTGCAGAAGCTGATTTGCTTTTTGATGATGAGAAAATAAAATGGCAAGATCAGTGCGATAAGTTTTATTGCGAAATTTAATTGTATGCCTAAAGGCTAATTTATATAAAATAAGTATGCTAAAGAACAAAGTTATTATTAATCAAGATGCGCACACAACAGCTGAGGCAGTAGCTAAGCTAATTAGTGAGCATGCGGATAAAAGAAATCAAAGTGGGGAGTTTTTCAATATAGCTATTTCAGGAGGCTCTACACCCAGTTTGCTATTTGCTCTTCTGGCAAAAGAGTATAAAGAAAAAATAAATTGGGCGAAGTTTCGACTTTTCTGGGTAGATGAGCGTTGCGTGGAGCCAACAGATAGTGAAAGCAACTATGGGGTAGTGGATAACTTACTTTTAAAACATATCGATATCCCAAAAGAGAATGTATTTCGCATGCGTGGCGAAGAGGTTCCGGCTGTTGAGGCTGAAAGGTATCAAGAGGTTTTGTTAAATACTTTGCCACAAGCTAATGGAGTGCCACAATTTGATATGGTTCTACTTGGAATGGGTGATGATGGACATACAGCATCTATTTTTCCTAACCAAATGGAATTACTTCATACAGATGACTTTGTAAGTGTTGGGCAACATCCAGTTTCTGGACAGAATCGTATAACTCTTACTGGTACCGTTATTTGTAAGGCCGTGTATGTTGCATTTATAATTACGGGAAGCTCTAAGATAAAAGTAGTGGAAGAGGTAATTCATGAGAAAGATTATTTTGAAAGCTATCCTGCTTATTATATAATGTCAAACTGTGATACCGATATTTTTTTAGATAACGAGGCTGCTGAAAAGGTATAAGTAGCTTAAAAAGTAGTGGCAAAGTTTTTGCTATCTATACTCCGTATAATCCTTTAAAAAAAGCATGAAATGAAAAAAGCTATAATAGTATTCGGTTTTTTATTCGCTTTTATAATAGGCATTACGGCACAAAACCGATCAGTTGTACAGTCTGTATTTGTAGAGTATGTCGAAGCAAAAGTGGATAAATATCAAGAGATTATAAAATTTAATGATAATCAGGCAGAACAGATTAAGCAGTTAGAATTAGATTATCTAATTCAAGTTGAAAAAGCAGAAAATTGTTGGTATTGCTTTACAAAGAAGCGTGTTGAGAAAGAGAAGTTGAAAAAATATAAAGGGATTGAAAAAATCTTGTCGCGCAGTGAGTATATCCAATATAAAGCATTAGATAATCAAGAAATCCAATTAATGCCACTTTGGGCAAAATAGAGTAAATGCTTGAAGCAGTTTTTAGCAATGAGGTGATTAAGGATTACCTCATTCTTGTTTAAATACAGCTATGTTTGATTTAATAGATAGAATAATTAACAAGGTAAATAAAAGTCTTACGTTTCTCTAAATCTGTTAGTTGCAAATGAGTGTAAATTAAAGAATTGAAAAATAAAAAATAAATATATGTCAGAAAGTGCAATTGTTAAAGTTCCAAGAGTTGAGGTAGTAGATGCATTACGCGGCTTTGCGGTGATAGCAATTTTGTTGGTTCATAGTATCGAGCATTTTATTTTTCCTATTTACCCTGATGTTGCCACCACTCCCAAGTGGTTGAATGTATTGGATCAAGGTGTTTTAGAAGTAACGTTTGCTCTCTTTGCCGGAAAAGCTTATGCAATATTTGCACTTCTTTTTGGATTTACCTTCTATGTGCAATATACTAATCAGCAATCGAAAGGAAAAGATTTTGGCTATCGTTTTTTGTGGCGTCTGTTGCTACTTGCTGGATTTGCTACAATTAATGCTGCTTTTTTCCCTGCAGGTGATGTTTTGTTGCTATTTTCTATTGTTGGTATCTTTTTGTTTGTCGTAAGAAAGTGGAGCAACAGAGCAATTCTTATTTTTGCATTATTTCTGTTATTACAGCCCGTAGAGTGGTTTCATTATATCAGCAGCTTGTTGAATCCCTCTTACAGTTTACCCGATTTGGGAGTTGGAGCTATGTATAACGAAGTGTTTGAATATACAAAAACTGGGGATTATTCTCAATTCTTTTTAGGCAACATCACGTTGGGACAAAAAGCAAGTCTTTTTTGGGCTATTGGTGCTGGACGCTTTTTGCAAACAGCGGGTTTATTTCTTCTGGGCTTTGTAATTGCCAAAAAACAATACTTTATTGATTCAGAAAATAGCAGACGTTTTTGGATAAACACACTGATTATCTCTGCTATATTATTTGGGCCATTGTATGTGTTGAAGGTGAAGGTGTATGATATGGGTGAGTCTGAGTTGATTAAGCAAACAGTAGGTGTTGTCTTTGATATGTGGCAAAAAATTGCATTTACCTTTGTTCTAATAGCTTCATTTGTATCGCTTTATCAAACCAATTGGTTTAGAAAACTTACTACGAATCTACGCTATTACGGCAAAATGAGTTTAACAAACTACATTTCACAATCAATCATAGGCGCACTTATATTTTTCCCGATTGGACTTTATCTTGCACCTTATTGCGGATACACGCTCAGTTTGTTAATAGGCTTGCTTATTGCTTATCTCCAAATACAGTTTAGCAAATTGTGGTTCAAATCGCATAAACAAGGATTTTTTGAACAAATTTGGCATAAACTAACTTGGCTTAGAGCATAGTCAATATCACACATAATAAATCTGAGTAGAATTATTATGTGCTTAAAGATAGAAAAGTTGTAAGCTAATTACTTTTGTTTAATTTAATGGCGAACTTGTTGCATGCTTATCCATTAAAAAATTCGTCTGTTTTATATTGTTTGACATAAAAAATGATAAATTACCGTGATTTATTATTTATGCTGCTCATTGTCTTTAGATACAAAAGTTCGAAAATTAATAATATA
>CAYFTO010000034.1:0-18491 GCA_964346125.1 uncultured Paludibacter sp.
TAAATAAAAATAAAGACCAAAATAATTATCAATATTCTAATTCAGGTTTTGAATTGATAAATCAACTATCAATTAAGCGTATCCCATTTTTCTTTGTAATTAATTTTGAAAAAGATGATATTAGAGTTTATCCTCTGCCAGTGGATGAAAATCAGCTTATGTTTGATTTTCCAAATATGGCTAATTATGATCAGATAGAGAGTACAACTTCTGTAGATTTGAAAGTAGGGGATATGGATTTTGAGTCGTATAATTTGAAGTTTCAAAAAATAAAAAAAGAGATTAAAAAGGGATATATTTCTCAAATAAACCTTACTCAAGCCACTCCAATAGCACTTAATCAATCGCTTGATACAATTTTTAAAGCGTCATCTGCTAAATATAAGCTGTATATGCCAGATGAATTTTTAGTCTTTTCGCCGGAAACATTTATAAAAATATCGGATAATGTCTTGATAACTAGTCCAATGAAAGGAACCATAGATGCCTCAATTCCTAATGCTTATAACTTGTTGTATAATGATCCGAAAGAACAGGACGAGCACGCCAAAGTTGTTGATATGGTAAAAGAAGAACTTAGCGAGGTCTCTGATAAAGTGTGGGTAGAGCGTTATCGTTACATGAGTAAAATACATTCAAATACGGGAGAGCTGCTACAAGTTAGCAGTGATGTAAGAGCTCTTCTTGATGACAATTGGCATGAGCATTTAGGTCAAATATTGGATAGCTTATTGCCAGCTTCTTCTATTTGTGGAATTCCTAAAAAGAATGCAATTGATGTCATTCGCAAGACAGAAAACTATAACAGAGGGTTTTATACCGGTGTGATGGGGCTATTTGATGGCTACTCCTTAGATTCCGCTGTTATGATTCGATTTATTGAGAAACAGAATAATCAATACTTTTATAAAAGTGGTGGTGGAATTACGGCTTTAAGTAACGTTGAAAATGAATTTAATGAATTATTAAAGAAGATATATGTACCAATTTATTGAATCTATACGTGTAGAAAATGGTGTTGTTTTTGGCCTTCGATTTCATCAAAAAAGGGTAAATGAGACATATCAACAGTTCTTTCCTAAAGCTAAAGCTTTTTCTCTAAGAGATATTATTCGTTTTGAAGAGCTTCCTAAGCATGGACTTTATAAACTTCGGATTGTTTATGATGTGAAAGTGCGAGAAATGGAACTTCAAGCTTATCTAATACCTAGGTTTCATACTTATCAAACTTTTGAAGTAGCAAGTGATTTTGATTATACTTTTAAAAGCCTTGATAGGCATACTTTTGATGAGATTAGCAGTGGATTAGAGAAAGATATTCTGCCGATATTAATAAAGGGTTCATTAGTTTCAGATTCTACTTTTAGTAATCTTATATTTGAAAAAGAGGGATTACTCTATACGCCTGCCACTCCTTTATTGTATGGTACGATGCTTCAGCAAACTATGAAGGAGCGTGCAGTCGAACAGGTTGATATTCGAATCGATGATATAGAATTGTTTGAAAAAATTTATCCCATAAATGCCATGAATCCTTTTGGGCAAATAGAGGGGATAAATATATAGCTTTTGAATTTATTTTTTGACTCTGCGGTAATATTTCCACCAAATAACAAAGCCAGAAATCATAATAAATACGCCCACCAATCCAGTAATTGGAACCACTAATACGAAGAGTGGGCCCATAAAAAACTGAAATATACGTGCTGTATGAACTTCTAACATAAATGTCCACAGCGACATGGGTGATTTGCGAACAATCTCAAGTGGCATTTCTGGGAAATCTAAACTTTCAGGCGTTAAACCAATTGTTCCAAAAGAGTAATCAAACACTAATTTATTACCATTGCGATCAAACCCATAGCCGCTTATTTTGTAATCACCCACAGGAGGTCCTTGGATTTTTGGAGGTATATACTCCTCTTTTTTTATTAAATCGTATACAAAACCGGTGTTATAATTCCAATCAAATAAACCCTCAAAAGAGCCAACTCTTAAAATACCGTCGTCTGTGCTTTCTAATACAGTTACTCCCATTACGCTTGCAGGAGGTTGTGAGTCAAAACGATGAATAGTTTCTAAGCCATCATTCGAGTAATAGAAGCCGTCTGTAGTTGAGAAAACTAATTTATTTTCATCGGGAATGAAATGAACACGACGCATTATATCATACCAAGGACTTACATGAGCCAACTCAGATTTCGGTATTTTCCCAACACGTGCTGAAGCAATGGGTATAAGCAAAGGTGGACGAAGAAACATACCTGTAACGGTAGAAATAATCATAAAGACCAAAGTCATCCAGCCAAGCTTATTGTGCCATTTCAAATTCCATTGATACTGCTTTCTTAAGCGTTTTCTCTTGTGTGCTTGTAGCCCTTTATCTTTCATTTTTCGCTTATGAAAGAATAAAATTAAGCCTGAAATAATAATGAAAATTAATATTCCTCCTAATATATCAGCGGCTATCATGCCTGGTTTGCCGTATAATTCGCCACTATGCATCACCCACATTGTTTTGAAGAGACTGACTTTGTTGTCATATCCTTCGGGGATAGGCATGATTTTCTCCGCAAAGTCTTTTTTATTGGTGCTTATTAATAGGTCAGAGCGTGTAAGCGCAATCAGTGAATCTCCTACTGAAATAATATCAACAACATTTTGATCTTTTACTGGAAGTGTTATAAGATCCCATCTGTTTTCTAAATCATTGTGAATATAGAGTCCAAACAGTGTGGCGGCAAATAAGTCATCATCATGTTCGATAACTTTAAATATTTTGCGGTTATCAATTCCTTCCGGAAAGCCGGCATTCATGTCAATAAAGTCCTGTAAAGAGCTATCGCTAAGCCATACTCCGGCATTGCCATAAAATAGAACTGAATCTGGCGAAAGTGGCACCATTTCACGTATCAGAGCATTATTCCATTTATCGTATCGATACTCTTTTGGTAAATAATCTCGATTTACAGAAAACTTAGCTAAAGCTTGGCGGTGATTCAAAATAATACCAGAAACAGCAAAAAATATTAATATAATGCTAAATATTGCTCCCAGCCACTTATGATACTTTCGAAAGAATTTGTATATCTTCATATATAAAAAAATCAGCAAATATTGATATTTAGGACAAAAATATCTCTTTTTGCTGATTCATACAAATATAGTTAAAAATAAAGTACTACATGTTCAGTGTAGTGCTTGAATATTAGATGATTATGCATCTATGTTAGCGTAAGTTGCGTTGTCTTCAATAAACTGTCTTCTTGGTGCAACATCATCGCCCATGAGCATAGAAAAAACATGATCGGCAGTAGCCGCATTATCAATAGTTACTTGTCGTAGCGTACGATTGTCTGGGTTCATAGTAGTATCCCATAAGCGTTGATCACTCATCTCTCCCAAACCTTTGTAGCGTTGGATAGTAATACCCGATTCAGAACCACCTCCATGAGTATTGATAAACGCCTCACGTTGTCTGTCGTTCCAGCAATACTCTTCAATTTTGCCCTTTTTCATTAAGTATAAGGGTGGAGTTGCAATATAGAGATAGCCGTTCTCGATTATCTCTTTCATGTGTCTAAAGAAGAAGGTCATCAGCAGGGTGGCAATGTGGCTTCCGTCCACATCAGCATCAGTCATGATGATGATTTTCTTGTATCTCAACTTGCTTAGGTTAAGGGCTTTACTATCTTCTTCAGTGCCTATCGTTACTCCCAGAGCAGTATAAATATTTTTAATTTCGTCACTCTCAAGCACTTTATGCGGCATCGCTTTTTCTACATTTAAAATCTTTCCACGTAGAGGTAAAATAGCCTGGAATTCTCTGCTTCGTCCCTGCTTAGCAGTGCCGCCTGCAGAGTCACCCTCGACTAAGAATAGTTCGCATATATCTGGATCCTTACTTGAGCAGTCTGCCAATTTACCAGGTAATCCACCTCCCGATAGAGGAGATTTGCGTTGTACCATTTCACGAGCTTTGCGTGCAGCATGGCGTGCTGTTGCTGCTAAAACTACTTTGTCAACAATGATGCGAGCATCTTTTGGATTTTCTTCCAAGTAGTTGAATAGCGCTTCACTAACAGCCATATCAACAGAGCCCATTACTTCGCTATTTCCCAATTTTGTTTTGGTTTGTCCTTCAAATTGAGGTTCAGCTACTTTAATTGAGATAACTGCAGTCATACCTTCGCGGAAGTCATCGCCACTAATTTCAATTTTAGCTTTTTCAAGTTTGTCAAGAAGTTTGTTATCCTCCGCATATTTTTTCAAAGTACGCGTTAAACCACGACGGAAACCAGCTAAATGCGTTCCACCTTCAATAGTGTTGATGTTGTTTACATAAGAATGAATATTCTCATTATAAGATGTGTTATAAATCATTGCTATTTCAACAGGTGTGTTGTTTTTTTCTGTTGAAATATGTATAACGTTTTCAATAAGAGGCTCACGGCTTTCATCTATATATCTCACAAACTCTTGCAAGCCATCTTTGGATAAAAATACTTCGCCTTTATAATTACCCTCTTCGTCTTGAACACGTTTGTCTATTAATTCTAAAGATATTCCAGCGTTTAGAAAAGCTAATTCACGCAAGCGATTCGCAAGGATATCATATTTGTAAACAGTTTCGATAAATATAGTGTCATCGGGTAGGAACGTAACCTTGGTTCCTTGGTCTTCAGTTTCGCCAATATTCTCCACTGAAGTTAGTGGTTTACCTTTTGAGTAATCTTGTCTATATAGCTTCTTTTCACGAGCTACTTCTACTTTTAATGAAGAAGATAGAGCATTCACACATGAAACTCCCACACCATGCAAACCACCAGACACTTTATAGCTTCCCTTGTCAAACTTACCCCCAGCGTGAAGAACCGTCATAACAACCTCTAAGGCTGATTTCTTCTCTTTTTCGTGATAATCTACAGGAATACCACGACCATTATCAGAAACTGTAATGGAATTATCTTCATTTATAATAACTTTAATTTGATCGCAATAGCCAGCAAGCGCTTCGTCGATGGAGTTGTCAACCACTTCATACACCAAGTGATGCAATCCCTTTATACCAACATCCCCAATGTACATCGCGGGACGTTTACGAACAGCCTCTAAACCCTCAAGCACTTGGATGCTATCTGCCCCATATCCTGCACCTGCTAAAATTTTTTCTTCTTGTGTCATATTTCTTATTTTTATAAAGCTCTTTACCAATGTGATAAAATCTTAATTAGTAGATTTTATCGGTTCAAAAAAATCATACAAATATACGAAAATATATTGAATTTATAAAGTTTTGAAGGGTGTTTTTCTTGAATCTAACTATTTAACTACTCTTTTCTTCAAATTTAAAAACTTAGGTAAATATCTGTAGTTAGTTGTCAGTTTGTGATTAGTAGTCAAAGGCTTTGTATTTATTGTATTGAATCTATCTGGGATTTGCTGTTTCTTAAGAATTCCTCCCAAGATTTTCTGTCGCCATTAAATGTGTTTATATCCACCAAACCGTCTGAAAATCCGTATTTTCCGCGATGCGAATGTTGCCAAAATAGCCAGCTATCGTCCATGCTGGGTTGTTTTCTAAAAGAACATATCCATAAGGGTTGTTCATCAAAATTCCCCTCAATATACTCAGCATAGCCATTTTCGTTGGTGTATATCATCACTCCTCTTCCTGTTGCGGTTTCAATTGTTTCGATAAATTCTCGTATGTGGTTTATGATGGAGTCTTTGTGTACTCCAATTGGATTTCCCCAATCTTCCACGTCTAAGACCAAGGGTAAATCTATGTTTTTATGCTTAATGATTTGCATAAAGTTTTCTGCTTGTGATTTTCCTGATTTATTGAAACGGAAAAAGTGATACGCTCCAAAAGGAATATCATTCTTCTTTGCGCCTACATAATAGCTTTCAAAGCTTTGGTCGATAAAATTTTCTCCCTCTGTTGCTTTGGCAATGACAAAATCGATTTGTTTCTCTCTCACTTTGACAAAATCTACATTGCCTACGTGATTGGAGATATCAATGCCGGTAATGGGATAGCGATTTTTGTCGATTTGTACTCCAATGTAGCGCGTCCTAAGCTTCGGATAGAGAATAACCAAGGCTACTACTGACAATAAAAACAGTAAGAAAGCTGCAATTAAAACTCTTCTGAAACTTGTTTTCATTGTTTTAGTGATTAAGTTATTTCTATATTATCTTTTACTTTGGAAAAATTGCTTGATAATTTCGGAGCATTCATCTCCTAAAACTCCCGCTATCAATTCAGCCTTAGGGTGTAAAGCATTAGGTGCATATTGGACAAAACCTCGCTTTTCATCACTTGCACCATATACTATTCGCCCTACTTGTGCCCAAGCTAATGCTCCTGCACACATCACACAGGGTTCTAACGTAACGTAAAGCGTACAATCTTTCAAATATTTCCCTCCTAAATAATTAGCTCCGGCAGTAATGGCCTGCATTTCGGCGTGAGCTGTTACATCATTCAATGTTTCGGTCAGATTGTGTGCTCTAGCTATAATCCGATCACCACAAACAAGCACAGCACCTACTGGCACTTCATCTCGCTCAAAAGCTTTCTCGGCTTCAAGCAGTGCTTGACGCATGTATTTCTCATCTTTGTTTGAGAGATATTCCATACATTTTAGTTTGAAAGTTAAATGTATAAAGTTAAAAGTTAGCCCCATCAACCTATCCATAGAGGAGGCTTTTTAATGGTGCGGTTGTACAATCAGCCGCACTATCAGACATAGCAGTTAGTTTACACCTCTTCTTCTACAACCAAATTATCAATGATAAAGTTCTGACGCTCAGATGTATTTTTACCCATATAAAAAGAGAGTAAGTCAGCTACAGCATCTTCTTTTCGAAGTTTTACTTGCTCTAATCGTATGTTTTCGCCAATAAAATGCTTGAATTCATCAGGCGAGATTTCACCAAGCCCTTTAAATCGCGTGATTTCAAGATTTGTACCCAATTCTTTTATGGCATTAATGCGTTCTTCTTCAGAATAACAATAGCGTGTCTCTTTTTTATTTCTTACTCTAAAAAGGGGTGTTTGCAAAATATATACGTGTCCTTTTTTTACTAAATCAGGGAAAAATTGCAAGAAAAATGTGAGTAACAATAACCTAATATGCATCCCGTCCACATCGGCGTCGGTTGCTACGATTACTTTGTTGTAGCGCAAACCTTCAAGCCCATCTTCGATATTTAAAGCGGCTTGCAAAAGATTAAACTCCTCGTTTTCATAAACCACTTTTTTCGTAAAGCCAAAACTATTTAATGGTTTCCCTCGCAAGCTAAAAACAGCTTGTGTGTTAACATTACGACTTTTGGTAATACTTCCACTTGCTGAATCACCTTCGGTAATAAAAATAGTTGACTCCTGCATCATTTTATTTTTATCTTCATCTTTTAATGGGGTATCATTAAAATGAAAGCGACAGTCGCGTAATTTCTTGTTGTGTAAACTCACTTTTTTAGCCCGTTCACGCGCCAATTTGGTAACTCCGGCAATCGCTTTTCGCTCCTTTTCAGATTCCTGAATTTTTTTTGATAAGATTTCTACTGTATCAGGGTGCTTGTGTAAATAATTATCTAACTCTGTTTTTATAAAGTCATTGATAAATTTATTTACGGTTACACCATCTTTTGAAATATGGCTTGAACCTAATTTTGTTTTGGTTTGACTTTCAAAAACAGGCTCTTCAACCCCAACAGCAATGGCCGCAACAATACCATTTCGAATATCTGAGAGTTCCATGTTTCTGTTGTAAAACTCCCTTATTGTTCGCCCAATTGATTCGCGGAAAGCACTTTGATGTGTCCCTCCATGGGTTGTATGCTGCCCATTTACAAAAGAGTAGTACTCTTCGCCATATTGGTCAATGTGAGTAATTGCAATTTCAATATCATCTCCTTTTAAATGAATAATAGGATAAAGTGCTTCAGCGGTTAAGTTTTCGTCCAATAAATCGGTTAATCCTCTTTTTGAAAGAAATTTTTGGCCGTTAAAATTAATGCTTAAGCCCGTATTGAGGTATGAGTAGTTGCGTAGCATCGTCTCAACAAACTCAAAATTATAGGTGTAACTTGGGAACATTTCCGAATCTGGATGGAAACGAATTCCTGTACCTGTTTGACGTTTTGGGTTTTCTACCTCCTCTTCATTTTGTAAAATTCCGCGCTTAAAGAAAGCTCTTCGTCCTTTCCCCTCGCGGTAACTTTCTACTACAAAATCAATCGAGAGAGCATTGACCGCTTTGGTGCCGACACCATTCAAACCGACTGATTTTTTAAAAGCTTGTGAATCAAATTTCCCACCTGTGTTCATAACAGAAACGGCACGTACCATGCTATCCAAGGGTATTCCTCGACCAAAGTCGCGCACGGATACAATTCCATCTTCATCGATTGATACATTAATGGATTTTCCAAATCCCATACGATATTCGTCGATGGAGTTGTCTAAAACTTCTTTCAACAGCACATATATTCCATCATCGCTGTGCGTACCATCGCCCAACTTTCCAATATACATTCCCGGGCGGCGACGTACATGCTCCAATCCCTCTAAGGTTACAATGTTATCATCGCCGTATTTTACATCTTCATTTAGATTTTTTAGTTCTTCCATATTCTATAAAAAATTGCCAACTTTCAGTTTATGGCATTTTATGTAGTTAAATGTTATTCGCTTCTAATTAGAAATTGCCTATTTCGAAATTATCTAATATTAGAATTTTTGCAAAAATAGCATTAATCTTACTTATTTGCTTTTATCTTTTAAAATTTATTTAGTCAACCACGCTTCAGGATTTAGCAAGTTACGATCTTGGTATATCTGAAACTGCATTTCGGCTTGGTTGGTACTGTTGGTGTATATTTTACCAATAGCTTGTTTTGTAGAAACTTTATCGCCTTCCTTTACATATACCGTCGAGAGGTTGGAGTATACAGTACGATACGTACCGTGTTGCACGATTACTGCACTTCCACTTCCAGGCAAACTAAATACCGTTCCAACAATTCCATCAAATACAGCTCTAGCGTCTGTCCCTGCTGGTGATCGGAAATAGGTCCCTTTGTTGTTGACTTGTACATATTTCCAATCTGCGTGATTTTGTACACCAAAACGCCCACTTATACTGCCCGAAGCTACTGGCCAAGGAAGTTTTCCTTTGTTGCCAGCAAAATTATTGCTTATCAGCTTTTCTTCTCTTGCAATTGTTGAAACTGGAGCAGGAGTAGATGCTGGTGCTTTTGTTTCTGCTTTTGTTTCCACTTTTGTCTCGGTGGCTTTTTCAGCCTTTGCCACTACTTTTTTATCTTCTGCTTTCGATTTAGCAAGCTCAGCTGCTCTCTTTCTTTCCTCTTCAGCTTTCCTTTTTGCTTCAGCTTCTGCCCGAAGTCGAGCCTCTTCTATTCTTCTGCGCTCTTCTGCCTTTCGAATCTCTTCCTCAATTTTTTCTTGTATTTTCCGATCGATTTGAGCTTTTTTATTCTGATGTGTTTGATACTCATTGAGTAGCTTTTTCTCCTTTGTTTGTAAATTCGCTAAAAGTTTTTTCTCGTTTCTTTGACTCTGGGTTATGACTAAAGTTTCATTCTCAATTCCTTTTAGTGCCTCTTCTTTAGCTACTCTGTGTGCATTTAGACTGTCAGTTTTAAGTGTTATTTCTGTTTTCAATTTGTCTATCATCTTTACTTGGTCTTTTCGATAATCAGCAAATTGTTGTAAATAACGTAAGCGTCTAACCGATTGCTCAAAACTTTTAGACGAAAGGAGGAACATCATTTTGGAGTATTCACTGCGGCTTACTTGAGTTTTTTGAATCAAGCGGGCATAATCAGCTTTTTGTTTTTCCAGTTTTCGCTCCAACTCTATTCGCTCTGCTGTTAACTTGTTTATTTCTCTGTCAAATGCATCCAACTCTTGTTTGTAATTATCAATCAGACTTTTTCTTTCTGATAAATTTCGTTGCAAAAGAGTAATCTTATTTAACACCGATTTTTCTTCACTTTGAGTCGATTTCAGCAGCTTATTAGTCTCATTTATGCGCTTTTCAATTTCTAATCGCTGTTTTTTGAGCTGCTCCACTGTTTGGGCATGTAAAGAAAAATGCCCAAGCAAGAAAAATAGAGTAAAAAATAGAATAAAACGGTGCCTTTGCATAATGTCTATTACTTTTTAAAGAGTGAGCGAACATCCTTTTGGTTATAGCGCGATAAATCGGCTGCACTCATTGAAAAATCTTTGTTAAATAAAATCTCTTCAATTAAGAAATGAAAAGAAGCCTTATCCTTTTTGTCATTTATGTCAATCAAAATTTTCTCTGGGAAAAGCTCTCCATCAAAAATCTTAAAATTTTTGTACTGAGTATTCATCGCGGATTGCTCATCAGCAGTAGCAATTAAGATACGATTAATTCGTGAATAATCCAAATCTAAACCCACCTCTTGACTAATATTGTAGTTGTGGAGTGAAAGGGTCTCTTGTTTTTTATCTTGCCAGATAAAATCATCATCAGCTATAATTTTCTTTCCAGGAACAAACATTCGATTGGTTAGAAGAGCTTGAATCCCATAAAAATCAACGACTAATCCGGCATTTTGGTTCAAAATTGCATAATTACTTTCGTAATAAGCTCGGTTGGTTTTATCTAAAACGATAATCCGTTCAGGAGTCATTTCGACCTTAAATAATTCAATGCCCATAAAAGGCTGAATTGAAATATGAATAGCCGAATCACTTACCATTTTGCAAGTTGCTCCAACATTCAGTTCTCGTCCTTTAAAATCAATATCGACCGACATTTTACGTACAAAGGCTTTTGAGAAAGCAGGCTGTTCTTGCTGAATTTGCTTAATGGCTTCAATAGCAGTCATGCTACTTGTATTCATTGTTTTGGTGTGCTCTGTTTTGACATTTTTGCCAGCGTATTTTGTCGATTTACAAGCTGAAAAACTGATAATAAGAGCCAGTATAAATATTGATTTATAAAAAATATTTTTATTCATAATTCTACAACTTATTATTTATTGTATTTCTCAATTTTAAGGCGAATTTCATCATTATCCTCATCTAAACTAAATGCTTTTTTCCACATTTCAAGAGCTTTTGATTGCATTTCAAGAGCCAGATAGATATCTCCACAGTGGTCGTATAAAACATGTGACTCTTCCTCTTCAGCCATATTTTCTAAAGCTTTTTCAATATAGACTTTCGCTAAAATAAAATTTCCTTGTTTGTAAAATATCCAAGCATAGGTATCTAAATACGTACTATTTGTTGGTTCAGCCTCGACTGTTTTACTGCTTAAACTTTCAGCTTTTAATAAATCTTTGTTGTTTTCTGACAGATAATAAGCATAGTTATTCATCACATAAATATTGCTTGGATTGAGTTGTAAGGCAGTTTCATAACTTTGAAAAGTATCCTCTTTCTTTTCCAACTTATAATACAAATCTCCCATTTGTGTGTAAAAATCACTCAAAAGAGCCGGTGAAATTTTGTCACTTAATCTTTCAATAGCTAATTTATTATTCTCAATAGCCTCTTCGTATTTATCTTCTTGGTAAAGTGAAATAGAACGGTAGTAATAAAGCATAGCATTATCTGGCACCTCTTCGATACCTTGCGTTGTAAGCGTGATAATTTGCTCGTATTTTTCTTGTTTGAGTAATATTCGTAGGGCAGCATTCCAAAAATCATCATTTTTGGAGTTGATATTGATTCCACTTTGCAGCACATCAATTGCCTCATCGTAAGATTTATTTTGTTCCAAAAAGAAACTATATAAGCCATATACGTCCTCACTTAGAGGATACATATCCACTAAAGTTTTAAAAAGTTCATTAGCATTATCGTATGAAGTGGAATCAGAACGAGAGCTGTTAATATAGCGTCCTAAGATCTCAAGTTTGGTTTCGACCTCCAATTCGGGGTTTTGAATGGCGTTGTAAATCGCATCGTTTGCCTTTTTCTTATCGCCTTTTTCTGAATAATACTGAAAAAGTGAAACATAGACGAATGGATTTTCTGGATCATCCTTCAGTACCTTCTGAAACTGTTTAAGAGCTTGTTTATTTTTGTTTACACTCATATATACATCGCCCAAGAGCACGCGATACCAGCTAACTTTTGGAAAAGTATTTACCAGCGTTCCCACTTCTTTGATTGCCTTTGATGTCTCATTTAAATTGGCGTAATATTTAAATTTCTGCAAGCTAAGTTCTTGATTGATTCCAGCATACACCTCAAGCATATTGAGGGCCTCGATTGCTTTTTTATACTCTTCGTTTTGTTCATAAAGTTGTGCCAGAAGTCGATAGACTTCTTCACGATGAGGAAAATTCTTTTTTAATAAAAGAGCTTGTTCAATGGCTTCCTCCATTTTTTCTTGCTCAATCAAGATTGAGATATATGAAACTTGATACAGCCAATTAGAGCTATCCGAAGATGCTGATTTAGCATACGCCTTTTCTGCTTCATCCATCTTGCCCGAAAGTCTAAATACATCTGCTAATTCATACTGCACAGCGGCATTGGTTGAGTCTAATTGAGCGCACATCTGTAGTGCATCGTAATAAGAATCAAACTTTTGCTGATTGCGGTAGTCTAAGGCTTTGAAAAAATAATAATCAAACAACACTTTGTCGGATTTCTCCATATTCTCAATTTTTATTGATACATCATCAGCCCTAGACAAAGGCATAATTATTATCAACAAAAGTGTTATAATTAATATTTTAATTGTCTTATTCGTATGCATAATTTTCTCTTAATCTTTACCCGAATGCCCAAAGCCTCCACTTCCTCGATCCGTATCACTCAACTCATCCACAACTATCCACTCCGCCTTTTCATGTTTAGTAATAATCATTTGACAAATGCGCTCACCATCCTTAATCACAAATGTTTCATTTGATAAATTAATCAAAATCACGTTAATTTCGCCTCGATAATCTGCATCAATTGTGCCTGGCGAGTTTAATACAGTAATACCGTTTTTGATAGCCAAACCACTGCGTGGTCTAATTTGAGCTTCATATCCCTCGGGTAATTCGATGTATAAACCAGTTGGTATCAATTTTCGTTCCAAGCTGCCAAGTTCTATGGCCTCGTTAATATTAGCGCGCAAATCAAGCCCTGCAGAGTAGGGTGTTGCGTATTGCGGCAAATCGTGTTTTGACTTGTTTATTATTTTTATTTGCATTTTAAATCTGATTTATTTGTTCAAATAATGAGCTTAGTGGGCTATTTTAGTAGATAATTGGACACTAACCTACAAAGTTAGAAAATTATTTGCACAAACTTAAAAATTGAGCTAAAATTTTTTCTATCTCATTGATTTGAGTTTGTTTGATAGCAGATTAGTGTTTAGTCTTAAAACATAGGAAGTTAAAGATTTTTTAATCAACTTATATAAATAAAACTTATAGGCTGCAAGAAGTTATTCTTATGCCATACAAAATCTGTATCTTTGCACAAAAATTTATAAATTAAAACTTTAATAAAATGATTAAAGAAATACTGGTTAAAAACCTTGATGGGGAAGCACTGAATTTAATGGATAAATACAAGAATGATAAGCCTATGCTGATACTTTTTTTCAATAATCGCTGCTTGGGTTGCTTGGGTAGAGCTATCCCATTGGCTTATGATTTTTCACAAGAGTATGAGAATCTGAATGTGCTCTCTATTCATACCGATTTTGGGAAAGAGATAGCCACAAAGGAGGATATCGTCAATCTATTCACTACAAAAGAGCTTCCAATACCCATCTTTTTTGATAATGGGCAAGAAAATTATGAAAAATTTGCTTGTGAAGGTACACCTCACTGGATTATGCTAGATAAAAACGGTGAAATATTTCGCTCTTTTTACGGTTCTCAAGAAAATGCTCAAAATCGTTTGTTTTATGCGCTGGATGAGTTGGTAGGGATGTAGTTTTATCTAAGTGTACTAAAAAGTTTAAGCATATTTGATTGAGTAGCAACTGAATTTTCAACAATATCGTTTCAATTTAATAAATGGGGATTTTATATATAGGTTTAAAAACTTTAAATTCTGTACATAGCTAAATATATAAAACTAAGCTAATACGTAATATGTGTACACTAAATTTGAGCTTCTTTCAATTTTATCAACAATAAAGCCCACTTATCAACAAAGCAAGTAAAAGCTTGAAAAAGACTTGCAATTGGCTTAATTAAATTCATTATATTTGCAAATTGAAAAGACTATGTGTGAGTATAACTAACTGATCTTATTCATAGTTTTACGTGTAAGTTTTGTTGACCCATTTTTAAGAAATAGAATGAGAAAAATAATCTCAATAGCAAACCAAAAAGGCGGTGTTGGAAAAACGACCACTGCTATCAATTTAGCCTCATCTTTAGCTCAATTAGGTAAAAAAGTACTTTTAGTTGATGCCGATCCGCAAGCAAATGCATCTTCAGGATTAGGAGTAGATGTGCGAAAGCTCGAATTTACGATATATGAGTCAATTATTGATGATGTCCCAGTAGTGCAAGCAATTCAACAGACTGCTATTGACAACTTGGATATTTTACCTTCTCATATTGATTTAGTTGGTGCTGAAATTGAGTTGCTCAATATGGATGATAGGGAGTATCGGATGAAAGATGTTTTGAAGCCAATAGCTAACAACTATGATATTATATTAATTGACTGTTCGCCTTCTCTTGGCCTAATTACAGTTAATGCCCTTACGGCTTCAGATTCGGTAATTATACCTGTGCAGAGTGAATATTTTGCTTTGGAAGGGATAACAAAGTTACTTAATACGATAAAAATTATAAAAGGGCGATTAAATGCGAGCTTGGAGGTTGAAGGATTTTTAATTACATTGTATGATAATCGACTTCGCTCGGCTAATCAGGTCTTGGCTGAAGTGAAAAAGCATTTTGATAAATTGGTGTTTGAAACTGTAATTTATCGAAATGTTCGACTTAGTGAAGCGCCAAGTCACGGTATGCCTATATCGCAATTTGATCCTGAATCACGCGGCGCATCAAATTATTTGGATTTGGCAAATGAACTTGTAGAACGATTGAATAAATAATTTTCTTATGGCAAAAACAATAGGATTAGGAAGAGGTTTAGGGGCTCTAATGGAAATGGACGAAACGGGTGTAAGTGGCTCTTCGTCAATTAATGATGTTTCTATCGATTTAATAAAACCCAACCCAGGGCAGCCGCGAACACACTTTGACGAGGAGACGCTGAGCGAATTGGCAAGCTCAATCAAAGAGATTGGAATAATTTCTCCCATTACACTTCGTAAAAACGAAGATGATACTTATATGATTATTGCTGGAGAAAGGCGTTATCGAGCTGCTAAACTGATAGGTTTGAGAAGCATTCCTGCCTATGTGAAAACTGCTGCTGATGATCAAGTAATGGAGATGGCTCTAATAGAGAATATTCAACGTGAAGATTTGAATGCTATCGAAATCTCCCTCACTTTTTTCCGACTAATTAAAGAATATAATCTTACGCAAGAGCGTTTAAGTGAACGTGTAGGTAAAAAACGAGCTACTATTGCCAATTATTTACGCTTGCTTCAGCTCCCCGCTGAAATTCAAATGGGATTAAAAGACCGTAAGATCGACATGGGGCATGCTCGCGCAATTTTGAGTTTAGAAGATCCAAAAATGCAATTAGAACTCTACAACCTCACCTTGAAACATGGGTACTCCGTGCGAAAGTTGGAGGAGTTAGTTCGTGGCATTAACAGCGAGGAAAAGAAAACTAAAATAAAAGATTCAAGTAGTTTTAAGAAACTAAAAGAACTTGAAGAACTTCAAAAACAGCTTAGTGCCGTTTTTAGTACTAAAGTTGATTTGACGGTTAACCAGAAAGGAAAAGGAAAAATATCTATTCCTTTTAAAAATGATGAGGAACTGGTTAAAATTATGCAATTGATTGATAGAATTTAACTTTGATTTTACATCTAATTTTAAGACTCGATTCGCTTGAGAAAATTTACAGTCATATTAATAATATTTTTTTGTATCCTTTTTACAGGATGGGCAGAAACAATAAATGTGCAAGATAGTTTGACAACTATTCGTGAAATTACTGAGCCATCTATCTTTGAGAAAAGAGATTCAAGCGAGTTTTTAAGTTTGCCAGTTAGCGCGAATATTACGTCTCAAGTAGCCAATAAAGATACTGTAGCTGATATTTTATTTAAACCAGATCCGATGCGTTCGGTATGGATGGGAGCATTAGTTCCTGGATTTGGACAGATTGCTAATAAGAAATATTGGAAACTACCCATAGTTTATGGCGGTTTTATGGGTTTTGCATATGCAATTAATTATAACCAAAGTCGGTATATGGCCTTTAAAACGGGTTATATCGATATATCAGATAATGATCCGAATACAAATTATCATTTGAAACTTTTACCACGCGGATATACATTAGAAACTTTTCCGGGAGGCGAAGCAACTTTTAAAAACAGGCTAAAATCAGGGATGGATCAGTTTCATAGGTACCGTGATTTAAGCTTAATATTAACGATTGGTTATTACGCATTGGTAATGCTTGATGCTTTTGTGGATGCTCAGTTGTATGATTTTGATGTTAAGCCTGATTTAGCAATTCAGGTAATGCCTACAACAATTGAGCTTAGTCCAAATGAGAAAAGTGTATTAGGGCTTCAGTGCAGTATTCGTTTTTAATAAAGAAAGGAAGAACTTATGAAACAAAAATATTTCATATCGCTATTTTTATTGTTCAGTTTTGCTATCCATATCTTAAAAGGAGAAAGTCTTTTTATTGATAATTCAGAAAAGCACATTGACCAAAAAGACCCAACAGTGGGCGATAGAGCTTTTCTATCTGTTGACTATGTTCAGTCATTGGATTCAATGTTGGAGATATGGTCAAAAAGTAAAATAGTGAATCCAAATTGTGATAAACGTCCAAATCCATTGACAAATGAAGAGCAGTACAAAGAGCGTTTAAGGAACTTGCCTCATGTGATAGAGATGCCTTACAACTCAGCTGTAAAAAATTTTATAGAGCTGTATACTGTTAAGGGACGCAGTCAAATGGAGTATTTATTGGGTTTGAGTAAATACTATTTTCCAGTTTTCGAGCATGAATTAGGAAAAATGGGGCTCCCACTTGAATTGAAATACTTACCAATTATTGAGTCGGCGCTTAATCCTACCGCTGTATCGCGAGCTGGAGCAACTGGTATTTGGCAGTTTATGCTTGCTACGGGCAGAATGTATGGGCTTGAAGTGAATTCATTGGTTGATGAGCGTAGAGACCCAATAAAATCCTCACATGTTGCAGCAAAATACTTAAAAGAGCTGCACTCTATATATAATGATTGGAATTTGGCATTAGCAGCCTACAATTGCGGACCAGGCAATGTTAATAAAGCAATAGCTCGCTCAGGAGGAAAAAGAGATTTTTGGGAGATATATAGCTTTTTGCCTGCAGAAACGCGTTCTTATGTTCCTATCTTTATTGCAGCAAATTATGCAATGAGCTATGCCGAAGAGCATCATCTCTGTCCGGCTGAGGTGGATATGCCAGTTTTGACAGATACTGTGATAGTGAGTGAGCGTATTCATTTTAGACAAATTGCAGATGTCTTAGATTATCCAATTGAGAAAATCCGCTTGTTGAATCCGCAATTTTTCAAAGATATAATTCCGGGAGATATAAAAGCTTATCCAATTGTTTTACCTCAAAAACAAATCTCTCAGTTTATTGCAAAAACTGATGAAATAAGAAATTATCAAAACTCTGAATTGATAGCACGTCGTGATGAGGTTGAAGTAAAACAAGTTGCTAAGCAGCAAACCGCTACCACTAGAACCCATGTTGTTAGGAAAGGTCAAAATTTAAGTGTAATTGCACGCCAATATCGTACTACAGTTAATAAAATAAAGAGAGCCAACGGACTTAAGTCTAACACTATTCGCGCAGGTCAACGTTTACGAATTCCTAGTTAATAATGTAAAACCACTTTCACATGGATAATCAAGCTAATAAAATTTATTACTCTATCGGAGAAGTGAGTAAGATGTTAGATATATCACTCTCTAATCTTCGTTTTTGGGAAAAAGAATTTCCACAGCTCAAACCAAAACAGAGTGAAAGAAATACGCGTTTTTACACAAAAGAAGATATTAATCTTATCAAGCAAATCATTTTTCTTACCAAAGAGAAAGAGTATACGTTAGAAGGAGCGAGAAGACAGTTGAAAAATAGAAAGTCGGAGATTGAGATAGAACAAGAAGTTTTTGAGCGACTTTCAAAAGTTAAAAGTGAATTAAAGTTACTTATAGATAGTCTTAATAGTAAGTAGATTTTTAACTTTTTCGTTACTCTTACGCCTTTGCTTTATGAGAATGTATTAAAACTGTTAGGATGCATAAAAGAAAGCGTTGAAATTCAAATCGAATTTCAACGCTTTCTTTTTTATTTA
>CAYFTO010000035.1:0-5569 GCA_964346125.1 uncultured Paludibacter sp.
CTCTCACCTCAACGGTTTTCAAGACCGCCGCAATCGACCACTCTGCCACCTCTCCTTTGATGTTGATTTGCTTATATCTTCAAATCGACTGCAAAGATAAATCAATTATTTTAACCTGCAAAGGATTTGACAAAAAAAGATAGATATAATATCTTTTTTCTTTATAAAGTCAAGTTTCTACCTATAAAGATGCTAAATAAGCATCTACATTCTTCTTGATACGACTCGCTATTTCCTGACTATCTTCCTTAACAAAAGATTCGCCTGTTATATTTTCATACAGTTCTATATAGCGCTCACTTATCTCTTCCACTTTCTCACGACTCATAGCTGGCACTTCCTGTCCTTCTTGTCCATTAAAGCCATTTTCCATAAGCCATTCGCGAACAAACTCTTTGGAAAGCTGTTTTTGTGCTTTGCCTGCCTCGAATAGTTCTTGGTAAGTATCGGCATAGAAGTAGCGCGAGCTATCAGGAGTATGAATTTCATCCATCAAATAGATCGTTTCGTCTCGTTTACCGAATTCATATTTGGTGTCAACTAATATAAGTCCTTGTTTAGCTGCTATTTGAGTGCCACGTTCAAAAAGTTCTAAACTGTATTTTTCCAATAAAGCGTACTCTTCAGGAGTGGCAAGTCCTTGTGCCAAAATTTCCTCTTTACTAATATCCTCATCATGCTCTCCAATTTCTGCTTTGGTAGTAGGAGTAATTATTGGCGTTGGGAACTTTTCATTTTCACGCATTCCGTCAGGAATTGCTACACCGCAAATGCTGCGAGTACCATTTTTATAAGCACGCCATGCACTCCCACAAAGATAGCCGCGTACAATCATTTCAACGGCAAATCCTTCGCAACGCAAGCCTACGGTTACCATTGGGTCTGGTGTTGCCAATTTCCAGTTAGGAACTATATCGGCAGTAGCATCTAAAAACTTAGCAGCTATCTGGTTCAGCATTTGTCCTTTATAGGGTATTCCTTCAGGCAATACCACGTCGAATGCTGAAATACGGTCGCTAACAAGCATAACGAGTAGATCGTTTTTAACGGTGTAAACATCTCTCACTTTACCATGATAAACATGGGTTTGACCTTCGAATTGAAAGTCTGATTTTGTTAATGCACTCATATCTTAACTGGTGTTTTATTTCTCTTTATTATTTTCTTGATCTCTTAGTAGTGTCATGCGTTCGTCTCGCTTTTCATAAGCGTCAACTATGCGTTGTACCAATTTGTGACGCACAATATCACCTTTTTCAAACTCGATGATTGATACACCTCTTACCCCTCTCAAAACTTGAAGGGCATCAATCAAACCCGACTTTTGCTGAGTGGGTAAGTCAATTTGAGTAACATCACCGGTAATAATCATTTTGGTGTTCAAACCCATGCGGGTTAAAAACATCTTGATTTGCTGTGAAGATGTATTTTGTGCCTCGTCGAGAATAACGACAGCATCACTCAAAGTGCGTCCACGCATAAAAGCCAATGGTGCAATCTGAATAGTGCCATTTTCCATGTATTCACGTAGTTTGGCCGCAGGAACCATATCTTGCAAGGCATCATAAAGCGGTTGCAGATAGGGATCGATTTTATCTTTCATATCACCCGGTAGAAAACCCAGTTTTTCACCAGCTTCTACAGCAGGACGGCTTAAAATGATTTTTCGTTTTTCTCTATTTTTTAATGAACGAACAGCTAATGCAATAGCCGTATAGGTCTTGCCTGAGCCAGCAGGTCCATAAGCAAAAAGCATATCGTTGTCATCGTAATCCTTAACAAGTTTTTGCTGATTTTTGGTGCGTGCCATTATTGGGCGACCGTTTACACCGTGCACAATCAGATTGTCAAACTTTATTTCGGTGGGCTGGTTGCCCTTTATGATTTCGATAACATTCTCTTCATCAAGTAGATTGTTGTTGAGGGCAAACTCCTCCATTTTTTCCAAGACACGTATGGCCTTATCCATCTCAGATTCACTGCCAATAAGCTTTATAATATTGCCTCTTGCCATTATTTGCAATGTAGGAAAGAGGTTGGCAATCAAGCGGATATTGGAGTTGTTGATACCATAAAATGTTGTGCTATCTGTATGTTCAGACAGGGTAAAAAGAGTGGAGTTATCACCCGTAAACTGAGTGAAATCTAATTGACTATCTGTTTCGCTCATTCGAATTGTTTTTGATAATTAATAATGAGTTCAAAAAAAACTTACACCCAAGCATTTAGTGGATACTTGCTCATTACATTATTTACTCTTTCGCGCACAGAGGCTATAACCGCTTTGTCTTCTGTGTTGCTTAATACAGTTTCAATCATATCAGCAATATCTTCCATGAAATCTTCTTTCAGACCTCTTGAAGTAATTGCGCCTGTACCCAAACGAATACCTGATGTTTGGAATGGAGAGCGACTGTCAAAAGGAACCATGTTTTTGTTGCAAGTAATATCGGCTTCAACCAAGATGTTCTCAGCAACTTTTCCAGTTAAATTAGGGTATTTGCTGCGTAGGTCGATAAGAATTAAGTGATTGTCTGTGCCACCTGATACGACTTCAAAACCTCTTTTTATCATTGCTTGAGCAAGTGCTTTTGCGTTTTTTTGTACTTGTTTTTGATACTCTACGTATTCGGGTCTCAATGCTTCAGAGAAGGCTACTGCTTTAGCTGCAATAACATGCTCAAGAGGTCCACCTTGAATGCCTGGGAATACAGCGCTATCCAATAGTGATGACATCATGCGTACTTCACCTTTGGGAGTAGTTTTGCCCCAAGGATTAGGAAAATCTTTTCCAACTAATATAATACCACCACGAGGTCCGCGGAGTGTTTTATGTGTAGTAGAGGTAACAATATGGGCGTATTTTACAGGATTTTCCAATAATCCAGCAGCAATAAGTCCTGCAGGGTGTGCCATATCTACCATGAATATTGCCCCAATTTTATCGGCAATGTCACGCATGCGTTGATAATCCCATTCACGAGAATAAGCTGAGGCACCACCAATAATCAATTTTGGTCTTTCACGCAGTGCAATTTCTTCCATTTGGTCGTAGTCAACCAAACCAGTATCCTCTTTTACGTTGTACTCTAATGCGTGATATAAAATACCAGAGCTATTGACTGGTGATCCGTGAGAAAGGTGTCCACCGTGTGAAAGATTTAATCCTAAAAACTTATCACCTGGTTGAAGGCAAGTCAAGAAAACCGCCATGTTGGCTTGTGCACCTGAGTGAGGCTGTACGTTAGCATATTCTGCTCCATATATCTCTTTGATGCGGTCAATAGCCAGTTGTTCGCTTTCGTCAACTACTTCACATCCACCGTAATAACGGCGACCAGGATAGCCTTCAGCATATTTGTTTGTTAATACACTTCCCATAGCTTCCATTACTTGGCTACTCACAAAGTTTTCTGATGCGATGAGTTCGATACCTTTTAATTGACGCTCTTTTTCACGTTCGATAATGTCAAAAATCTGATTATCTCTGATCATAGTTTTTTATAAATTATATCTATTAGTTATTATATTCGTTTTTTTTATACCTGCAAAGTTAAGAAATAAAATACGTATAAAAGATAAGTAATTATCAATATACAAATTTTGTTACTCTATCTAAAGTACAACAATTGCAATAGATAAAAGCTGAAAATATAAGATCTTTTATTTTCTAATAAGAATAGTGCTTAGTCAAAATTTCTTGTGTTACATTGTGTTATAATACAATCTAATATAACACTCAGTATAAAAGACATCTTATTGTTTTATTTTCACTTCATCTAATTTCATATCTCGTTCGCAATAATGGCATCGCAGCAATGTGTTGCCTTCGTTTTGAAATACATGAAAATAAGTTTTGATGGGTTGATGATTTGTAATGCAAGGTGGGTTTTTACAAATCACGATATCATGCACTTCATTAGGAAGCTCCAACGAGCGTTTTTCTACCACATTGTATTCTCGAATGATGTTGATCTTTGCATTAGGAGCGATTAATGCAATTTTATTGGTCTCTTTTTCTTCAAAAAATCGGTCGCTTACCTTTATAATTCCCTTTTTTTCCAATCTTTTGCTGTGCAGGTTGTTACCGATTGTAATCTGATCTGTTGATGAGGAAAGTTTTAGGATATTGAAAACCTGAAATAGTTTTTTTGCAGGAATATGGTCGATTACAGTTCCGTTGCGGAGTGCTGCTACTTGTAAATGTTTCATTTTACTATTTTTAAAATCAGTGTATCAAAATAAAATCAATCTTTTAATATCAATTTACTTACAATTGCTTCGCGAACAAATAGTCCGTTGGCAGCTTGTTGAAAGTAGTATGCCTTTGGGTTATCGTCCACATCTTGGTCAATTTCGTTGACACGAGGCAGCGGATGAAGTATTTTTAAATTCTCTTTTGAGTTGCTGAGCATGGCATTATTCAATGTGTATACATTTTTCACCCGTTCATACTCCAATAAATCTTGAAAACGCTCTTTTTGTACCCGTGTCATATAAAGAATATCTGCATCATCAAAATTGGCATCTAATTCGTAAACCTCCGTAAAAGGAATACCCATTTTACGACAAAAGGACTTATACTCTTCCGGCATTCTCAGCTCCTCAGGAGCTATAAAAGTAAATGTCGGATTGAAATGCGACATAGCCATAAGCAGTGAGTGAATCGTGCGTCCATATTTCAAATCACCTACCATGCAAACATGAAGATTTTCCAAAGTTCCTTGAGTTTTTAATATGGAATACAAGTCCAACAAAGTTTGTGAAGGGTGTTGATTGGAGCCATCGCCAGCATTTATAACAGGCACTGTAGAAACTTCAGAGGCATATCGAGCGGCACCTTCTAAGTGATGACGCATAATAATGGCGTCGGCGTAGCTACTCACCATCTGTATCGTATCGTGCAAGGTTTCCCCCTTGGTGGCACTGCTTGTGGCTGAATCGGAAAACCCAATAATACGTCCGCCTAATCGATTTACAGCCGTTTCAAAACTGAGGCGGGTACGAGTGCTCGGTTCAAAGAAGAGTGAAGCGACTACTTTTCCTTGCAAAATACGCTGGTCTGGATTTTTTTCAAACTCAATGGCTGCTTCCAAGATTTCCATAATCTCTTCTTTGCTGTAGTCAACAATTGAAACAAGGTTGCGATTCTTCATATCTAAATATATATTGTTTTGATAAATATGCTAGTAAAAATAAAAAACCAATACAAATCTAAAATCTGTATTGGTTTATATATAAATGAAAACTCTATTATGTGGTATTGAAGTATGCAAAACCACTTTTAAAAATTCATATGATTCTCTAAAATTCATTCAAATTGTATTTGTGCAAAGATAAATGAAATAATTAAAGTAACAAGATGATTTAACAGAAAATTAGTAGGGACGCACGGCCGTGCGTCTTATTAGCGATTAGCAATAAGCGATAAGCGATAAGCGAGTTGAAAGATAAAAGTTTATAAAGTTCATAAAGTGGTAGCCCTAATGAATAGCCCTAGTGAATAGCCCTAGCTTTTAAGCTAGGGGTCTTTAGTAGGGATACACGGTCGTACGTCAGTTTATTTCAA
>CAYFTO010000035.1:5669-18417 GCA_964346125.1 uncultured Paludibacter sp.
TTATTCTTTACTCTTTGCTCCTTGTTCTACATTTATTACCACCGAATATCTATCAAATATCCACTGAATCACTATCGAATATCCACTGAATCACTATTGAATCACCACCGAATATCCACTGAATTACTATCGAATCTCAAAAACTCATTTTTAATTCTTCATTCTTAATTTTTAATTCACCATTCACCATTTACCATCAACCATCAACCTCTACTATCTCTACGCCATATATTTTTTCAAATCTACCCCTTATCTCATCATATCGGCCGCGAGGAATAGAAAACTGCATATCGCATGCCATCTCAAACACCTGCTTACTTATTGTCAGGTCAAACTCTTTTATCAATCGTTGCACTTCGGGCATTAACTCATAGGCAAAATGAATATCTAATGCCAACTCTATCTGCTTTTCTACAATTTCTGCATTGCGAATTGCATCAGCAGCTGCCTCTTTATAGGCTGTAATCAATCCTCCAGTTCCTAACAAAATTCCTCCAAAATAACGAATAACCACAATCAGAATGTTGGTTAGTTCAAAGGAGTTTATTTGTCCAAGAATAGGCCTACCTGCCGTGCCCGAGGGTTCTCCATCGTCGTTATATCTCGACTCATCACGTTCGATGCCCAGCATATAAGCGTAGCAAACATGACGAGCATCATGAAACTCCTTTCGAAACTCTTCTATTATCTCTTTTACTTGCTCACTATTTTCGATAGGGATAGCATAAGAGATAAATCTACTCCCTTTTTCCCTATAGAAACCTTCGCTTTTTTTGCGTATTATTTTATAAAAATCCGACATATAAGTTAGGAAATCCGTTGAATCTTTGCGCCTAAGGCTTTCAGACGCCCATCAATGTTTTCGTAGCCACGATCGATCTGCTCAATGTTGTGGATAGTGCTCTCACCTTCAGCTACTAAAGCAGCAATGAGTAGTGCTATCCCAGCGCGGATATCGGGTGAACTCATTGTAGAGGAGCGGAGACGAAGTTTGTTACCTAAACCGATTACGTTTGCTCGGTGAGGATCACAAAGTATAATTTGAGCACCCATATCTATCAATGTATCAACAAAGAAAAGGCGACTTTCAAACATCTTTTGGTGTATAAGTACAGTGCCCTCTGCTTTAGTAGCAACCACCAAAAATACGCTCAGTAAATCAGGAGTTAAGCCAGGCCATGGAGCATCGGCAATTGTCATAATCGAGCCATCTATAAACGATTCAATTGTGTAGTTAGCTTGAGCTGGGATAAAAATATCGTCATTACGTTGTTCAAGTTTTATCCCCAAGCGTTTGAAATTCTCTGGAATAACACCCAGCTCTTCATAAGCAACATTTTTGATACAAATTTCGGAACCTGTCATAGCAGCCATTCCTATAAAACTACCTACCTCAATCATATCAGGGAGTAGGGTATGTGTGCAGCCGTGCAACTCCTTCACACCTTCTACGGTTAAAAGATTGGAAGCGATGCCGCTGATTTTTGCACCCATGCGATTGAGCATTTTACTTAATTGCTGTAAATAGGGCTCGCAAGCAGCATTATAAATTGTGGTAGTTCCTTCGGCCAATACTGCGCTCATCAATATATTAGCAGTACCTGTTACCGAGGCCTCATCCAAAAGCATGTAGCAGCCTTTTAGCTTTTTAGCGGATATGGAGTAGAGGCTCTTTGTAGAATCAAAGTTAAATTCAGCACCCAGTTTTTGAATGCCAAGGAAATGCGTATCTAATCGGCGACGCCCAATTTTATCACCACCAGGTTTGGGTATAATAGCTTGACCGAAGCGAGCAACTAAAGGACCAACAATCATGACCGACCCGCGTAGAGAAGCACTTTTTTTATAATAATCTTCTGTTTGTAAGTAGTCTAAATCGATGTTGCTTGCTTGAAAGCTGTAACTATTATTTGAAAGTTTTTTAACATGTACCCCTAAATCTTCCAATAACTGAATAAGATTCAGCACATCAATAATTTGCGGTATATTGTGAATGATTACCTCTTCGGGGGTTAAAAGTGTGGCGCAAATAACTTGCAACGCTTCGTTTTTAGCACCTTGAGGTGTGATTTCTCCCTGTAATTTGTGTCCCCCTTCAATTAAAAATGATGCCATCTGTATTTTTCCTATTTAATTGGTTTATCTTTTTATACTTGTTTCAAATAGCCTATAAAGCGAATAGCTCTATTAATCTGTCTTGTTTTATCAACGCTTACCTCCGCGTGGAGATTGTTGTGTACGGCGTGAACTTAGCAGTTGTTTTGACTGCATTAAGCGGATTGAATCTGAAGAATAATCAATTTTTCCATTAGAAAGTTCTCTTAGATCTTCAAAAATCTTATCATCTCGAGCAATCTCTTTATTCCATGCTAAAAAATTCTTCTTCATCTGATTAGCGATTAATTCGACCAGATGGTCTCGCTCCTCACCCTCTGGGTAGTCGCTTGCTATGTGGATGAGTTCTTCTAAATGTCTTCCATAATGTTGATTTCTGATTTTAGTATCGTTGTAGGGGATTGGCTCTGGGCGAGTATTCAATTCCTCTTTTTTCACTATTTCGTAAGGGAAGTCGATATCTAATTTGAAATCAGACATAATGGCTATGTGATCCCAAAGCTTATGCTTGAAATCGTCCACATCTCGAAGATATGGAAATAAATTTCCCATTATGTCGATAATGGTATGAGCGCAGCGAGTTCGTTCTTCGCGGTCTTCAATTGTAACCGCGTAGTCAACCATTCGTTGCACATTTCTACCATATTCGGGTAAAATTAATCTTTCGTTATGCGTTGTATATTCCATTGATTCTTTTTATTAATTGGTTTCTTTTACTAAATAAATAAGGGTGGGTAAGTGGTCGCTATAACCATTTAGCCAAACACCACCACTATGAGTTCGCAAAGGTTGTCCTTTGTTTGTCCCTTCTTTTATAAATAAGAAGTTTCGGTTGAATACCTCTGCTTTCCAAAAACGCAATGCGCCTTTTTCTGCATTTATTAATGGTTCGGATATTATAATCTGGTCAAACAAATTCCATTGATTATTATAAACCAATGTGCCAATTCCACTATCTAAAAAACGCCACATTGTATTGTAAAGGCCTTGTTTTGGAACATCATCCATGTTTCGTTTTGCTCCTAAATGAATAGCTGTACTTGGATCTTGAGGGTCGTCATTGAGGTCGCCCATAAAAATAATTTTAGCGTTTGCATCGGCTTTATAAAGTGAATCAACAATGTGTTTGGTAACTAATGCAGCTTCTTTTCTTTTTGGAGCTGAATAGGTAACACCTCCCCAGCGTGATGGCCAATGAGCGACGATAACATGCACTTTTTCATTCATTAAATAGCCAGAAACTAAAAGTTGATCGCGTGTAAGAAAATCTGAATCATCAGAGATGTGTCGATAAGCTTTGCTTGAAGAGACAACAAAATCACGCGGATTGTAAAGCAGAGCCACATCGATACCGCGGCGGTCGGGACTGTCATAATGAACAATTTCGTAGGTGCGATTTGCCAAGCTTGGCATTTTTACTAAATCCTCCAGCACTTTACGATTTTCAACCTCTGCTACTCCTACTATTGATGCTCCTCTTGGCGTGGTTTCTAAGCCTAATTGTGAAATTGCGTAAGACATGTTTTTTTGTTTTGATTGGTATTTCAAACCATCCCATTTCATTGGCCCACTGGGTATGTACTCATTATCGTACTCATCGTGCTGAATGGTGTCAAAGAGGTTTTCAAGATTGTAAAATGCTACACTTGCTACCTTGTAGTTGCCTGATATTGTGTTGCTTTTGTCAATGTTACTGCTTGAACCACAAGACGCTAATAGGATTGATGAAATGAGTGAAAGTAGATAAAAATAGTTTTTCATACTGTCTATTCTAATTGGTTGTTACTTGCTGTTAAAATAAAAATCTATCGATGCTTTTATATATTCATGCTAAATTAAATAAAAAATCTTTCTTATACAAATTAAGATAAAAGATAACATTGTAATATCGACTTTTTTATAAATCTGTGAATGTTTGCAGAATATTCAATTCTTAAATGATAGTAATTTGTTATTTGTTTGCTATGCTCTATTCTCTGAAAATTCAAAATACGAACTTTAATTTAATCAACTGAATCAATTTGAAAAATAAAAAACTCTCTATTCGAAGAAATTATACTTTATAGTTTGTTTATTAGCGTTGTCAGAATTACCTTTGTTGATTCGTACTAAAGAAAAGAGCTTATAACAGGCCTTAATAAATAATTGTCATAGATAATGGAATATCGTTTAAATAGATACATTAGTAATTCAGGTTATTGTTCGCGTCGCGAAGCCGACCGATTGATTGAAGAAGGCCAAGTATTGATTGATGGGAAAAAAGCGAAGCTGGGCATGCGTGTTTTTCCAAATCAGGTAGTAAAGGTTAATGGACAGATTATCGAAAATGAGATAGAGCCTGTTTATATTGCATTTAATAAACCGGTAGGTGTAGTTTCAACAACTGATTCAAACGAACGCGACAATATAATCGATTATATTTCGCACGAACAACGCATTTTTCCAATTGGACGTTTGGATAAAGATTCTCAGGGTTTGATTTTACTTACCAATAATGGAGATATTGTTAACAAGATACTTCGTGCAGGCAATAAAAACTCGAAAGAATATATTGTTACAGTTGATAAACCCATTACTGATACTTTCTTAAATGGGATGTCGAAAGGGGTGCCAATTTTGGGGCAAGTAACTCGCAAGGCGCTGCTCGAAAAAATTAATCCCAATGTATTCAAAATTGTTTTAACCCAGGGCTTAAACCGACAAATTCGTCGTATGTGTGAGTATTTTGGATACAATGTTGTAAAGTTGGAGCGTATTCGAGTTATGAATATCCATTTAGGCAAATTGGGTATGGGTAATTATCGTAACTTGACAAATCAAGAGTTGAATACGCTTTTTGACTTATTACAAGAAGCGGATAAGGAGGATAAAAGAAAACAACAGAATAAGTCCTCTAATAAAACTTCCAAAGCAGCGCCATCAAAAAATAAATCCAAGGCAAGGAGCCAAGTTGGTGCTGCTAATTCAAAGAAGTTTAGTCCTAAAAATAGCAGTAGGCAAAGTTCAAAAAAGAGCTACAGCGATAGAGGTGGAAGAGGTAATTCTTCGAGTTCAAGTAGGAGAGGGAGTGATAGAAGAAGGTAGTGTGCGCTGTTGAATAAAATTTAGCTAATCAAAAAACTGCTTAGTGCTAAATTTAGCTGATGCTATAAAAAACAATTCTAACATTGAGTTTTAGAACACAAGAGAGGCTACTTTCGAGCGAAAGTAGCCTCTCTGTTTATCTCTCTGATTATTGTTTAGATTAAATACCTAATTTTTTACGCGTTGCTTTTGGAATAGCATCTTTGTGTACCATTATATTCATGGTTTTTGCAGCTACGAAGGGTTTTGTTACATACCAAATACCTTCGTATTTGTTATTTGTGCCCCATGAATTTTTCACCATATAATATTCTTTGCCATCTTGGTCTTTAGCAATACCATAAATATGCATACCGTGGTCGTCGGTAGTTTGCTTATTGTCATATCCAAGCTGACGATCTTCTTGTGTTACTTTTTTCTCAATCACCGAACGGTTAATTGTCAATTTGCCACTCTGCACAGCTCCCAACCAGCGAGCCTGATCGCTACCTTGCAATAGTTCCGGATTAGTTTCAGGAAGTACGCCAAGTCCGTCGCGCGTAAAACCTTGTTCACTTACGTCGGTTCCCCAAGCTATGGTATGTCCATTGTTGATAGCATAGTCAAATATTTCCATAAACTCATCTAAAGGCAGATTGTAGCTTTCACCCCAGCGCCAGTTGTCCGAAATTTCCAATGCAAATTTGTCATAAAAAGGATGATGTGTATAGGAAGTAACCGACACATAATCATCCATCTTTAATCCCAAATCTTTCACATAGGATTGTGGCGTGTAGGTTTTACCATCTACTGTAAACGACTCAGGGTAAGCACCTAAGTAGCTCTCAACAACCGCTGAGAAAGCTTTTTTCCAACTTGGTGACAAAGTTTTATTCGGGTTTTTGGCCATGCTTTGAACAAAAGACTTGGTAATATTAATCAATTCACCGTGATTGTGATGTTCCAAACCGTAGTTTAGTCCTGTCATTTCCGCCTCAGGCACAATACCGTAATGCTTCAATACATACCATACATCGTGGAATGAGCCGCCTTGCTCAAAGTTGATGTGTCCATCGGTACGGATGTATTTGTCCGCCTTGTCTTCATAGGAGTGGGCAACAATGAACATTTCAGATAAATCCACTTCTGGTCCTCCTAAACGAAGAATTTCAGACTCAAAGAAACTTAGCCCTGAAAACGACCAGCATGTTCCTGTGTTTGCCTGATTTTTTATTGAAGTAATTTTATTTTCTTTAACTGTGCTGAATGTAAATTCGCTATCTTGTGCAGTGGCACTTAGTATCACAAAAAAGCTGATGATACTTAAGAAAAGGTTTTTATTCATAAAACAAATTATTTACAACATGCTCTGTGGAGGGCACTGTTATTAGTTTTTTTTTCTTTTTGATAATTTAATTTGAAAATAAAACCTCCCCTCTAATAGATTGGAGAGGAGGTTAAGCGCGTTTAAGCTTTTACAGGAATTTCAGCTAAAGTAGCTACAAGATAATTCCAAAACTTATTTACAGATTCGATGTGCACTTTTTCGTCTGGAGAGTGAGGGAAACGAATAGTTGGCCCAAATGAAATCATATCCATTTCAGGATAATTCGTACCCAAAATACCACACTCTAAACCAGCATGAATAATCAGCACCTTAGGTGTTTTCCCAAAATCACGTTCGTATATTTCGGTCATTTCTTTCAAAATAGGAGAATCTAAATTGGGTTTCCAACCTGGGTATTCGCCAGAAAATGCAACTTTTGCACCAGCTAATGAGAAAATACTTTCAATAGTAGAGCCCAGTTCTTCCTTACGAGTTTCAACAGAACTACGGATTAAGCACTGGATAGAAATGTTTTTTCCATCCGACTTTACAATAGCTAAGTTGTTGGAAGTTTCTACCACATCTGGAACTTCGGGGATAAAGCGTGTTGCACCATTAGGGCATGCTACAATAGAGTTTATCAAGTCATCTTGCACTTCGGCTGGCATTAGACCAGAAACTTGCTCGATAGCTTCCACTTTAAAGCTAATGGAATCTTCCACGCCTTGGTAGTCTGTGTTAAATTGCTTTTCGTAGCTTGCAACAAGCTCTTTTAATTCCTCTTCACCTCCTTTTGGAACAGTGATTTCTGCAAATGCCTCTCTTGGAATGGCGTTGCGTAAGCTACCACCTTCGATGCTTGCTAAACGAACTTCGTATTCTGCAACAGCTTCTTTCAAGAAATTAAACATTAACTTGTTGGCATTAGCGCGTTGTAAGTGAATATCTACGCCAGAGTGCCCACCTTTTAAGCCTGTCAATGATACTCTAAAAGGACTATCTTCCTCAGTTGTGGCTTGCTCTTCGTATTGGAATGTGATATTTGCATCCAAACCACCAGCGCAACCTACATATAATTCTCCCTCATCTTCAGAGTCCATATTGATTAAAATATCGCCTTTTAAGAAATTAGCTTGAAGACCAAAAGCTCCATCCATGCCTGTTTCTTCATCTACAGTAATGAACATCTCAATGGCAGGGTGTGGTAAATCACTTGATTGTAATACAGCCATTGCAGCGGCAACACCAATACCGTTGTCGGCACCCAATGTTGTCTCGTTTGCACGTACCCATTCGCCATCAATAATTGTTTCAATTGGATCTGTTTCAAAATCGTGATCAACTCCTCTATTTTTTTGAGGAACCATATCCATGTGTGATTGCAGCACTACGGCTTTACGATTCTCCATACCAGGAGTGGCGGGTTTGCGCACAAGTACGTTTCCAATCTCATCTTGCAAAGTCTCTAAACCTAATGATTTTCCAAAATCAACTAAAAACTGACCGATTTGTTCCTTTTTACCTGAAGGACGTGGAATTTGAGTTAATGAATAAAAATTGTTCCAGAGCGCTTTTGGCTCTAATTGTCTGATGTCTTTCATTTCTTTGAAAATTATTTGAATGCTTGCTATAAAGTAAAGCGAGCGTGTTTATATAAAAAATATTTTATTTCATGTAAATAGTAACATGATCACTATTAGTCTACAAATATCATAATAATAAATAAGAATTCCCATAATTAGCTGCTGTTTTTTTGAAAGTTTAAGAAGATAAAAGGTCATGAAGATAAAAGTTTATAAAGTTATAAAGTTCATAAAGTAGAGCCGAACGGTCGTTCGGCTTTTTAATTAAAAGTATTATAGAATAAAGAGCAAGGAACAAAGATTTGTAATTCGATGGATATTCAGTAGGTGATTGATTGTAATTCAGTGGTAATTCAATGGTTATTCAGTAGATATTCAATTGTAATTCAATGGATATTCGATGGAAAACTTGGAATTGCAAATTGCTAAAATAGTGCAGTCTTTGAAGGCGAAGACCTTTTCCCCCCCCTTTTTCCGAAGGAAAGGGAGCTTGATGGTGCTGGGTTTAGTCTTTTGTATGATTATCCACTGCACACTTTCTACTTTATAAACTTTATATACTTTCAACTCACTCACTCACTCATCATCACAAAAAAATCGCCCTCACACATTTGTGCAAGAGCGATTCTCTATTTGTTAAGCTGAAAGCTATTTAATTCAATACAATTACTTTGCCTGATCCTTTTTCGGTTTTAACAATATATACACCTTTTGGAAGGTTGCGGTTTATTACTTTAGCACCGCTTGTATTAAATACTTCAAAAGATTCAATATCACGAATAAAGATTTGACCATTAACTACAGAAACATCTAAATTGTCAACCAAGGTACTTGGACTGTCAGTTGTAACAGGTTTAGCTATTTGCCATAATCCTCCATCATTCAATGTGTTGGACAAAGTGATGTTTTTATTTGTTCCTAAGTTTAACATACGCGCATTGCTCCCAGTTGTAATGGCAAGTCTATATCCAACTATACCATTAAATGTTGTTAAATAAATATAGAAATTACTCGGTGTGTCTGATGCCACTATATTAGCTCCAGAGTAGCCTAAGTACTTTCCGTTTTCATTTATAATATTGCAAGCACCATTCGTACTATTAATATTCACGATTTTCCACTTATTTTGGTCCGACTCAACAGTTATTTCATTATCGTCAGTAGCCAGTTTAGAGCCGATTAACTCACTATTAGTGCGCATGGTGGTGATTTGATATAAATTCTCATCGTTTTCATTACTTGCCTTCAAAGCGTCTGCAGGTATAAATTGCCATACAGAAGCAGCATCAGCTGGCGTGTAGTTCATAAAGCTCAATGCATTAGATAGGTGAGCCACTTTTGTTAGTTCATTACCATTGTAGATAGCAAATCGGTATCCCGATGAACCTTGTTGAGTAACCTGATCAAGAGTCCATCCAAAGGGTGTTGTTGTTGCTTTGAAATCTTCGCCCAGATAGAGTCCATTTTCATTTACTATACCTACCTTGCCATCTACATCTACTAATTTCCATTTCTGAGTAGTAAAGAAAGGAGTTGTTTGTGCTCCAACAGTTGCACCGGCATTGGCAACACGCATAGATGTAAACGAACGATTGCTATTGTTGTTTGTGGTTTCTGCCCCCATATTCTTCACTATATACCAATACTCATTTGTATCATCGCTTAGTTTTGGTTGATCCATTGGCACTTCCAAGTCTGCTATGACTTCGATTCGCTCGCCATCATATTGTACTGCATACACTTTTGTAGCTTCAGTATATTCACCAGAGAAAGATACTTGCTCGCTCATGCTTAGCCCTACCATCTCATCACCTTGCCACGCCTCATATGCTACCACGTTTTCCCAATTACTCATTTTAAAGTTATTTCCAAAACGTGCAGCTACACCTTTCACAACTTTTGCTTTGTTTTTATACAACTGCCAGTTCTCGTCAGTAATATACTCAGCTGCGTAAGGTAGTTTTGGGTATTTTCTATTTTCAATTATGCGCTTTGTTCTATTTACATCTGATTGAGTGATTCTTAATTGTCCTACACCATAATCATCTATTTCCATATCTACAGGACGTAGGAAGCCCCAAGTTTCAAAAAACTCAGTCATATCATAGCCTGTTGAATCACATACCATTTGCACAAACTTCAACTGGTGGTCACCGTGAGTATTTCCAACTGTTCTTGTGCGAGCACCTTCATATATTTTTGAATAAAAATCTTTCTCACCGAGTACATTGGTAAAAATCAATTGCAACTGCCAAAATGGAACTAATTTCTCAAATACATCAGCTGCAGCGTGTGGATTTGCAGGCACTATAATATCATTGAATGCATTTCGATAACGATTCTCAGCAATCAAACGTGAAGTATTACCCCAGTTTGTTTGAACCAATAGCGAGTGCACGTTATTTGATACCTCTGTCATACCAATCCAGTTAAATAATGGGCGTGTTTGGTTAGAGTGCCCTACTTCATGAGCGGGTCCCCATGGACTTGATTTTAATGTGGCTAATCTTGTTAGTGCATCCATTGTGTTAACATGGTAACCAGTATGATACCCAGTAGAATACATGTAAGAGTGGTACATAACCACAAAATGCGAACGGTTTTTGGGGTCACGATTAGGGTATTTATAATAGCCCATATGCTCACGTTGCATAAACACTAAATCGTTGTATGCCTCTACCAATAAATGACCATTCATGCGAGCATTTTGCTTAAATTTAGCCGTTGGATATGATAAATGAGCATATTTGCCCAAAGCATCAAAATATTCGTATTCTGTATTGTTAAGTACTCTAATCCAATCTGAGTCGCTGTGTTTTTCGGAATCATAATAACCATTTTCACGACCATAAGCAAAGTGGATTTTTACATCAGGTGCAGTTTTATAATCAGCAGTGCTATGATGCGACACATAAAATAGACCATCGCGATCTGCTACAACCATATTCACGCCTTCAGTAAGCCCATAATAGCTGTTTTGATAATAACCATTGCCGTCAGCTGATTTGTAATCTTTTAGATTCAATGACACAGGGATATCGTATTGCTTTTCAAGAAACACAGCTATTGTATCACCCTTACGAGCATATACTCCTGTAGGGTTATCACATAAACTATATGTGCCAACACGATTTTCACGAGAGAAATCATCGGGGTGCGGCCAAGCTTTATAATCTTGAATACGAAATTCGTTTTTGTAATCATCGTTGAAAATATCCAATGCCAACTGACGATAGAAAGGATTATCAATAGCTTGGATTTGTGTGAGTGTAATGCCATCTTTGATAGATGTACAAGATTTATCCTTAAAAATAGATGTAAGATTGAATGAGCTATCATCCTCTTTGTAAAACTCCATTTCAGCACAAGATGCAAAGCCTGTACCGTTATCGCCTTTACCAGATTTTACTACAAATTGTACGTCCGTAACGTTCTTTTGTTGAGTATCAAAATAAACTTTCCAAGAGCCGGTAGCGCCTTTGAAGTCTTTTTCCAATACTTTGGTAAAAGTAGATTCACCTTGTTTTTTTACCAAAACATCAACTAACATAAAATTGCCATTTGTACCAGATGTGCGTGTATGGTAAATAAAGTAGTCGATATCACTAGCAGAATTAAGCGTGTAAGTTAATGTAACTGGAAAAACAGTATTACTCCAAGATGAGTGATAAATTGTATTCATATCACCATCATAGCTCTTGCTGATTTCACCACCAGGTTGATAATTACTCGCCGTACCGCTTTTGATTTTAATTTTTTCGGCTGTAGGAAAAGCCGTTTTTACATAAGGTTTGGTTTCCGATAGCCCAGATGCAGCAAACACAAATAGCATCAATACCGATAAAAAGATAGATTTAATAGATTGCATGTTATAGTTAGTTAGATTTATAAAAATAAATGATAATACTATAAGTAATTTTGCAAAGTTAGTGATTTTGTGCTAACAAAAGAAAATTTATTAAGAATATATTAGTTAAAAGTAGATGGCTTTAGCTTTTAGGCTAAAGAAGATTTTAGATCAAATAGCGATTAGTGATAAGCAATAAGCAACTGAGTTAAAAGTTAGAAAGTTCATAAAGTCTGGTGTGCGGTCAGTGATAAGCTGTGAGCAATTTCAAGATTTTTAATTCTATAAGCAACAAAATATCACGTGTCTCGTAATCATTTAAATAAATAATAGAGTCGGGAATTGAATTACCATCGAATTACTACCGTATATCAGCTTAATATCATCGAATAGCTATTGAATATCAATCGAATCGCAACCGAACCACACGTATCCCGCAATCAATCTTACTATGAAAAGATGTGGGAGGGTTTCGCAAAGATCTTTCTTCCAAACTTTATAAGCATTCTAACTTTTAACTAACTCACTATTAGTTATTCAAAATTTATTTTAATTATTTGTAAGATATTAAATTATTTTCTAATTTTGCCACGGTAATTATACTATAATTGGATTTTATATCCAAAATTTAATTAAAATCAAAAATAATATTTCACATCTTTGTTTTTAACTGGTTTCTATGTATTCATTGTGAAATAATATTTTAATAATCAATCAATCAATAAAAACATTTTACAATTATGAAAAAAATGTACAAAATGATGCTGGTAGCTATCCTGCTTATTGCAAGTGTGCCAGCAATGAAGGCAGCAC
>CAYFTO010000036.1:0-17852 GCA_964346125.1 uncultured Paludibacter sp.
TATATAATATAAATATAACCCAACATCAACCTCACAATATTTTTATTATCTACATAGTGTTTCACATCAAGCTTGACCTCAATAGCATTTCTACTATTAATTTCATATTGCGACCTAAGCCCATATTTCTGAGACTCAAAACTCAAACCATTTTTTAGCTGCTGATAATTTTCAGCAAACACAAAAAACGACCAATCGTTCCAGTCATAAACGGCTTCAAAATAATTTCTCAGAAAGTTTATATTTGAAATATCTCTCCCTATCAGTTGCTGAAAAGTAGGTTTATAAATGAGAGTAAATTCATCGTTGATTGAATAGCCTAAATTGACAAAATAACGTAAATCGTGTCCTAAATTTTTATTTCCCAAGCTAAATCGATAATCCAAACCAGGTTTCAATAAAAACGATGAAGGAAAAGCGATTTTATATTCAGGCTTAAAACCTATTTCTGATTTTTTGTAATGTGTGAAATTTTGGTCTAAACGATGTTCATATTTTAGCTCAAAAGAAAGTCCATTCTCCATTTTATGCTTGACAAAAAGTGTAGGACGTACCTCCCAATCATCGACCTGTTGTCCAAAAATTTCAATATTCGAAAATATCAAAACAAGAATAACTAAAGAAACTATCAGCTTACGCATAAGGATATATATTAGTTTATTGGAACTCAAAGAAAAAGCGGCACTTTCCTTTTAATTATTAACCGTTTTCCTCTTTGTTCTTTGTTCCGTCTTCTAACTATTCGCACTGCCCTTACAAGCTACCGAATATAAGAATACAGTTATTTAGATTTACTTGATAATTTTCAAAAAAATCTCTTCAACTCGTTAAAGCTTAATCTCCCTTCATAAATGGCTTTACCAAATATAACGGCATCAATATTATTATCATTAAGTTCCTCAATATCTTCAATTGAAGCAACTCCACCGCTTGCAATTAAATAGAGCTCTGGAAATTCAGCTTTAATCTCATTGTATAGTTTTACCGAAGTACCTTGTAACATACCATCTTTACTAATATCGGTACAAATAACCTTGTCGATACCTTTGGCGATGTGTTTTTCTAAAAAAGGGAATAGCTGTAAATCGGTAGTTTCTGTCCAGCCCGATATGGCAATATTTTTATCATTTACATCTGCTCCCAAAATGATTTTTTCTTTTCCATATCTTGCAATCCAATTCTCAAAGACACCACTATTCTTTACGGCAATGCTTCCTCCTGTAATCATATCGGCACCTGATTCGAAGGCAATACGCAAATCATCGTCCGACTTTAGACCACCTCCAAAATCGATGATTAAATTTGTTTTAGTCGCTATATTTTCAAGAACTTTATAATTGATTATATGATTTGCTTTAGCTCCGTCCAGATCAACCAAATGAAGGCGTTTGATACCGTGGTCTTCAAATTGCTTGGCTACTTCAAGCGGATTCTCATTGTAAATAGTTTTTTTACCATAATCACCCTGCGTAAGACGCACACACTTACCATCAATCAAATCAATAGCTGGAATTATCTCTATCATTTTATTGTTCTTCTTTTTGTTCGTAATATTTTATAAATGCTTTATTAGCTAAAGCCGTTCCACCGGCAGTTGGGTAATCACCTGTGAAATACCAATCACCCAAATGATTTGGGCAAGCTTTATGTAAGCCTTCAACCGTTTGAAATACGATTTCTACAGGACAATCAACCTCGTAAGGAGTCAGAATCTTGGCTATTTGATTAGAAATCTCTTCTAAACTAAACTGATCGTAAATCTCTTTTACATAATTCACTTGCTCCTCATGCGGCAAATTTATCTGAGCTTTACATTTTTGATACACATCGTCAATTATACATTGTTTATTTTGCTCTTTCAATAGTGATATTGCAGCTCTAAAAGCAGCAAACTCACTCATCTTTGACATATCGATACCATAATAATCAGGATAACGTACCTGCGGTGATGATGAAACAACAACTATTTTCTTAGGTTCCAATCGATTAATAATTGATAAGATACTCTGTTTTAACGTTGTACCCCTTACGATAGAGTCGTCAATTACTACTAAGGTATCTTTTTTACCTCTGCGAATAGAATCCCAAGTTACGTCGTAAACGTGTTTAGCTAAATCATTACGCTCTTTATTTTGAGAAATGAAAGTACGTAGCTTAATATCTTTTATTAAAACTTTTTCGATATGAGGATCAACGCCTGTTATTTTTTTAATACCCTGAGTCATTCCATAAAAAGCAACTTCAGCCGTATTAGGGATAAAAGAGAATACAGAGTTTTCTAAATCATAATCAATGGCTTTCAAAATATCATCTGAGAGTGAAGCTCCTAACTCTTTTCTTTCTTTATAAATATCAACATCGCTACCTCGAGAAATATAAATACGCTCAAACGAACAAGCTTTTTTAGGTTTGTCTGGTATTCTTATTTTATCAAAATAGACTTTGCCATCCCGTTTGATAATGATAATTTCACCGGGTTCCAACTCTTTAATATCTTCGGTATTTACGCCCATAACCGTTTGCAAAGCGGCGCGCTCAGAAGTTACCACAGCAACCTCGTCATCGTGATAATAAAACGCAGTTCGAACTCCATTAGGATCACGAAAAGCAAAAGCATCGCCATGCCCAAGCACACCACTCATGACATAACCTCCATCCCAATGTTTTTCTGATTTTCGTATAAAAGAGGGAATATCGATTTGCTCCTCAATTTTTCTTGTTATGACAATATCATTGCTGTATCTCTTTTTAATCTCATTGTACTCAGCCTGCACCTCATTATCTAACTTATTTCCCAAGGACTCTAAGATAAGAAAAGTAGCAGCCTTATTCCGTGGATGTTGCCCTTGATGCAACAACCGCTCAAAGAGATTATCCACGTTAGTTAAGTTAAAATTCCCTGCCAAAAGCAAAGTTCGGGCTTTCCAGTTGTGTCGGCGTAAAAAAGGATGAACGTAACTAGTACCGCTCCAGTTAGTTGAGCTATAGCGTAAATGCCCTAAGTAAATTTCTCCTGCAAAGGGCAAATGTTCTTTTGCAACTACGGGATCATCCCAATCAATCCCGTTTTCAACATTTAATTTTTCGCCGATATTTTTAAATATATCTTGGATAGCATTCTTCCCTTCAATCCTTTCGCGCCAGATATACTCTTCACCTGGAGCTACATCAAGTTTCACTGTTGCCAGCCCTGCACCCTCTTGCCCACGATTATGTTGTTTTTCCATCAATAGATACATTTTGTGCAAACCATATTGCCATGTATCGTATTTTTTTTTGTAAAAATCTAAAGGCTTCAAAAGCCTTACCATTGCTATACCACCCATTGGTCTATATTATTATCCTTGCTACGATAAATCTACTATAAAACAAATAGAGATTTATATAAACAGCAGGAAAGAAATTTTTAATTAATCTATTAAGTTTATTACTGTTCGCCCTTTTAATTTTCCTTTCAAAATTAACTCAATTGACTCGGAAAGATCTTCAATTCCAATTTCACGATAAATTGACATCAAAACGCCGGGTTTCCAATCAGATGCCAGTTTTTCCCATAAGGGTTTGCGGAGATGCATGGGGTAATTTTGAGCAGAAATTCCAATCAAAGATATTCCTCTTAAAATAAAAGGAAAAACACTTGAGTTTATTTGAACTCCAGCAACACTTCCGCAGGTAGTTACTGCTCCTAAGGGATGAAGCGTTTTAATTATATTTTCTAAGGGTACTCCGCCTACAGTATCTATTGCACCAGCATATTGAGATGAAAGAATCGGCTTTTTATCCATTGATAAAAAAGCATCTCGCGAAATTATTTCATTCGCTCCAATCTCTTGTAGAAATTGGTTTTCGTTTTCTTTTCCTGACACCGCAACAACATCATAACCTAACTCTGACAAGATAGCAACAGCCACAGATCCCACTCCACCAGTTGCTCCAGTAACAAGCACTTTACCATCACTGGGCTTAACCAATTCTGTCAATCGACTTACTGATATTCCTGCCGTAAAACCAGCTGTACCAATTATCATAGCCTCTTTTAGCGATAAACCAATAGGTAATTTCACCACCCATTCAGCAGGAACTCGGATATATTCTCCATATCCTCCAGCGGTATTCATACCCAAATCATATCCACTTACAATCACATTATCCCCCTCTTTATAGTGGCTTGATTTTGAATCGACAACAACACCTGCGGCATCAATACCTGGAGTGTGGGGATATTTTTTTGTTACACCCTTATTCCCTATTGCCGAAAGAGCATCTTTATAATTAAGTGAAGAGTAATGCACTCGAATCAGCACTTCATTATTGGGCAAATCATTTACATTTAACTCTTCTATTTGATGAATTAATTTATCATCTTTTTCTGAAACAACAAACGCTTTATAAGTCATTTTTAATTAAACTAAATATGAAATAAAAAAGTTGAGCTTATACTCAACTTTATACTATAATTTTCCCTCTTTTTGTACTGAAACTACTTGATTAGCATTCTTACTCATTGAACATGTTCCATTAAATACAGCTCCGGGTTCAATCGTTAGAAATTTGACTTGCATATCTCCTTCAATTTTTGCGGTAGCTCTCAATGATAAATTATCACACTGAATATTACCAAAAACACTACCTACTACATCTGCAAATTCACATTGTAAATTGCCTTTCAGAACTCCATTTTCTCCAATAATGACCTTCGATTTACTGGCGATGTCGCCTTCTATAATACCATCTAAACGAATGTCGTTTTCAATCTCAATATTACCTACAACCTTTGTTCCTTTAGATATGATATTAACCAATCCATCGCCGTAAGCATTTGGCTTACTGTTTGTATCTTTTTTCTTTGCTTTTGCCATTTTTAATAAGCTTTTCAAATAGATTTCAAAATTACATATAAATTACGAATTAGAGAAAATTTTTAGTCTCTTTATATAATTTATAAAATAGCTGACACATTTTTATTTTAAAAAACTAAAAGTAGAAAATTACTTAAGCAACTCACTATTTGCAATAAAATGTGTATTTTTGTTTCTCATAATCATTTTTGAAGCAAATTTTGAAAGTTCATCATTTAAAACATAGCGATATTGATTTTGAGAAATGGGATAAAAACATAAGCCAATCTCAAAACCGAATGATATATGCTCAAAGTTGGTATCTCAACGCTGTTTCACCCGATTGGGAAGCATTAATTAGTGATGATTATCTGTTTTTAATGCCGCTACCAGTGAAAAAAAAATGGGGCTTGAAATACATTGTTCAACCTATTTTATCACAACAGCTGGGTATATTTTCATCGAAAGAGATTACTGAAAATATTGTCTCAAAATTCATTCAAAAAATCCCTTACTATAGTTATGATATGCATTTGAATGAAGGCAACCCACTGCCCATTGATGCAAACAAAAGATTAAATCTTTTACTTTCGTTAAATAGTCCTTACGAAAAAATATTTGAAGAATTTTCGAAAAACACAAAGCGAAACATCAACCTTGCAAAGCGCCATAATTTAGATCTCAGTTCGAATGCCTCATTGGAAGAATTCTTAGAATTTTATAAAGAAACTGATACTCGTTTCAATAAATTCAGTACTGGATCTTTAGAAAAGATATTCAAGCTTTGTAAAAATGAAAATGCTTTATCAATTTATTCAGCTCGCAATGAAAATAAAAAGATAGTTGCAGCCGTTTGCATTTTACACTCCTTTGATCGCTTAATCAATGTTTTGCCTATTTCAAACGACGAAGGCAAACAATCATCTGCTATGTTTTTGCTAATAGATAAGATTTTATCTGAACATGCAAACAGTGAAAAGATATTTGATTTTGAAGGCTCAATGCTCCAAGGAGTTGCTCGTTTTTTCAAAGGATTTGGAGCAAAAGAATATTATTACGGTCAAATCAAACGATTTAGACCCAAATTTTTAATCGGAAGATTATAGAATCATTTTTATTAATATGAATCAGCTTAAAGCAATTAAGGAATTATTAAAGAATGTCTCTAAAAAAGGCTTCTTTAACCTATTATCTGCTAATCTTCTGATACAAGTGGTGTCATTCGCATCACAACTTTTTGTAGCTGGTTTATTATCGCCCGATGATTTAGGTCGTATCAAAATTCTTCAAACTTGGCTCAATTTGCTTAGCATATTGGGCAGCATGGGCTTTATAAATTCCACCTTAAAACTATGCTCCGAAAACAGGGATGAAAAAGAGATAATCTCTCTATTTAAGTCGGGCTTACGGTACTCTACAATCAGCACTTTTGCAACTTATGTTATCGTTCTATTGTTGAATTCAATTGGTCTTATAAGCAAAGATGCGCTGATTCGTTCGTTAATACCATTGGCTCTTTTTCCCCTTATTACCAACACTTTATTTAGTGTTTATATCCGTTTTTATCAAGCAAGAAAAGAGATTAAATTTATTTCTAACCTTACATCAATCAATAAAATATTAGCCGTAGTGCTTATAATTCTTGCTACTTATCTTTGGGGAGTAAAAGGCTATTATATAGGATTAAATATCTCAACAATACTTCTTTTAGCTGTTATCTTTTTTATTACAAAGTCAAAGTTTTCTTCTTCAAAATCAATTATTTCGAATAGCAAGAATAATTTCCAAGAACATTGGAACTATGCTCGTCCATCACTATTTTCAAGTTTCTTGGCTGATTTATTAGCCTATGTTGATATTTTATTTCTTAGTTTCTTTCTTACTAACGAAATGGACAATGTAGGATATTATGGCTTTGCAGTCACTTTAACAGTTGCTATTCGGGTAATTCCATCGACTATACAGCAAATTACAATGCCTTATTTCTCCAATATGGCTGACGATTCTGTACAATTTAATCTCACTTATAAAAGATACAGTCGCTTACTTATTGCAATTATAATAGCTACTTTAGTAGCTGCTTTGCTATTAGTTTCTCCCGTAATTCATTTTTTATTTAAAGGAAAATACGACCCTTCCATTGCATTTTTTATTCCTCTTGCTATTGGTTGGTCTATTCGTCAATACAATCAAATTCAAGCTGCAGCTCTATTTGGCAAAGGTGATATTTCTAAAACAGCAAGAAGTCGATTCATCTCTTTATTACTAAATGTATTATTTATTTATATAGGATTTAGATTCTGGGGGATTATGGGTATTGCATATGCTTCTATTGTCTGTGCAGTTTTTGAAGTTGGCATAATGTCTATTTTTGTAAAAAAATCATTAGGTAAATAGTTTTTTATAGCTATTCCCAAAAGTATGTAAGCACTAATTTCATCTTTATTTTTTGTTTTCTGTCCCAATATCTTTGTTCTTTTATCTTTAATCTTTGTTCTTTTATGTAACTTTGCATGAGTTATTATAAAATAGAAGCTATGAAATTTTCAGAAATTGCCCAAATACTAAATCCAAATACGAAAATAACAAACGATAGTGAAATACTTTGGCTCTTAACGGATAGTCGGAATCTCTCTTTTCCTGCAGAGTCACTCTTTTTCGCAATAAAAACAGAGCGTAACAACGGGCATAAATACATTGAACAACTTTATATTCAAAATCTACGATATTTTGTAATTAGTGAAGAGGTGGACTTTGAAAAAATGCCCGATGCACATTTTATCCGTGTCGAAAATACGATAAATGCTTTGCAAAAACTAACTGCTGCACACCGCTCTAAATTCAATATTCCTATTATTGGTATCACAGGAAGTAATGGCAAAACTATTGTCAAAGAGTGGTTGTATCAACTGTTGAATACAGACTACAATATTGTTCGCTCTCCACGCAGTTATAATTCTCAAATCGGGGTACCTCTCTCTGTTTGGTCTATGAACGAAGCGAATGAATTAGGTATTTTTGAAGCTGGTATTTCAGAAATGAATGAAATGGAGCATCTTGAAAAGATTATCCAGCCAAACATTGGCATTTTCACCAATTTGGGTGAAGCCCACCAACAAGGTTTCTCAGGATTAAAGTTAAAAGCCGAAGAAAAACTAAAGTTATTCAAAAACTCCGATGTGCTTATATACAATACGGACAATAAATTGGTGGATATTGCTGTGATTCAGGCTAAACTAAAAGCCAAGCTTTTTACCTGGGGAGAAAAAGATAGCAACACAGTTCAAATAACTAATATTTATAAAAACAATTCAAGTCGAATTGAATTAATCTACCAAGGAGAAAAACAGGCCTATGAAATTCGATTTACGGATGATGCTTCTATTGAAAACGCCATTCACACTATCTGCGCACTCCTTTATCTTGGATTTGATGCACAAACAATAGCAGACAAGTTATTGAAATTAGAACCAATAGCCATGCGCTTGGAACTGAAACAAGGCATTAATAATTCGCTGATTATAAATGATTCGTATAACTCTGATTTAAATTCCCTTGCTATTGCACTCAATTTTCTTTCACAACAATCGGGTAAGCAAAATTTACGTAAAACTGTAATCTTATCCGATATTCAACAAAGTGGAATGAGTAGCGAAGAGCTTTACAAGCAAGTTGCAGAACTGATTGATTCAAAAGGCATCAATCGCTTTGTAGGAGTAGGAAAAGAAATTTCATCTTTTAGCAAGTTGTTTAACTCAAAAGAGACTGTTTTTTTCCAATCAACTGAAGAGCTATTGAAATCTGAATTGATAGTTAGCTTTGAAAATGAAATAATTTTGCTGAAAGCAGCTCGTAATTTTCATTTTGAAAATATAGAATCGCGTATTGAGCAACGAGTGCACGAAACAAAACTGGAAGTAAATCTGAACGCAATCGTAAACAACTTAAACTATTTTCGCACAAAACTCAAAAGCGATACAAAGATAATGTGTGTAGTAAAAGCTTTTGGATATGGAAGTGGTGCTGTTGAGGTTTCACGCATTTTGCAGCACAACAGATGCGATTACTTGGCTGTTGCTGTAGGCGACGAAGGAGCCGAGCTCCGCAAAGCTGGAATAAAAATTCCAATTATTGTTATGAATCCCGAAAAATCGGCATTCAACACCATTATCAATCATCGTCTTGAACCTGAGATTTATAGTTTTAGCCTTTTGCAAGCATTTATTGACAACCTTGAAAAAGAGGCAATCAGCGATTATCCAATTCACTTGAAGTTGGATACAGGAATGCACCGCTTAGGCTTTGAAGAGAGCGATATTCCAAAGCTTATTGAATTACTGACAAAGCAAAATCAGGTGAAAGTTCGCTCTATTTTCTCCCATTTAGTTGGAAGTGAAAGTACTGAATTTGATGACTTTACGAATCAACAAGCTGAAAAATTCAGTCAGTGGGCAAAAGAAATTTCATCTGCATTTCAACATAAAATTCTATTGCATATTCTCAATTCAGCAGGTATCGAACGTTTTCCTGAACACCAAATGGATATGGTACGCCTTGGTATCGGACTTTACAACGTGAGCGCCCTACCCGACGTTAAGTTAGAAAATGTAAGTTCGCTTCGCTCAGTTATTTTGCAAATTCGTCAAGTGAAAAAAGGCGATAGCATTGGCTATAATCGTAAAACAGTGCTTACGCGCGACAGCCGTATTGGTGTAGTTCCCATTGGTTATGCAGATGGATACGACCGCCGCTTGAGTAATGGAGTGGGAAAACTTTGGATTAATAATCAGATAGTTCCGGTTGTAGGCAATATTTGCATGGATGCTTTGATGGTCGATTTAACCGACGTTATAGCCAATGAGGGTGATGAAGTTGAGATTTTCGGAGAAAATATTACAGTTGATTCTATGGCGAAGGAGTTGGGCACAATCCCTTATGAGATATTAACGGGTGTTTCACAGCGCGTAAAACGAGTATATTACATTGATTAGATTTTCTTGATTTTGATTACAAGTTGGATATACGATATTGATAGTGCTGATAAACTACTGCTAAGTGCTAAGAAATTTGCTGAGAATTTTAAGAAAAAATTTTCAGTTATCTACTTTTTAAAAGATGAAGAAAAAAATGAGATTGAGAATAGCTTAAATCAAGCATGCAGTAAATTAGAAATTGAGTACGAGCTCTTTATACTTTCGGAAGAGACAACACAAATCGCTCAGGTTTGTGAGAATATGGAGAGTTCTTTTCTATTTATTCAATGGGAAAGTAGCAAAAATAATTTATTAAGAAATTATTTACAATCACTTCGTGAGCTTCGAATCCCTTATCTCTTTTTCAAAAACGATTTTAATATCCTGCAAATCAATCAAGTTTTAGTTCCAATAAGTTTTTTAGTAGAAGATTATGAAAAAGCACAATTTGCATCTGCTTTTGGTCGATTTTTTCAAGCAAAAATAGAATTGCTTTTAGCGAATGATTACGGCTCAAAAGCATCTACAACAGCATCAAAAATGATAGCTCTGTTTGATAAATTTAATCTAAATTACGAACTTAATAAAGCAAAAAAAGATAGCTTCAAGCTGATGAAAGAAGCTGTAAAATATGGCGAGGATAATCGTTTTGATATAATAATAATCTCCGCATCACGCGAATATGGCTTAGATGATTGGATATTTGGATCGCCCGAGCAAAAGGCAATCAGAAACTCTAAAACAGCTTTGCTTGTGGTCAATCCTCGCGACGACTTATATAGTTTGTGCGATTAAATTTATTCTTTGCCTACAAATTGCATAAAGCATCAATTTTCTTTATAATAATAGATATTATTACTGGCATTAAAATTTACAGAACTTGATTTACTTTACAAACTAAAATTATATCTTTGTAGTTAATCTCAAAACTCAATCTAAAATGTTTGAATATATCAAAAACTCCAGAATTTTAAAAATCATATTGAATAAATATGTTATTGTAATACTTGTTTTTGCAGTTATTATTCTTTTTTTTGATAAAAACAACTTGATAAATCATTGGAAAACAAAGGGTAATATCAAACGTTTAGAAAAAGAGATTCAATTTTACAAAAACGAAATAGAGAGTGATAAAGAACAGCTCATGAAACTACAAGCAGACACGCAAACTTTAGAGAAATTTGCACGTGAGAATTACTATTTTAAAAAGGAAAATGAAGATATTTTTATCATAAATGACGATGAAATAAGCGAAAAATAGTTTTTAATTCAATAATATCTATAATACTAAAACAATGTCTGATAAACTCATTTACTATATACAAATCGTTGGTTCTCTTTTAGTTGTAATTGGCTCTGCGTTTCGTCTTTTTGCCTTTGAATCAATCATAGTTCCAGTAGTATTTTCAAGTGGTTCACTCTTACTAATTTATGTATACTACATGCAATATCACAAGCAGCGAGATGCCAATAAACGAATGCAACGACTTTATCGTTTGATGTTTTTTATCTCCCTCTTATTAGGTGTTGCTTCCTATTTAATTTTCATAAAAGATGAGCGTTGGATAGTATTAGTACTGATTTATGCACTTACATCCGTATTCTTATCTTTTCGAGGCGAAGCCAATAAAGATAGCGAAAACGCTAACAGTTAGTAATATTATATATCATAAAAAAATACTCATTAAGATACAATGCTTTCATCTCTTTCCATATCTAATTATGCTCTGATTTCGAAAATCCATATCGATTTTAGTAGTGGCATGTCGGTAATTACTGGTGAAACTGGTGCTGGAAAATCGATTATTCTTGGCGCGCTTTCTTTGATTCAAGGACAAAGAGCTGACTTACGAGTTATTAGAAAGTCGGAAGAAAAAGCTATTGTTGAAGCTGTATTTTCTATAAAACCTTATTCTTTACAATCGTTTTTCGAAGAAAATGAGCTTGATTACGAAGATGAGTGTATTGTAAGAAGAGAGCTTTTAGTCAGCGGAAAATCACGTGCTTTCATTAATGATACCCCTGTTTCGCTTTCGGTGCTGCGAGAGCTAAGCGTTTTGCTTTTTGATATCCACTCGCAACATGAAAACTTACTATTGGTAAAAGAAGATTACCAACTCCAAGTGCTTGATGCCGTAGCTCAAAACGAAAAAGAGCTATTAAGCTATCAGGAAGCTTTCAAGCAATGGAATAAAGCTAAAGCAGAGCTGAAGAAATTGAAAGATGATGCCGAGAAGCAAACAAGCAATTTGGATTTTATTCAGTTTCAATTTCAACAATTAGACGAGGCACGCCTAATCCCTGATGAGCAAGAAGAACTTGAATCCGAACAAGAGGTTTTGAGCCATGTGGAAGAGATAAAAACAGCTTTGCAAGAGGTAGAATATCGTTTCTCAAACGATGAAATGAATCTGACAAACCTTAGCAAAGAATCGATCGACACAATTGCTCGCATCACAAGTTATTTTCCAAAATCGAATGAGTGGTTAGAGCGATTAAAGAGCATTTACATTGAGTTAAAGGACTTGTCAAATGAAATATCTGCGTCTCAAGCTGACTTGGATTTCAATCCTGAACGAATGGAGTTTATCAATAATCGTTTAGATTTACTTTACGGTTTGCAAAATAAATTCAGAGTGAAAACAGTGGAGGAACTTATAGAGTTACGCAATGAATTTGACGATCAATTAAATGATATTGAAAACTTTGACTTTCGAATTGAAGAGGCTGAAAAAAGAGTAAATCAAGCTTTTGATAATCTTCAGAAAAAGGCAGACAGCTTACTCAAATCTCGAACAAAAGCCAAACCTATCATCGAAAAGCATCTCATAACACAACTAAAGCAATTAGGCATGCCCGACGTGCAAGTTGAAGTGCAAATATCTGAAAAAGAGATATACGAAGAGAGTGGTAAAGAGAATATTAGTTTTCTTTTTTCTGCTAATAAAAATCATCCTGTGCAAGCCGTTGCTGAAATAGCATCGGGGGGAGAAATTTCTCGTTTTATGCTTGCCATTAAATCCCTTTTAGTGAAAAAATCAGCTTTACCTACACTTATATTTGATGAGGTAGACACAGGCGTTTCGGGTGAAATAGCTGCTCAGATGGGTGATATAATGCAAGAAATGAGTAGCTCTTCTCAGATTATGGTTATCACTCACTTACCACAAATTGCAGCCAAAGGCGAAGCGCATTATCGTGTATTCAAAAAGAGTACAAGTGAGATGGCTGAAACATTCATAGAAAAGCTTGATACCAAAAGTCGAATAGATGAACTTTCGATTATGCTTGGTGGTAGAAAAGATTCAGAAGCAGCTATTTTGAACGCTAAAGAGCTGTTGGGTGTGAAATAAAGAAATTATAACACAGCTTGCAGAACTCCAAATAGCATATATCCGCCTACTATCAACTTTAATACTATACCGCCTAAAAATCCAACAAACGAACCAACACCTGCTTTTAATGCTTTATCTACTTGCTTGCCTGCTAGTAATTCACCCAATATAGCTCCAACAATAGGTCCAAAAACAACACCTGGTACGCCAAATGCCATTCCGGCTATCATACCTAAAACACAACCCCAAACGCCCCATTTACTACCACCAAATCTCTTTGTTGACCATATAGGAATAAAGTAATCCAACAATTGTGCAAGTAGCATGAACACTAAGGCATAAATCAAAAAATCGCTTGTTAACTCTATGCTTTTAGTAAAATACAATAACAATAAACCCAAGTAGCTTACTGGCAAGCCAGGTAAAACAGGCAATATCGCCCCTGCAATACCAAGCAGCACTAATAGGATTCCTAATACAATCCAAACAACAGCCATACAAAACTCTTTAATTATAAATCGTAGCAAAAATAGTTATTTTTTAGCAGAAAAATGACTATTTTTGTGGTGCAATTTGACATTCAAATGATAAAACTTAATTTGGGATAGAAAAAATGAGCAAGAAATACAAAATCGGATTGGCATTGAGCGGCGGTGGAATCAAAGGTTTATCCCACGCTGGTGCGTTAAAGGCATTGGAAGAGGCAGGCATCAAACCTGATATTATATCTGGTGTGAGCTCGGGTGCTATTGTTGGTGCACTGTATTCCGATGGACATTCCCCAGAATATATTTCTGAAATTTTTCAAAATGTGGCTTTTCGTAAAATGACTAAAATCCGTGTTCCTAACGGTGGCTTTTTCACGAATAAACCTTTTGAAAATCATATTGCAAGCAATTTGAAATCGAAGACATTTGAAGAATTAAATATTCCTCTCCGCGTTGTAGCTACAAATCTTGACAAAGGCGAAAGCACAGTATTTTCTGAAGGTAACTTAATCGATGCTGTAATGGCATCAGCTACTGTTCCTGTTCTTTTTTCTCCACGTGAGGTAAATGGCGAACATTTTGTTGACGGTGGTGTATTAAAGAACTTTCCAGTTAGCACTATTCGAGATGAATGTGATATACTAATTGGTATTAATGCAAGTCCTCTTGTAGCTAATGAGTATAGAAAGACAATTATAAATATAGCTCTCCGCTCCTATCATTTTATGTTTAAAGCCAATAGTTTTGCCGACAAAGAGCTATGCGACTACCTAATCGAACCGCTTGACATTGGCAATATCGACACGTTTGATACCGAGAAAGGTTCTGATATTTTTGATCTTGGTTATGAAGCTGCTAAAGAAGCTATTAAAAACTGGGATTTTGTAAATATTTAGATTGAAGTAAAATCGAAGTAACGAATCAGAGCCCCCCAGCCCCTCAATCCCCAAAGGGGAAGTCCTAAGGGGGGGGTTGTAGAGCATAGATTGAAGTTAATGCAGTTTTTTAAGACTCTATTGGTCTTCTTTTTTATAGTTAATACCTTTAATAATGAACTAAGAATAATCTCACAGCCAATACAGACTACTTTAGAAGGGCTGAGTAGTTACCAAAAAAAAGGGTGCTATCAGTTGATGCACCCTTTTTGCTTATAATTCTTTTTCTATTAAATTTATTGTATCATTCCCTTCAATTAGACGAATGTACATCACACCCTTATCAAACTTGAAATCTAAATTATCAAAGTTTTCATAAGTATAAGCTTCATTTACGTATGTTGCCGAACCATTTATATACGAAAACTTATATTTTCTTTTTAAGCTTACAATAAGTTCATGTGGTTTTTTTAGTTCTATTATAACCTCTTTCAGCTCGGGTTTATTTTCAATATCGGGTGAATAAATAGTAAGCTTCTTCATGTTAATATCCTCATTCCTTTGCACTTTAAAACTCGTTCTTGTTCCAACATTGTCTGTTTCTTCCTTTTCAGAAGAGTGAAACTCCGATGAATCTTCACTCTCGTACAGTTCTTCAACTTGCACTTTATTATCCAAAGGCTTTTTTTCCAAATTGTAGTTAGCTACAATCATAAATAAAATAATTGTTAGAATGACTAACAAGAGTGGAATAAGCAATAATTTATTACTGGTTTTCATAGTTTTTATTTTTCTAAATTTGATTTAAATATATTATACATCTTTTCAATCTCCTCTATTTCAATATTTAAGAGCGAGATAGACTTAAAAAATAGTGGTAATTCTTTTTTCAAGAACTCATCTCTTTTGTAAGCAAAAATTTTCTGCTTAGCACCTTCGGTAACAAAATAGCCAACGCCCCTTTTATTGGATATTATCTCCATATTTTGTAAAAAATCAAAGGCACGCATAACGGTATTAGGATTAACCTCTAAGTCGCCCCCAAGTTCTCTGACCGACGGAATGCGCTCACCCTCTTTCCATATATCAGTCAGGATTTTTTCATCTATATAATCTACAATCTGCAAATATATAGCTTTTGTATCTCTAAAATCCATACGCTATGCCTCCTTTTCTGAGAGTTTGAAATAGCTAACCAACCATAAATAGGGAATGCTTAACCAAGCTAAAGTTTTATAAATAAATATAGACACACTTGATGTTAGCAAGTCTTCCAAACTGTATAATGTATCCGAAAATTCTTCATTCAAGCTAAAACCTACCTTATTTTTAAAAAATACAAATCCAACTACCACAAATAATAAAACAAGCATTATAAAGATTGCCCAAATTGAGAGCCAGGTTCTTAAAGCTTGGTTTTTTCTAAAATGAAGTGAGCCTACAAGAGCTATAGCTGACACTAAGAGCATCCCCAAAACTTCCCTTGTACCAATAAAACTAAATAGGATAGCACTACCCTCAAAGATAGAATTATAATATACTTTTCCTGTTGTTACATGGTAAATAATATTCAATAATTGCGAAGCCACAAAATGAGCGGATATAAACAGCACAAAAAAGAGTGGCACTATGAGCAGTATCATTGAGCTTAATTTCTCAATACGGCTTGCAGGCAACATTAGGTAATGAATTGAATTTGTCTTTTTTGAAAAATCTTTGTTTACTCTATCGGCAAAAAGAGAAGCAAAAATTATATATTCAAAGAAGTGTTGCTCTATTTTATACATTATCATAAATGCTAAAATCATGATACCCCAATAAATTAGTTCACTTTTGAAGTTTTCTACAAAAAATCGTTTTATTAATAAGTATATTCTATTTATTTGAAATGTCTCTTTCATAATTATTCTATTCATTGGGGTTAAACAAATTATTGATTGCATTTGGATTGCTTAATAAGGCATTAAAAAGCAACTCAACATCCACTTTACTCTCTTTAGCAAACTTATTTTCACGTACATGAAGCACTCCGCGTAAACTCTCCTCGCTATAAATCAAATCATCAGGTATTTCATTAACCGAATCTGAAAAGCCAAAATAAAGTTTTTCACCAATGCTATCGATAGTCTCGTTTAGCAAAATACGATGATTGTTCATTATAATCACATTGTCAATCAAACTATCCAAATCATGCACCTGATGTGTTGATATTATTAAGCATTGATCTTCATTTACCGAGCGAGCCACCATGCGTCTAAAGATTACCTTAGAGGGAATATCCAAGCCGTTTGTAGGCTCATCCATTAGCATTAATTTAGCACGTGTTGCCAAACCAAAAGCTATAAACACCTTTTTCTTCTGTCCGTGAGATAGTCTGTTAATTCTTGACTTTAGATTATCTAACTCAAACTCTTGCAACAAGTTTTCGAACAAAGCATTGTCAAAATTAGGATAAAAGGCCGCGTATAGATTTTTATACTGACTGATAGTCAGTGCAACCGATGGCAACTCTTCCGCCAAAAAGAAAATTTGATTTAGAAAATCAGGATTTCGTTTTTTTGGATTTTCATTTAGAACAGTCAAATTGCCTTGCTTTGGATATAAAAGCCCTGCAATTAATTTCAACAAAGTAGTTTTTCCTTCGCCATTCTTACCTAGCAAACCATGAATCCTTCCAGTGGCTAACTGCATATCCACATCCGAAAGAAGAGCTTGATGCTTTCCGTAAGAGAACTTTAGTTTATTAATTTCAACCATAAATAGTGTATTAGTATGTTAGTACACCGCAAAATTAGAACATATTTTATTATTTACAAGCAAGCAAGTGTTAAATAAACACAATTGCAGATTTTTATTATAGAAAACTATTTAACCCGGATTATTCATGAGATTTATTTTAGATGAATTTGAGGCATCAAACCCTGCGGCTGTACAATTGTACTGCAAAGGATTTGCAACGAAAAAGTCATCAAAATAAATCCAAGCAAAATGAAAACAGAATAGCCCAAATTTGAGTCAAAAGTAAATTAATGATTTTCATCATAATACACAGCCTACCAGCAATCTATATATTGCAACAAGTTTTTGCGGTGAATAATTCGGGTTAATCTTATGATCTTCCTTGTAAGAAAAGCACATCCAACACTAAAAATATAAGCCTCCTCCAATTGGGAAAGGCATATCAAACTTAATTTGAAATATGATTTCCAATTTGAAAAAGCATTTCAAACTTAGTCTGAAATAGAATTGCAAACTGGAAAAAGCATTTCAAACTCAGTCTGAAGTAGTATTGCAAACTGGAAAAAGCATTTCAAACTCAGTCTGAAGTAGTATTGCAAACTGG
>CAYFTO010000037.1:0-17819 GCA_964346125.1 uncultured Paludibacter sp.
CTTTATCCCCATTTATTTTGCATATAAAATGATTTTTATGAATTTTTCGGGTTAATATAAAAAAGAGATAATTCCTAAGAAATATGGCTTATTTAAAGCTTTTATTTCAAAACACCTACCAACTTACATAAATGTAAATTTAGCCCTAACTTAAAATCATATTTTCAATATTTTGCTCATTCATGTGTTTTTTTGTAAACTTATTAGCATTAGTTATATTTTTGATTCTTTAAAAATCAGCCATAAATATCTAACTTCAAAATTTAAGTTTCATCAAAACAAATAATTATAAAATTGAAAGATTTCGTTTTAAGTCTAATTTTTTAGGTCATGATATTTTTTTTACCATAACTTGTCTCGTATTTTTCAAAATAGAAACATCGTTTTTATTGCAGCTATTGAAAGTTTGTCATAGAATACTAAGCTCTTCATACATACAAGCTGAAGTTAAATAGAATTACTTTTATTACCCATCATTTTATTGGTTTAAATTACTGAAATGCAGCTAAACCATATTTATAAATCAACTGATAGGCAAAGAAAACAAGCAATATATTTAATATTCTACTTAATTAATCTAACTTTGCATATAAAATACTAAATAAACTAATTGCTATTCATAAATGTCGGAGTCATTACATATTACAGCAAATCAAGACAAGCAAGCAACTTACAACGAGCTTTTGCCTCAAATAAAGGCTTTGCTTGATGGAGAAGAAGATTTGATAGCGAATTGTGCTAATATTGCAGCTGCATTAAAAGAGGTCTTTGCTTGGTTTTGGGTTGGTTTTTATTTCGTAAAAAATGATGAGTTGGTTTTAGGACCCTTTCAAGGGTCCATTGCTTGCACACGCATTAAGTTTGGTAAAGGAGTTTGTGGAACCAGCTGGAAAGAGAAGCGCTCCATTTTAGTTCCTGATGTAAACCAGTTTCCTGGGCATATCGCTTGCAGTAGCTTATCAGTTTCTGAAATTGTGGTGCCTGTCTTTAATAAGAATGATGAAATAATGGCAGTTTTGGATGTAGATAGTGAGCGCTTTGATGTCTTGGATGAAGTTGATGTGCAGTATTTAGAAGAGATTGTAAAACTACTACAAAACTAATTACTTCATCAAATGAAAAAAAGCTATTTATGAAATTCAGTATTCGTAAATAGCTCTTTTATCCCCTTTATTTCGTTGTAATTTTTATCGCCTTTTCTTCTCAAACTCCAAATCTATTCTCCCCATATAAAGTCCGCTTTTTCCCATTTGTCCAATAATGACTGCTTTCCCATTTTTATTTTTCACTGTTTCATCTACAATCATTTTATGAGTATGTCCACCAATAATTACATCAATATTGCTTGAAGCGGCTGCCACATCATAATCGGTAGCTGCTCCTTCCATACTTGAAGCCCCCAAATGCGATAAGCAGATAATCAAATCACATTTTTTTACGTTTCTCAAATAATCCGACATTTCTACGGCAGTCTTAATGTGATCTTTTAGGATTAAACCTTCTATATTTTTATCAAAAGTAAGTCCTTTTAAGTTTACCCCCATGCCAAACACCCCAATTTTCACCCCACCTCGTTTGAATATCTTATAAGGCTCAACCAAGTTTTTCAATGGTGTGTTTTCCAAATTATAATTTGCAATAAGCAAAGGCAAAGGATATTCAGTCAAAACAGCAGCCAAAGTATCCATACCGTTGTCAAATTCGTGATTACCAAAAGTTACCGCATCATACTTCATCATCTGCAAGGCTTTAGCTTCTACCCTACCGTTATAATAATTAAAAAATGGCGTACCCTGAAAAAAATCTCCTGCATCTAATAGAAGTACATTTTTCTCTTCAGCTCTAATTTTATTTATCAAGCCTGCGCGACGAGCATAACCTCCTAAATCGTTCGACTCCAAGGGTTCAACCTGACTATGTGTATCGTTGGTATGTATAATTACCAACTTTGTTTTTTTTCCTGCAAACCCTACCGCAACAGATAGAATTAAAATTAATAAGCTAGATTTTAATCTCATGATGTGATTATTTTTATTACTAATCAACAAATTTAAGTAGAAATATTTTTAATAGCAAATGAAAACAGAAATATATCATAGTTCATCTTTTCTAAATTGAGTTGACTATTTTGAAAATTACTATATTTCACTTTCCACACAATTAGAATAGTTATTTAATTTATAAAAACAGTTTTTTCACATCATGCTACAAATTTGAGCAGAAAAAGACAAAACTTCAAACTTTTTGTCTTTAGCTGTATTAAGTTTTCAGACTCCTACTAACAAGACCTTGATAAAACAAAAATGATTAAACTCTTTTTTGTATACTCATTTAGTTAGTGATAAGTTTAGAGCTTTTGAATTAAAATATTTTACAAAATCTCTATACCTTGCGCCTCGCACATCTCCAAGGCCATTTCACGTAAACGGAATTTCTGAATTTTACCGCTTCCTGTCATTGGGTATTCATCAAGGAAGAAGACATAGCGCGGTATTTTATATTTTGCGATGTGATTTTTGCAAAAATCCCGCACATCTTGTGTTGTCATTTCATATCCCTCTTTCAGAATAATAAAAGCACCTACATCTTCTCCATAACGTGGTGATTTTACAGCTACAATCTGAACATCCTTTACACCGGGCATTTTATAGAGATAATCTTCCACCTCTTTGGGTGAAATATTCTCACCACCACGGATAATCATATCTTTTATCCGTCCCGTAATACGGTAATTTCCATTAGCATCCTTTATTGCCAAATCTCCAGAGTGCATAAATCCATCTGCATCAATTACTTCGGATGTTGCTTGAGGGTTTTTATAATATCCCTTCATTACATTGTATCCACGGCAACAGATTTCACCTTCTACACCTACGTCGCACTCCTCACCGGTTTCAGGATTGACTATTTTAACCTCAGTAAACTCATAATCACTGCCAACCGTTGTATATCGCACCTCTTCCGAATCACTGATACGACTTTGGGTCATTCCGGGCGATGTTTCAGTCATACCATATACGCTGGTAATTTTCATAAACATCTTTTCGTTTACCTGCTTCATCAATTCTATCGGACAAAGAGCTCCTGCCATAATACCCGTTCGCAAGGAAGTGAGATCAAACATCGAAAACATCGGGTGGTTTAATTCAGCAATAAACATGGTTGGCACGCCATGCAATACCGTACAACGCTCTTTATGAATAGAAGCAAGCGTTACCAGTGGGTCAAATCTCTCAACTATCACCTGTGTGCTTCCATGAGTGAGGCAACACATGGTACAAAGAACCACACCAAAACAGTGAAACAGTGGTACACAAATGCAAAGCTTGTCATCAGGTGTGAAATCCATATGTACCCCCGTCAAATAACCATTGTTGGTAATATTGTGGTGTGTAAGCATTACGCCTTTTGGAAAACCGGTTGTGCCGGATGTGTATTGCATATTTACAACATCATCCACTTTTGTTAATCTTTTATGTGCTTCTAAATTATCATCGCCTACGCCATTGCCTAAAAGAAGCAATTCGGCCGTATTGTACATCCCACGATATTTCTCCTGTCCGATATAGACCACATTTTTAAGTTCCGGAAAACGTTCGCTTTTGAAAGTGCCGCGTTGTGTGGTTTTCAATTCCGGTACCAAATCGTAAATAATATCGGTATAATTACTGCCAGCTACACCATCCGTCATACAGAGTGTGTGCATATCTGAGTTTTCTAAAATGAAAGCCAGTTCTTCTCTTCGGTAATTGGTATTTACAGTTACGGCAACTGCACCAATTCGAGCTGTAGCAAAAAGAAAAGTAAGCCAGTCGGGCACATTTTGAGCCCATATCCCAACATTGCTGCCACGTGTTACACCGATTGCTAACAATCCTTTTGCCATATTATCAACACGGACTCTGAAATCCTTCCATGTAAAACGTAAATCGCGATCGGAAAAGACAATAAACTCTTTCTCCGGTGTTTTATCAGCCCAATGGTCGAGCCATTCACCGATCGTTAAATCGTAAAGTTGCATCTTTTATCAAATTTAGTGTAATAAATCAGCTTAAAAAGGAGCGTAAACCACCGCTAAAATTTTTGCCGCTTCATGGTTTGCAGCAACTATTAGGTGCTCAACTATGGAGTCATAATAGATACTATCTCCTGTTTTTAATAAATAAGTTTCGTTGCCGTACTGTACATCAACCGCTCCGCTGAGCACATAGATAAACTCCTCTCCTTCATGCGAAGAAGCTATTTTGTCGCTTTGCGAATCAGGAGAAATATCGATGATAAAAGGCTCCATGGAGCGACCGGTCTTTTGCGCTGCTAATGAATAAAAATCCATATGCGAGTTGTTTGTTGCAAGCTGACTTGTAAAGGTAGCCGGTTTTGACAGCTCCTCTTTGCGGGTTACAACCGGTCCTAAATGCTCACTATCATCCAAAAAGGTGCCTAATCGAACACCTAAGGCTCGTGATATTTTGATTAATGTTGAGAGCGATGGAATTTTATCACTTTCAAACAAGAGCTCCAACTGACTGACAGTCATCCCGCTTTTTTCGGCTAACGCTTCGTTTGACAAATTACGATCGGAAGAAATTCTTTTGATTTTTTCAATTACCGGATTCAACATGTGTATGTAAAAATTTAGAGTGTGAATTAAATTTCAAGGCACAAATCTATAAAAATTTCATTAATTCAACAAACAATCTTTTTATTTATCGCATTTTTATAGATATTTATTTCAATTTGATTGTTTTCTCATCTAATTACTAAGTAACTCATTCATACAATTCAGATATGCATACTCTAAGATTCAAAAATAATTCGTTATATTTGCATCAAATAAAATAAACAATCTGATTATGAAAACTCGAATCTCGTTATTCTTCATTTTGCTTGTATTTGGCATCAGCACGGCTCAAGTTAAACCTACTCAAAGCTGGATTGATCAAAAATTTTCAATGTTTATCCATTTTGGACTATATTCCGAATATGGAGGCGTCTATGATGGTAAACCCGTAGAAAGAGGCTACAGCGAACAAATCCAATCTTTTGCTGGTATTTTTAGCGATTGGTATGCCAATACAGCCAAGCAATTTAACCCAAGCAAGTGGAACCCTGACAGCATCGTAGCCTTGGCAAAAGAAGCAGGAATGCGATCGATTGTAATCACATCAAAACATCACGATGGTTTCTGCCTTTACCACTCAAAACAGACAAAATACAATATCGTAGATGCTACCCCATACAAAAAAGACTTGATGAAAGAGCTTGCTGAAGCGTGCGAGAGGGGTGGAATCAGTTTTGCAGTCTATTTTTCTTTGATTGATTGGAATTACCCACAAGCATATCCAATATCAAGTCATAATGCCGATCCAATTACGCCTGAACATCATCAATTTAACCTGAAACAGGTGGAAGAAATCATGAGTAATTACGGAGCTATCTCTGAAATTTGGTTTGATATGGGCTCACTTACATTGCAACAAAGCAAAGAGCTTTATAATTTGGTCAACCGTTTACAACCGCAATGTATGATTAGCGGACGTTTGGGTAATAACTACGTTGATTTTAGCGTGATGGCTGACAATGAATATCCTGAGTATAAAATGAATACACCCTGGCAAACGGCAGCTTCGATGTTTGACGAAACCTGGAGCTATCGCTCATGGCAAGAACGAGGAAGTGTTGATAAGAAGGTGGAGGAAAAATTAAAAAGTCTGATTCATGTTGTATCGCACGGTGGTAATTATTTATTAAATATCGGACCAAAAGGCGATGGTTCCGTGGTAGAATTTGAACGTGAGGTTTTGCAAAAAATGGGGGAATGGACAAAAACCAATGCCGAAGCTATCTATGCAAGCAAAGCTAACCCACTACCTTACTACGCTGACAACTTTGAGGTTACAAGTAAAGATAATAGTATTTATATTTTCCCATTTAATTTGTCTGACGATATTTTACTAAGCCAAATAGCAGGGAAAGTTAAGAAAGTAAGTGTGCTTAGCACAGGGCAAACTGTCAATTTCTCGCAAGACTCAAAAAAGAGTCAAATTTCAATCAAGCTTCCTACAGAATCTCCTTTTAGAAGCGAGTTGTTCCCTGTTATAAAAGTTGAATTTGAAAATGAGTTTTCTGTCATCCCAATGCAAATTTTAGCTCAAAACACAAAACTAACGCCTCAAAATGCCGAAGTTTCTTTCGCTCATTCAAGTTTAGATTATTACTGCGGCTATAAAAGTTTGACTGCTTATACTTGGCATATTAACAATAAAAAAAGAGCAATATCACCTAAAATTTATTTTACAGATTTAGAAAAAGAGAGAACAATCTCGCTTCGTGTGAATGACGACTTGTATAACCTTAAATTACAAGCAGATAAAAGCATCCTAAAAACAAACAAAGCTAAGGAAGTGCAATGGGGAAAGCTTTATGTACAGCGAGGAAGCGGTGTATTTGGCGCACTTTCTTATGAAAATAAAGAGAAAATAGAACTCAATTCTATTGCAAATAACAGTGTGCAAGCTAATGAGATATTAAACAATAATAAGCGTAAAACAGCTTTTGAATGGCTACAAGTAAGTGATTTTCCATACGGAGAAAAACTCGAATTGGACGTAAGTCATCGTGGTAGCCTGGTGTTTATGCAAGAAATAGAGGCTGCAAACGACACAGAGACGGCAATTGAAATTGGCGGTGGAAATGGTATTTATATTTTATTAAATGGAGAATATATCACGGCTCACTGCCTCCCCGAAAGAGCTGAATACCAAAAAGAGATAGTAATACTTCCACTCAAAAAAGGAGAAAATCAACTGGTAATAAAATACTTCAATCGTTTTGCAGACAAGCTATATTACAGCTTGAAGCCTTTGAAAGAGTGGACAATTCATGAAGTAAGTTTGGCTAAATTAGGCATGAAACAAGGCATAAATCAAATCCAGATTTCGGATAATAATGCCGATTCAAAAGTGTCTCCTCTTCGGATGAATAATATTCGAATACAATAAATCGTTTGAGCATAAAACATAAATCGTTTTTTATCGTTTAAATAATATGCAGAAAAGCCAAAACAAAATGTATTCTATCACTTCAAGAACAAAGAAAATGCTTATTGATGCTGCACGTGAACTCTTTGCCTCAAAGGGAAAAGACAATATCACAATGAACGATATTGCAGAAGCATCAAATAAAGGGCGCCGAACACTTTATACTTATTTCAAAAATAAGAATGACGTGTATAAGGCTGTGGTTGAAAACGAGATACAACTTGTGTTGGAAGCCTTGAAGGCCAATTCTGAACGTAATTACAATGCTTTTGACAAGCTGAAAAACCATATTTTCATCCATTTGGATAAGATTAGAGAATCTGTTATGCGCAACGGTTCATTGCGTGCCGATTTTTTCAATGATATTTATGAAGTAGAACGCTCACGTCGCCGCATGGATATAATTGAACTTAAATTGATAGATCAAATTTTACGAGAAGGTATTGAAGAGGGAGTTTTCAAGTCGATGGATATTGAAACAATGTCTATTATACTGCTCCACTCGCTCAAAGGCTTGGAAGTACCTTTTATACGAAAAAGCCTCACATCTACCGCCGAAGAGATCAAAAACGAATTGGTAGAACTCATTTTCAAAGGCTTATTAAAATAAATAAAAATCCTCTTTGCATAAGCGAAGAGGATTTTTTTTATCATTACATTCTTATTCGTTTTACAGTAGATTCCCTAAATTGGACGTAAATAACTTTACAGAAATGGCTAAGAGAATAATCCCAAAAAACTTACGCATAATATAAATACCACCTTTTCCTATTAGTTTTTCTATTTGTTTAGTAGAACGCAACACAAAATAGACAAAAACAATATTTAATAATAGAGCTACCATAATATTTTCGGTTGCATATTCTGCCCTAATAGACAATAGTGTCGTAAAGCTGGCAGGTCCTGCCACCAAAGGAAATGCAATAGGGACAACAGACGTGCTACCTTCAGGACCTTTATGTTTGAATAGCTCAACATCCAATACCATTTCTAAAGCAAAAATAAAGATTACCAAGGAACCTGCAACTGCAAAAGAAGATACATCAACTGAAAAAATATGAAGAATAGCCTCTCCACCATAATAAAATATCACTAATATTAAGATAGAAATAAGACTGGTTTGCAGCGGTTTTATCTGCTCACCTCGCTCACGAATATTCATAATTATAGGTATAGAACCCAGAATATCTATAATACTAAACAGCACAATAAAAGCACTGGTAATATGCAACACATTAAAACTCATTATGTATCCTCCTCTTTTTTTTATCCGTTGGTTTATAATCGTAAATTGTACACGAAATTACTAATTATTTTTCAGATTTGGAATTAATATATAGTTTTTATAACATGCACTTTCAACAACTATATATTACACTTTTAGATTATATTCTTTGTTAATCAGCACTCTTAAAAAGGATATAGCAAAAGTAGTAGCAAATAGAAAGTCATAAGACTAATTACCAATACTTTTTGTCTGTTTTATAAAAACACTTAAAAACAAATTTAAGGCTTAAGAGGCAAGAGTTTTTCTAATGTCACGCTGTTTATTTTATCCCGCTCCTTATCAAAAACCCACCCCCATTTGTTGAAGTATTTAACGATATTCCAACTATGGATTGCAAGCATTTTCACACTTTTATAAGAAGCTTGAGCATGATGATGCACCACTGTTTCATTTGGGTAATAAATAGTTTTATACTTTTGGTGGATTCGGCGCGAGAGATCAATATCTTCTGGATACATAAAAAATCGCTCATCAAAAAATCCTACCTCACGAAGCACGTCAGTACGCAAAAGCATAAATGCTCCCGAAAGATAAGGAACTTCCATGATTTTATCATAAGCTGAAAACCGCAGTTCAAACTTTTCATTTGCCTTTTTATTCCATCGAGCTGGCAAAAAACGTCGAAATAACAAATTGGATGGCTTCGGTAAAAGCTTACACAGATATTGGACATTTCCATTGGGATAAATAACTTTAGGCATCAAAAGACCAATATGCTTATCTTGCTCCAAATAAGCTATCAACCTGTCTAATTGCGTGCTATTAGTAAGCTCAATATCGGGATTTATTACTAAGTGATATGGTGTTCGTTCATCTAAAGATTTTCGAAAAGCTATATTATGCCCCCTGCCATAACCAAGGTTTTTATTATTAAAACTATAATTTTCAGATAAACCAAGGAAAGCTTTATTTTCAATTTTCGAATTATCAATCAAGTACAGCTTATTAACTGATTTTGATTCTTTGATTTTAGCCACTAAGGCTTGAATCATTTCAGGTGTATGATTATATAAAACAATTGAAACATTTAGCATACAAGGTATTTTTACTTTTGAAAGACACGTGTAAATTGGTGCAACTTTCTTAAATTTTTAAATATAACAGTATATAAACCACCCACTTTATTACGTCTGATTGCCTGATAATCCTCTTTCGATTTGATACAGATATTTTTAAACGAATTATTGCTAACACCACCCAACTCCATCTGAACTAAAACCAAGGGAATAAATGTTTTTACGTACGATTTGTTGGAAAAAACACGAAGTATAAATTCATAATCAGCAGCTATCTTAAACGAATCGTAAAAGCTGCCGCTTTCATCGTATACTTTTTTGCGGCAATAAAGGCTGGGATGTGGTGGCATCCATCCAAACTTTAAGCTTTCAGGTCTAAAGTCATTGCTTTTCCAATAACGAATCATCTTCTTATCTTCCCCGTTTGACATATAGACTATATTGCCATAAACAATGTCTGAATTGGTATTTTTAAAGGTTTGCACTATTTCAGACACAACATCTGAATTATTATAAACATCATCTGAATTCAAGAAACCGATTATATCGCCAGTTGTCAATTTAATTCCTTTGTTGAGAGCGTCGTAAATTCCATTATCTCTTTCAGAAACATATTTCGAAATATTATCTTTATTTTCCTCTATAATTTCAAGCGTTCGATCGGTCGAGCCTCCATCTATGACGATATACTCGATATCTTTATAGCTTTGGCTCAAAACAGAATTAATCGTTTCTTGCAAATGAGATTCACTGTTATATGTTGCAGTTATTATAGTAACCTTCATGGTTTTTTATTTTCTTCTTTTTAATAAATTTACGAAGACAGATGTCCGAAAATTCAGTTTTTCTAAGAGCGTTGTTTGGGATTTTTCAGAGGCAGTTGATGCGTTATCACCGTGTCTTCTATAATAAATCAACTTATCCGGTAAAAACCTAACTGACCTTTTAAATGCAGCTACATTGCCAATCCAAATATCGTGCATTGGTATTTGCTTTGGAAAAGGAAGTGCCACATCGAGTACAGAACGATTGAATGCCATGCAACAGCCCAAATATGAGTTTCTCAAAAAAGCTTTGTATTTATTTGAATTTGAAGCATTCGTTTCGTAAAACGAATCTGAAATTATTTGTAACTCTTGATCGGTAACATAGCAGTCAGATACAACTAAATCACTTTTCTTAAGAGCCTCCAAACAAGTTTTAACCTTATTAGGAAGCCAAACATCATCTTGATCTGCTAGAAATATAACATCTCCTTTTGCCCCTAATAGAGCATTTTCAAAGTTAGAAATAACACCTCTATTGCTATTCTTTAGAATTTTTATTCTTGGGTCATACGCTTCTATCAAAGACAAAGTTGAATCCGTTGAGTTATCATCGGAAACTATTACTTCGTCTTTTTCAGAAAGTTGAGATAAGATACTATCTAACTGCTGCAAGATATACTTTTCTCCATTATATGTAGCAATACAAACAGAAATCATAGTTTATTAAATATAGATTTACGTGTCAGCTGGGCGTATTCCTTCTTCTCAAATAAAATAAACTGCTTTATATATCGGTAGCATAAACGAAATTTAAAAAACAATTTATCTGCTGGTCTCATTGGCTTCATGTAATTTCTTTCAGCTTTTAGCAAACCCTCGTAACGCTCAACACTCATATTATTTTCAAAATTCAGGACCGATAAATCATGGCTCAAACTAACATCTAATAAGTATATTTTCTTTTTTGCACTATAAACCCTATAGCTTACCCAATAATCTAACAAATCCAATGGAAATAGAGATGAAAATCCACCAATATTGTTCAAGAAACTTACGCGATGCAAAGATACAGAATTTAGAGCAACTAAGTGTTGATTATATGTGCCTGTTTCTACAGTTTCTTTTCTTATTGTTTGAAAAAAACTTAAGCGATGTGGTGAAATGTGCTGCTTACCACTCACTAACCGTGGCACAACGTTTACAATGTCTTTATCTTTATTCGATAGAAGGAAGTCTGTTAGCTTTTCAAAATAATCTTTAGTTAATTCTGTATCTTGGTCGAGCAGTAATATCCAATCTGCATCAATTTTGTTAGCAATCTGCAAAGCATGATTGTATGCACCATTTAATTTTTGATTTTCAGCCGAATTTACAATTTCAAGGCCTTCAATATCTTCAATATGAATTGAACTTGAGTTGTTGAAAATAAGTTTTTCAAAAATCACATTGTCGTAGTCAAGCAAAGAGCTATTCAAACTTTTATAGCTTAAAGACTTATCTAGTTTTGTTTTATACAAAACGATTATGATTAGGACTTTAATTTGCTTATGGGTACTCATTATTCTTAGCTAATTTATGATTACACATGTGAGAAAATTGTATAGTATGGTTCAAATATATTGTTTATAACTATTTGATTTATAAAGTATAGAACAGAAATTAATATCACTACAAGCTCAGCAGCTAGTCGTGGTCTCAATACTTTGAACATCATTGGTATCAAGAAGATTTGAACAGATGTGAGTAACTCTGATAAACGAAATGCTAAGACTGGTGAAAATGAGAATATGTAGAAAACCACAACACCACCCACAAGAATTTTTGTGAAAATAATAGCATATGGATTATCTATTTTGTCGCTAAAATAAATAAAGAAAAGAGAAAGAAGTATTTGAAAAAGAATACTGAAGTTGAACAAGTTAATGTCTTCATCCAGCCATTTTTGTGCAATGATATAAGCGTCGAGTTTGTCGGTATATACGCCAAGTTTCAATGTCGTTAATATTTTAATAAAGTCAAAACCTATAATATTCAGAAATAGCGGAACTAGTAGTATTGTGAAATATATAGTTTTGGAAAGATGCTTTTGATTTAATACGTAGGCAAAAACAAATAACAGTGCAGAGTAGTGAAAAGCCGTTGCGGCTAATATGTATAGTGAAAATGGTATCAGATTACGCTCTTTCAGATGTGGTAAACTTAAAAATATAAAGCCAATAGCAACTCCAGAGCGTATCTGTGTCATATCCATAAGAAAGAAAAGGCCTGAAAAGAAAATCAAAAATGATAAAAGTGGATATTCAGATACTTTGTTTATACCTTTTACTGTAAGCATGACTCCAAGCACAGCATACACAAAAATCAAAATAGCAAAACCATTTGAGAAAAATAAGTGTTTGAATACAGCACTGAGAAATATAAAAGTGGGTTCTAGCTTGGTCTTAAATAGCAAATCTGTTGATATTATATCCCTCAAATGATCTACATTCACATAGTATAGAAGATAGGTCATATAATCATTGTCAATATTGGGTGCTCTTAGTCCTGCAAAAAAGGAAAGAATAACACCAGATATAATAACGAGCTGTTTCTGCGTACTAATTGTCAAATAGTCACGAATTAATGTCAAAAACAGAAAAAACAAAAACAGAATGTAATAAATTAGCATAAGCTTATCATTTCATCAAGTCAAGATTGTGTTATTATAGCTATATAAAACACTAATTTAATATTATATATATGATAACGATAAACTCAAAATTAAATTGTAATAATGGCAAAACATAATAATCTATTGCAAAGATAAGCGTAAAGCAATATTTTCTTTTAAGCTTACAAGTAGAGTTTTGAACTTAAATTGTGAAAATGGACTTTTATATTGCACTATGATAAGTTTTTTATTATTTGTACGTTCTATTAATAAAGCATTAAAATACATTTTACATTGAGCAATAATACAGAGATAAATATTGGTAAAAAAGATGTGACATGGAGTTACTTATCCACTTTTTTACAAATAGGATCAGGTATCATTCTTTTTCCTTTGATTCTACGTATATTGCCCGCCGAAACAGTTGGAATTTGGTCTCTTTTTATGAGTATCTTCTCATTTGTAATGCTACTTGATTTTGGTTTCTCGCCTTCATTTACTCGAAACATAAGCTATATTTTTTCAGGTGTTAATTCATTGATGAAAGAGGGCATATCTAACGATGTGGATAAGTCTGAAGTCAATTTTGGGCTTTTAGCCGATACTATTGGAGCGATGAAAAAGCTTTATCGGATTATTGCTCTGGTTACATTGCTGCTTTTAGCCTCCGTTGGAACTTATTACTTGCTCTACATCTTAAAACTCCGATTTACTGGAGATACAACAAATATAAAAATATCGTGGATTCTGTTTATAATTGTCAATACGTATAACATTTACACACTTTATTATGATTCTCTACTTATTGGGCGTGGATTGGTTAAACGCAATAAACAAATAGTTGTATTTAGTCAAGTTGTTTACCTTGTAGTATCAGCTCTGCTTTTACTGAGTGGTTTTGATTTGTTGTCAGTGGTTATTGCTCAGGGCTTATCCATCGTTGTAAAACGAGTTTTATCATACAAAGCATTTTTCACACGCGAAATAAAGAACAGGCTAAGTAATCAAAAATCTACAAATTCTGCAGAAATAGTAAAAATCATTCTTCCTAATTCAGCCAAATTGGGTATTACTAGCTTAGGCGCTTTTTTGGTCTTGCAAGTTTCGGTAATCATGGGACCCTTTTATGTGAATCTTGAAGATGTTGCCCGCTATGGTATCACCGTGCAAGCTGTGAATGTTATTACTTCTTTAGGTGCAGTTTTCTTTTCAACTTATGTGCCGAGGCTTTCATATCTTCGTGTGGATGGCGATATGTCGAGTATTAAATCTTTATACTTTAAAAGCTCAATTGTACTACTAGGCGTCACGGTAGTGTTTGGTTCAGTGCTGATAGCTATAGGTACTCCTCTGTTACAGCTTATTCAGTCAAATACTCTTTTGCTAAGCAGACCTATGATTTTTATACTAATAACAATAGCTTTTTTAGAAAAAAACCATGCTATTGCTGGTGGTTTCTTACTTACAAAAAATGAAGTGCCTTTTTTCAAAGCGTCGCTAATTTCAGGGGTTGCGACGGTTGTTTTGCTATATGTGATGTTGGAGTACTTAAATATGAGCCTGTGGGGAATGATTCTTGCACCTGGAATAGCTCAGTTAGCTTATCAAAATTGGAAGTGGCCACTAGAGATGTTGAAAGATTTGAATGTAGTTAAAACTAAGCCTGAGTTTTAACTTGAATAATTCTTAGCTAAAACTTTTCACATATATATTTCTTCCATAGGTATCAATTTTATCTTGAACCTACTAAATTTTGAGTGTGTTATTATCTTTAAACTGTGATGGTAGCAGCAAGATGAATTTAAGTAAACGTGGTGAGTGGGTTGGGAATAGAATCCAATAGCTTAACCCGAATTATTCACTGCAAAAACTTGTTGCAATATATAGATTGCTGGTAGGCTGTGTATTATGATGAAAATCATTAATTTACTTTTGACTCAAATTTGGTCTATTCTGTTTTCATTTTACTTGGATTTATTTTGATGACTTTTTCGTCGCAAACCCTTTGCAGTACAATTGTACAGCCGCAGGGTTTGACGCCTAAAATTCATCTAAAATAAATCTCATGAATAATCTCTGGGTTAAGGGAATCTGTTTTAGTGACAGTTTATCAAGCAATAGTTATTGGGCTAGTTTTTTTCATTTGTTAATCGGTTTGTAATTCTATGAGGTGTTTCTTTTATTGGGGTATATGTTAAAAGTCATACTTTAATAAGGTTAAGGATAGCCTACTAGATGCTATAATAGCGTTCTTACTAGAACTTACTATATATAAAAAAACTCTTCCGTCAAGTAAGACAGAAGAGTTTTTTATTTTAGTTATTTAGCTATAAAGCTGAATAATATTATTGCACATTTACAACTTAGCGAACTACCACTTTAGCAGCACCTGCTTTACCTTCGATGCGTACTACGTAAACACCTTGTGGTAATTGCTGTTTAGCATTCATGCGTTGTCCGTTGATGCTGTAAACCTCTAATTTATCAGTAGGATTTGTGCTAACAATTGTGCGATTCAATACATGTATGTTCAATTCGTTTGCTTTCACTTCTTTTGTTGAAGTTTCGGTTGACAATACAAATCTCCAGTTATTACCTGGGTCGCCTGCTCCACCATTATAGAAACCTGGGAATGCTGGCGAACGCATATGGCTATTTAATTGATTACCTGATACACCTGGTTCTTTCTCAATAGATATTAAGTAGTAATCCTCTCCTGTTGCTGTAAGAAGCCATGTTGGAGCATCAACTGCAAATTCATCAACACCAATCCACTCCCCATCAACAACTTCTTCGTTTTCATCGTTTATTTTTGTCCTTGTAACAATTGGAAGTTCCGGCATCAATTTATTATAAATCTCATAGCCTTTCAATGATGAATCTTCTGGTTTCACAAATTTGAACAACATGTTGGTTGTTATAACTTCTACGCCACCTCTCAATAAAATTTGATTTTCATATTCACTTTCGTCATTAAGCTCATCTTCTTCTACAAATTCATCAGATCTACCTAATTTCCAATGGTTGTGTGCGGCACGTTTGTCATAAATCACATACCAAAATTCCTCTTCATTTGTACTAAGTTTAACTGGTGGAATTTCAGATTCATTTAATTGGTCAATCGCTTCTTGTAAAAGAACAACCATCTCATCAACCTCTTGTTGGCTTGGTTCGTTATCGGTATATGCACGTTCGGCAAGACCAACAGCTTGAGCTCTTATGTTCACAAATATATCCCAATTCTCTTGTGGATATTCGCCGGGTAGCATTCCGATTGGGTATTTATCAGCACCCATTCCCAAAGCCACTGATACCAATGGCAATAGCTCTGCAAAATCAACATCATCGCCTTCTACCAATTGAACAAATTCCCAGTTGTTACCGGCATCATTTACATTGTTGTATAAACCAACACGTGGCGGATCGTAGGTTGCAAAACTATTTAACTGACGACCACCATCTTCTGTTGCAATAATGTAGTGCGAGCCATCAACGCCTCTGCTGAACAACCAAGTCGTGCCAACTCCTCCTTCATCAAATACAACAACATTACTATCTTCATCTACGTGTAGTGGAAGACCTTCTATCGCTTTATTATAGATGTAATAGCCTAAGCTTGGAGCCTCAGCTTTAACGATTTTGAAAAGTTGCATATCGTCTTCTGAGTCAGCTTCATCTTCTCCTACAACTACCAAAGCTAATGGATATTCATACAGCTCTTCTGTCTCTTCGTCTAATAACTGAATTTCACCAAACAACCAGTAGTTCTTAGTAGCACGGTTGTCACGTAATTGATACCATATTTCTTGGCTATCATCACTTACGCGGAAAGGAAGTACCAAGCTAGCAGTTAATTCATTCATAGCTGTTTTTAAAGAATCAATAACTACATCAACATCATCTTGCTCTTCTGCTTTATCTTCTTCAATATACTCTTCTGCGTAAGCTATAGCTGCTTGTAGTGCATCCCATTTTTCTATTGAGTAAGTTCCAGCAATAGTGCCTGTTGGATATTGAGACTCGGTCATCTTTTTAGCATTATCTATTACCGCTTGCAAAGCTTTGTAACTTACACCCTCAAACGTATATAAATGGATACTGTGCATCGCGTAACAACCATTAGTACCACTTGACGACATCACAAAACCGATAGACACTTCTGTTTCTTCATCTAATTTGAAAACAACGGACATGTTACCCTCGTTAGCATTTGCATCTTTAAACTGCCCATATGCAATGGCTGATGCAAGATCTTCAACATCAGGAATTCCTGTACCTCCGGCATTAATCACAACGTAAGCACGCTCATCTCCTTTCCAATCCTGACCATATTCTGTTACAAGAGCCAACTCATATTGCCCGGCAGGCAAGGTTGTAGTTTGATACACTTTCACATTTTCAAATGTATTAGAAAAACCATCCCATCCTGGTGTGATTGTTAATGTATTACCCTTGTTGGCATCTGTGTGCCATGTAGTAAAACCAGTAGATCCTTCTTCAGCAGGAGCTTCATTTTCATAAATCCATGGCAAGGCTAAACGCTGCCAGCGTTCACTATCATTTAATACACTCTCACCTGTGTTTTCAAAAGGTTTAGTTGTATTTCCGAGATACTGTTCTGTAACATCTATAGGCTCGGATGCATTTGCAAATTGTAGTCCTACAATTGCGATAAAAAGTAAAATTAGTTTTTTCATGCGTTTATATTTATTATTAATTAATCATTTACAAAAATAAAATATTTTGTTTCCTCTTACAAAAAATTATTCTTTTATAAGATAATTAACTTTTATAAAGATTTACAGATTTATTTCCTCAATATTTTTATTTACGCTGTTAATCAACTAATTACAATAGTTTTAATATAATTTATGTAATAAATTAGGCTGACATTTAATGTCTTCAAATGTTAATAAAAAACTCTCTTGTCTTAATTGGACAAGAGAGTCTTCATTTCTAATGATTTACTACTAATTGTAGCTTAGCGAACTACCACTTTTGCTGCACCTGCTTTACCTTCGATGCGTACTACGTAAACACCTTGTGGTAATTGTTGTT
>CAYFTO010000038.1:0-14616 GCA_964346125.1 uncultured Paludibacter sp.
ACAATCACATGAAGCAATACAAAAATCAGAATTGAAGAATTTAAAACTAATTATTGAGATTAAACAACACAATACAAATGATGTATGAAAGAATCTAATCGAAGAAAGGGAAACACAAGAGTAAGGGCTTTGCTGCTTTTATGCTTTGTAATTCCAATGATGATGCCTGCAATGGCACAGAAAAAGACAAATGAAAAAGATAGTGTAGCTATCCAACACCTTTCAAAAAGTCGATTGTTTGATAATTTGAAAGAGAAAGAGAGTGAAGTACAAGCCGCTTCGGTGGTATCTGGCGATCGTTTGTTGCATCGGCCAACTTTCCAAATGGAGCAATTTTTAGATGGAACAATCCCTGGTCTGTATGTGAATATGTCGCAAGGCTACCCAACAGAAAAGTCTGCATTGCAAATGCGAGGACGAAATTTGTTGATTGTAGTGGACGGAATCCCACGTTCGGATGCGAATATCCCTGCCAGCCAAATAGAGTCGGTAACGTTGATAAAAGATGCTTTGGGATTGGTAGCTTGGGGCATGTCGAGTGGCGATGGTATATTGTATATTAAAACTAAGCGCGGCGATGCTTCTAAACTAAAAATAGACTTTACCGCACAATTAGCTTCGTCAGAGCAAATATACAGACCGCAGTTTCTGAATGCATACGATTATGCTACACTGCTTAACCAAGGTTTGATAAATGATGGTGATAGACCGCTCTATTCTGCCGATGATTTGGAAAAATACCGCACAAAATCTTCACCTTATACACATCCAGATGTGGATTGGTATAGTGTGTTGATGCGTGATAAAGCGCCGATACAGCAGTATAATTTAAATATGTCGGGCGGTTCAAGCACGGCAAAGTATTTTATTGACTTAAATGCTTATACGCAAGAAGGTTTTTTGAAGCAAGATAAATCGATAAATAGCTACAATACAAGCGAAGGATTTAACAAATACTCTTTACGTACCAACGTTGATATTGATATCACGTCCAGCACATTATTGAGCGTGAATGTATTTGGGCAAATGTTTAAAGAAACTACACCGGGTAGAACCATGATGGGGAATATCTACAGAGACCTTCATACCACTCCAAATAATGCTTATCCTGTATTTAACCCAGAGGCAGATTTGAATAACGATGGTGAAATGGAACTGACATTCGGTGGAAATAACGCTTATACAAATAATTTATATGCGCAGAGTATCGGTTCTGGATATAAAAAATATCCGAAGACTGACTTTAACTTTGACTTGGTGTTGGAGCATCATTTCCAAGAAGCATTGAAAGGATTGTATGTAAAAGGTTTGTATTCATATAACTCCTCTTACCGAGAAGATATGAGTCGTACAAAAGGTTACGAAATTTGGCAGTACAGCCCAATAGATGGCTTGGATGCGAATGATCCAGCAAACTATTCAAAAATTTTGTCAGCCTCAGCACCAACTCGCGGTTCATCTTATAATAGACAAAACAGGATGCAATACATTGAAGCAGCCGCCGGTTATGAATTAAATTTAGATAATCACAACTTTGACTCTAAGTTTAGCTATTGGTCAAACGAGTATATTCTTCAATCTACAAACCTGCCAATGGCTAAAGAAGGATTTAATTTCTATAGCGATTATGATTTTGATAAAAGATACTACGTTGAAGCAAGTTTATCGTATATGAGTTTGAATTATCTAAGTCCATCCAAAAGATGGGGTTTCTTCCCATCAGCAGGTTTGGCTTGGCGTATCTCAAATGAGGACTTCTTCAATGTTGGTGTGATTAATGATTTGAAACTTCGCACTACTGTGGGATTGAATGGAAACGACGGTACTGGTTCATTTTTCCGTTCAGGCACAGGTGGATTGACGAATTACTATTTTCCCTATGTGAAATTGTATAAAGCAGGCTCTAATATTAATTTAGGACAAGCAAATTCAGGCTTGAACACATTGATTGAAGGTGGATTGCCATACGATCCAACTTACGAAAAAAGTCGTAAGTTTAATATCGGTTTGGATATGATGGCTTTCAATAATTCATTGCGAGCTACGGTTGAGTATTTTAATAATTACCATTTTGATATACTTACCACAAATATTTCAAAAAGCTACAACAGCATGATGGGTATTGCGGCACCTTTAGAAAATATTGGTGCACACCTTCGTCAAGGCATTGAGCTTGATGTAGAATATGCAAAGCGAATAGGACAGGTTAGTCTGAACGCTCAAGCGCATGCCACTTTCCTGAAAACAAAATTATTAGCTAACGGTGAGCCAAGATATCCGGAATCATATATGCAACGTGTAGGAATGCCTAACGGTCAAATTTTTGGATATGTGGCAGAAGGTTTCTTCCAATCGCAAGCAGAAATTGATGATTATTTGCAAACTTATTCGTTGGATGGTTACGTACCAGAGCCAGGCGATTTGAAATACAAAGATTTGAACGGCGATAAGGTGATTGATGGATTGGACGTGAAGGCTATTGGTAAAACTGCGCCACGCGTTGAGTATGGGTTCTATTTGAATGTAGGCTGGAAAGGTATTGAGCTTCAAACGCAATGGACAGGTGTTGCTAATGTTCAAACAACAATTATTCATACACCATTCAAAATCAATTCCTCTGATTCATATGGACAAGCGTATGCTGAACATTTAGATTACTGGCGTCCTGATAATCCAAATGCAAGTTATCCACGAGTGTCGGCTCGCGGTAATTCCTACAATGAACGTACTTCTACTTTTTGGATAAAAGACATAGATTTCTTACGATTAAAAAATGTAGAACTTTCATATACATTGCCTCAATCATGGAGCAAAACTGTACATGCATCGGGCATTAAAGTCTTTGTAAATGCTTACAATGCATTAACATTTACTCCATTAGAACACCGCGATCCTGAGCTAATCAGCTACACATCTGGTTCTTTGGGGATAGTTCCTAATTTCAAAGCATTAAATGCTGGATTTAATATACAATTTTAAAACTTTAAATCGAATATGAAACAAATGAATTTTAATATAAAACTTTTGATTGGTTTACTGTTTGTAGCTTACCTATTTACGGCTTGCTATAATTTAGAAAGTGAACCTTTGCAGTGGAATTCCGAAGATCGTGTCTTAAATCCAGGCGACTCAACAGAAAATAGTGCTATTAAGCAACTGTTTCAAGCTTGTTATTTAGATTTACCACTTTTGCATACACGACTTCAGAGCACTTATTTAGACGCTGCAACTGATGATGGTATTCCTACGATGAATCAATCGGGTAGTGGAGACTTGAATAATTACAGAAATGGTATGGTTTCAGCCAGTAATATTGCCAATTTAGATGGAGATGCGTGGACTCGTAATTATAGGGGGATACGTCGAGTTAATCTTTTCTTAGAGAAATTACCAATTTTTCCACCATCTACCCAAGTGCCTGAGTCACGTATGGTAAAGATGAAAGCTGAAGCTCGTGTGCTACGCGCATACTATTATTTTGAATTGATGAAACGCTGGGGTGGTATTCCATTAGTGGGTGACCAGGTATTTGGAGCTACTGACAATATAAATATACCAAGAAGCACGATTGCTGAAGTTGCGGAATATATAAAAGGCGAAATAAGTCCTGATTTAAATAAATATCCTAATTCATGCTTTAATGATTTGGGACCTGCACAGTCGTCGGCTGTAAATAATCCAACTGAAATTGGACATATGAATCAAGGTGTTGCATTAGCTTTGTTGTCACGTTTGAATCTTTATTTGGCCAGTCCACTTTATAATCCTAATAATGACTTAAATAAATGGAAAGAAGCAGCTGAAGCAGCTAAGGAGTTAATTGATTTAGGTGTTTATGACCTATTTAGAGCGCCAACAGCTGCTACTCTTTTTAAGCAGTATGCTATGAATAATGAAGATTTTCCACATCCAGAGATGATTATGATAAAACAAATGGGTTCTAATTCATCCATTGAGCAAACCAACAGTCCAACAGGTTATTCTTACGGTTTGGGTTCTGGTTCTCTCGCTTTGGTTGAATGCAAAGGACGTACCAGTCCAAGTCAGAACTTAGTTGATGCATTTTTAACTTCTGAAGGTAAATCAATTTTTATTGATTACGATCCTGAAAAAGGGATTGACCCCGCATCCAAGTATAATCCACAAGATCCTTATCGCAATAGAGATACACGTTTGGCACAAACTGTATTCTTAAATGGTTCAAACTGGTTGAAACGCCCAGTAGAGACATTTGATGGAGGAAGAGACAGAGGAGCTATACCTGGAGCAGTTTATACTCAAACTGGTTATTATTTGAAAAAGTTTTTAGGAAATAATGAAAACAGTGAGTCTTTTATCGCTTATAATCATCATTACCAAATATTTCGATATGCTGAGATTTTGCTAAATTATGCGGAGGCAATGAATGAGTATGACCCAACAAATGATGAGGAAATTATTCGAGGTATTGTAGAGCTCAGATCACGTGCTCGAATTAGACCAGGGGCAGATGGAAGATATGGATTGCCTGCTCAAGGTGAGTATACGCAAGAACTTATGCGCAGGATTATCCGTAACGAACGTCGTATAGAGATGGCATTTGAAGATCAAAGATTCTGGGATATTCGCAGATGGAAAATTGCTGCAGCTGGTGATGGTGACGCAGTAATGACTAAGCCAGTAAAAGGTATCCGAATAACGAAGAATGAAGATGGCAAATACAGTTATGAAGTTGAGGATGTTCGACAATCTACATTTGCACCTCATATGTATTGGTATCCGATACCACGCAATGAGATGTTAGGTAATAACATGTTGGAACAAAATCCTGGATGGAGTTTTTAAAAACCGATAAAAATCAAGTTTATGAGACACATAATAAGTATAGTATTATTTTTATTGTTGCCACTGTATATGTCGGCACAATTTATAGTGAAAGGTGTTGTTACCGATGACGCTGGTGAAACACTCATTGGTGCATCAGTTGTAGAAACAGCTAAACCAACCAACGGAGTTTCAACAGATATTGATGGAAACTTCTCGTTGAGTGTGGCATCAAACAAATCGAAAATTACAGTAAGTTATATCGGTTATCAAAATCAGGAAATTACGGTTTCGGCCAATATGAATATCGTATTACAAAGCGATGATAAAATGTTGCAAGAAGTAACCGTTGTACGCGTAGGATTTGGTAGTAAAACCAGAATAACGAATGCGGCTGCAGTGAGTCAAATTAATGCCAGTGAGCTTCGCTCAATTCCTACGACATCCATTCAAAATTCATTAGCAGGTCGTTTACCTGGTCTTTTCCAACTACAAGGTAGCGGACAGCCCGGTAGTGATGCGGCTCAGTTGTTTATCCGTGGTGTAGGTACATTCGCTGCTGAAACGACACCTTTGATTTTGATTGATGATGTGGAGTCAGATTTATCAACTTTATCTCGATTATCAGCCAATGATATTGATGAGGTGAGTTTGTTAAAAGATGCTGGAAGTACTTCAATCTTTGGGGTAAAAGGTGCAAACGGTGTAATTCTTATTACTACTCGTCGTGGTAAAGTAAGTAAACCAGTTTTAACCTTCCGATCAGATTTTGGGTTCCAGCAACCTACGTATAAAAATGAGTTCTTAAGCTCCTATGAAAGTTTATCCTTGTTGAAGGAGTTACATCTGAATAATAATAACACAACGGCTTTGGGACAAGAGCGTTATTTTAGTGATGAGGCCTTGGAGCATTACCGCTTAGGAGATGATCCTTATCGCTATCCAGATGTGAATTGGTATGATTTACTTTATAAAAAATATTCAAGCCAAACGCAGTATTCTTTTGATGTGCAAGGTGGTACAGAAGGTTTGAAATACTTTATCTCTTTTGCGCATTTGAATCAAGGAGGATTATTCAAAGAGCAGCCAAAAGAGGAAAATTTCAACAACGATTATTATCAAAAACGTTATAATGTACGTTCCAATTTTGATATAAAAATTACGGATGATTTTAATCTTCGTCTGAATGCAAACGCAATTTTGACTGAAATCAATCAGCCACATCTTCCTTCTACTCGAGGTAATAGTTTAGGGATTTTTCAGCGTTTATTAGGAGCAGGTATTGCACCCTATCACTATCCAGCGTACAATCCAAATGGAACGTTTGGTGGTTATACAGGCACTTATATCAATCCTTTAGCTCTTTTCACTTATGGTGGTTATAATAGAAATTATCGAAATAATCTGAATGGTAATCTTACATTAAATTATGATTTACATAAAATAACAAAGGGATTAAAAGCCAGAGCAGTAATGGCGATAACCAATACTTGGGGTTTCAATCGCGGCTTAACACGTAGTGAAATGTTAGATTACTACTATGAGCCAGAAACCGAGAGCTATACTCCAGTAATCACTAATCAGTATATCTTACCATTATTGTCGGTTTCAAGCAGTGGAGCTACTCCAATGATTCAACAAAACAATCGTTTTGATATCAATTATGATAGAAAGTTTGGACCTCATGCTATAAACTTAATGACCTTAGGAAACTGGTACACTATTCGTAGTGGTGCATCCAATCAACGAAACTCGGTAAGTTATTCAGGACGTGCGGGATATATATTTGATAATCGCTACATTTTTGAATTAAGTGCAGCTTACAATGGATCGGATGAATTCTCGGAAGATAATCGTTTTGATTTATTTCCAGCTGTTACATTGGGATGGAATATCGCACAAGAGCCTTATTTACAAAAGACAATGGATTATTTACAAATAGGCTTCTTAAAACTTCGTGGTTCGTATGGTAAAAGTGGTTCAGATAGAATATCAGGCGACACATACGCTTATCAAGAAAAATATGGACAAGTAATGGACTATTATTTTGGTGAAGTGCCAACAGCCTCTACAAAAATTGATGCGTTGGGATTGTTGAAATATCCAAACCCAGAAATGCGATGGGAAACAGACTATAAATTAGATGTTGGTATTGATTTACGTATGTTCAGAGATAGATTGTCTGCAACAGTTGACTATTTTAAGAATAATCGTAAAGATATTTTAGCTACACGTGCAGGTATTGTTTATTATGCAGGTTTCTTAAATGTATTTGCTAACGGAACATTAGTAGATATTCTTCCTCCTTCCAATATCGGTCGTACCGAGAATAAAGGTTGGGATGGAGAGCTTTCGTGGCGTGATAATATCAATAAAGATTTTAACTATTTTGTGCGAGGAACTTTTACGTATGCAAAAAATAAGATTTTGTTTATGGATGAGGCTCCAAGTGAGTACAAACTAAGTATGCAAACTGGTCGTCCAATAGGTACTATTTTTGGTTATGTGCACGATGGGTTCTATGAATCTGAGGAAGATATACGAACAAGTCCATATGATGGTTTAGCGCGTGGTATTGCTCCTGGAGATTTGAAATACAAAGATATAAGCGGACCGAATGGAGCACCTGATGGTATCATTGATGAGTATGACCGCGTAGCAATTGGTAATAATTTGCCTGATTTTAACTACGGATTTTCAGCAGGTATTTCTTACAAGAATTTTGACTTTTCTACACTATTTCAAGGTGCAACAGGTGCTAAAGTAAGTATAGAAAGCATGCTTCGATTAGCAGATGGTACTAACTCAATAGTTGGAAGCAGCAACGGTAAGCCAATGCCTATACATCAAGGTCGCTGGACTTACTATGATAATGAAGGGAACTATGTAACTGATGCAAATGAGCTGGTTGCGATGAATGCAGACGCATCTTATCCACGCTTACTACCAGGTAATAATAAGAACAATGCTTCTTCTACATTCTGGTTACGTTCAGCTAATTACTTGAGATGGAAAAACTTAGAAGTAGCTTATAATTTACCAAAAACAGCATTAAGTTCTGTTGGTATAAATAGTGTAAGAGTTTATTTAACAGCACAAAACTTATACACATGGTCAAATCTAAAAGAGTATCAGATTGACCCAGAAAGTTCTAAAACAGGATTGACCACATATCCTCAGCAGAAAGTGTATAATTTAGGTTGTCAAATTACATTTTAATTTAGACGAGATATAAAAATGAAAGTTTTAATTAAAATGAAAATAAAAGAGAAAGTTATGAAGAAATATATTAATAAAATTTTAGGTCTATTGGTGCTTCTAATGTTTGCCGTAAGCTCTTGTACAGATACTGCTGAAGGCTTTTTAGATGCAAAAGAAGAGAATGAAACCTTAGAATCTATCTTTGCAGACAGTTTGAAAACAATACAGTTTCAGGCATCTGTATATTGGAAAATTCCAGATGTGATAATGGGCCCTCGTAATCCTGGTAATGGATTCTATCTACAATCTTATTTGGATTACGACTCTGCAACTGACAATGGGAAAGAGAGTAGTACCGATCGTAGTAGTTTTGCTGTAGCATTTAGTAAGGCTGACTTCACACAAGATGGTATTAATGCGAATTTCAATAAGTTTTTGAATTCATGGACTGCCATGTATCAAAACATACGTGCATGTAATCAGTTTTTGGAAAATTACCATAAATCTCCTATTTCGGAGTCAAAAAAGAAAGAATTAGCAGCTGAAACTCGTTTCCTGCGTGCATTCTACTATTTTCATCTTCTCCGCAACTGGGGAGGTATACCGTTGGTGGGAGATGTTATGTTAGATCCATTTGTTGACCATGGTATTCCGCGTTCTACTTTTGAAGAAACAATTGACTATATAGTAAAAGAAATAGAGACTGCTTATGCTGATCTTAAACATGAGCAAACTGGTAACAATTACGGTCGTCCAACAAAAGGAGCAGCTTTAGGGCTGTTAGCAAAAATTAAATTTTATGCTGCAAGTCCTTTATATAACGGAGGAAATACTGGTAGTGGTGCAAATCGTGAATTAGTAGGTTATGATGATTTTCAGATGAGCAGATGGCAAGATGCTAAAGATGCTTTAGATCGATTTTTTAATTACAATGCTGAGATGGGCAACTTGTTTGATTTGTTGAGAAGCACAGAGAAACCGGGTTATGGGTTTTATGAGGCTGTTACACAGCGAGTTTCCAAAGAACGAGTTTGGATGTGGGTTACTTTTGGTGGGCATACATGGCCACATGAGCAACTTTTGCCTGCTTCACGTAGCGGATTGGCGCGTGTGTTGCCTTATCATGATCTGACTGAAGCTTTCCCAACAAAAGATGGTAAAGATATTCGTACAAAAGACGCTCAAGGGAAATACATTACAAGCCCAGGTAAATATAACTTGGCTAATAGTACTTATAATCCAACTGAGCCTTATGAGAATCGCGATCCTCGTTTCTATTATACATTTTTGTATAACAATGCTTTGTGGTCAAAAGCTGCAGGTGAAGAGGCTCAACCTGTTTATACGTACCGTGGTGCTGCATCAGATGGTATTTTTACGGGCTCAACATCCACTGGATATTATTATGTGAAAAACGTAAAAACAAATGTTACAGGTAAACAAACTGGTGCTACGGTTGGTGGACAAGGAATTGCATTTATTCGTTATGCAGATTTATTGTTGATGGAAGCTGAGGTATTGACAGAGTTGAATCTAAATGCTAATCGCGCTAAAATAGAAGCAAATTTATTTGAAATAAGAGAACGTGCAGGAATAGATAAAGGGAATGATGAACGATACGGAATACCAACAAACATGAATAAAGATGATATGATTGAGTTTATCTTGAATGAACGCCGTATTGAATTTGCATTAGAAGCTGGCAATAGATATTGGGACTTGAAACGTCGTAAATTGTTCGAAAAATTAGATAAACAATGGTCGCACGCTGCAGTTTGGGAACGAATGGGAGAAGATGCTGGACAAGTATTATTCTCATGGACAGTACAACCAGTAGAACAACACTTCTTTGATATGAAAATGTACCATTTCCCTATTCCTTTGAAAGAAATAGAGGCTTCGCATCATACACTAATTCAAAATCCAGGTTGGTAATTGGGTGTAAAACAGTAATTTACTAAAATTTAAGAAAATGAAAACTAAAAAAATAATATCAAGCTTTGTACTCTTCATCGGATTTTTATTGGTACAAACCTCTTGTAAAGATGAGTTCTACACAATTGACGATAAGTTTTATGACGGTATGGAGATTGTGGTAAAGAATGAATTGATTGATGGTGTTTTGCATATTGAGCAGTACAATACAGATAAACTTTTAATAGAAGAACTTACAAACCCTGAATTAGTACTTGATTCAAAAGCTTTTATTTATACGGTTGAACACGATTCTATTTTGAAAATAGAAGATGACGGTAATTTACTACCTCAATCTATTGGACAAACAAAAGTAGATATTGTGTTTCGTGCAAATAGTAATTTGAGAACATCTATCATTGTTGATGTGTATAAAGATTATCATCCGGTAGAATATTTAATGGCATCGAGTGCTGTAGGAAATTTATTGATTGAAAAGGGTTATACGCTTAATTTGGCGCCATACATCTTTGTGTTTCCGGCTCACGCTGATAATAAAACACTCCATTTTTCATTAGATGAGCCATCCAAAGCTTTTGCATCTATAACTGATGAGGGAGTTATTACAGGTATTGCACAAGGAACGATCAATGTACATATTGTTTCGGATGAAAATCCAAATGCAAACTTGGATGTAAGTCTAAATATTGTGGATGAAATTGAAATTACCGACTTGCTTCTGAATCCTAAATTAGATGGAATAACAATGGGATTAGATGAGCGCATTAATCTCAATAAAGTATTTACAATTCTACCTTCAAATGTGAATGAAAGAAACAGAACATTGTCATATAATATAGTTAGTGGCTCAGATGTAGTGAGAATTGATGTTGTAAATAATCAGTTAATTACAATAGGTGGTGGAACTGCAGTGATTGAGGTGATAACAAAGAATGAAATATCCAAAGAATTTACTATTCACGTAGATCCAGAAATTCAAGATTTAACACGTACTTTCTGGGAAGTTGAAACATCTATATTGTATGGTACAGGCTTGAATTATGTAGTAGATGGTGCTACAGGAAAACCTGAAGATATGTTTGACGATAATGGTGCTACTTTCCTATCCTTGGTTAAACCGGGCAAAACATTTAGTGGTTCAACTGGACCCGAAGGCACATTGAATTACTTTGTAGTCGATATGCAAGTTGAAACTAAATTTAATTCCTTAAGATGGAATCACCGTTCTAATCATGCTTCTACTTATTTACGTGTATGGGGTATAAAAATGGAGGGAAGTAATGATGGCGAAAATTGGGAAATCATAAATGAAAATATTGAGCTGCCAAATACAAAAGGTGCTGCTGATGGTAATGATACTAAGCGCTATGATATAGCTTTAGGAGCAGAATATGAATATCGTTATGTAAAAGTAACTCTAACAAAATGGAGTGATAACTCAGGCGGCTCAACCTCTGGTAGTACAATGCAAATAGGTGAGTTTGGTTTAAGTAATCTTTAATTAAAATAAACAGTATTGACAGGATATAATTAAATACTCCTGTCGATACTTTTTCATAAAAAACAAATCATAAAATGAAAAAACTATTACTATTATTATCGTTTTTCGTGACATTTGCCTACGCAGCAGAAATTGTTACACCTTATCCAACAACGATTGAATTAAAGCAGATTAATGGAGCAGAAAAAGAACGTGTAAGATTAGCTCAAGGTCATAAAAAGTACGATAAACAACCTACAGGCTTTTATGTTGAAAAAGGAAAAGCTATTGAGGTAAATGTTGTTATAGATACTCCAGCGAATGGAGGTACAATGCCAGTTTTAACTGTTGGAACTTTAGGTTTTAACGTGGATGGAAGAAGTACAGGAATACACACAGTTCTAAAATCAGGTGTCAATCGAATTACTAATCATCAAGGAGGTTTAATCTGGTTGAGTTTTATAGAAGAGAATAGTCCAGCACCTAAGGGTAAGGCAACTATTACTTTTACAGAAAATAGTCAGCAAGTACGAGCGCCACACTATGTATATGGCATCACTACAGATAAAGAGTTTATGGATATGGTAGCAGAGTATAAAACAGATGATGTTTTATACACTTCTGATTATATAGCTGTTACAGCAACCAGAAGATCAGCATTGCAGTACTCAACTTACAGTGGAAATAAAGGTGTACTAAAAGAGTGGATGGATGCTATTCATACCTTGCTTGAAAAGGAAGATGAGATAAGTGGTTTAGACAACAATGATCCAAATCCGATTCATCATCGACTAAAAGCTGGAGAGGTGCGTTTTGCACTAACTGAAAATACAAGTTCAAATCCTCATGCCAGTTCAGCAGGATACACTGGTTACCCTAATGGTAGTAGAAGCCGTTATTTGACTAAAATTGGACTACCTGGAAATAATTCTTGGATGTTAGGACATGAATTAGGACACCAGCATCAACAACCAGCTTATCAAATTGATAAAGCTACAGAGTCAACTGTAAATATATACTCTTATGTAGTTGAAAGAAATATAGTTGGACCAAACTATAATAGAACTTCAGCTCAGCGCTGGCAACAGGCTCAAAATACTTATTTGAGTTTGCCAATTGCTAAACGAGTGTATAATATGGATGATGATGACTTGCAAGATATTGTTGGTTTTAATCGTGATGAGCTTCGTTTTATGATGTGGGAGCAGATGTTTATTGCTTTTGGAGATGAGTTTTATCAGACATTACATCGTGTAACACGTGAAGAGAAAATTTTAGGTGGTTCAGCAGATGAACGACGTGCCTACTTGATTTGGAAAGCTTCACAAATAACAGGATATGATTTGACTGAATTTTTTAATGAATGGGGTGTACGTATCTTTACTGATAAAGAAGTAAAAAGTAAATTGCGTGCCCGTATTGCAAATGCACTAAATACGGGTGCTATTGAGCCACTTCCGGTGCCATTAAATGATTTTATGAAATTAACTGGACAAAATCGTCCTTCATGGGCTCCATTACCTTTGAAAGGTATTAAATCTTCAGCTCCTGAAAATGAAATAATAGATAGACTTAACTGGACTATTACAACATCAATTGATGGAATAGCTGACACAAGTGTAGGTGGAGATGACCCCGATTATATCATTGATGGAAATCATAGTACAGCTTTTGCCTTTATAAAGCCGGGTAAAAGTTTTAACAATGTAATCGGACCAGCTGACTATATTCCTTCTTTTACAATAGACACAAAAGTTCCAACTACATTCAACTTTATTTCGTATAGGCATAGAGGTGGAAATACTAGTACTTATATTCGTGCTCGTCAATTCTCAGTTTTAGGCTCTGATGATGGTGAAAACTTTAGCTCTATTTTGGAAAACTACAAAGTTGATTATACTACGAATGCGGATGAATTATCTATTTATTTACCCGAAGACGTTACTTATCGATATATAAAATTAGTTTACGAAGATTGGGATAAAGCTAATGGTAGCTCAATTCAAATTGCTGAGTTTGGATTAGGCCATGTTGTAGTAGAGGATTTACCTACTCCGGATCCTTACCAATTCAAGGTAACAGTAGAGGCAGATAAAGGTATAGTAACCGAGCAAGCGGGTGAGCATCTGATAAATGAAGATACAGCCTTTACACTTATTTTTAGTTTAGAAAATGATGACGTAACTGATTTGCAGCTTTTTGTAGATGGAGATTTAAAAAAACCACGTAAAGTTGGAAGTAATTATTCTTTTGCATTCAATGTAGCAAATCATACTGAGATAAAAATTAAAGCAAAAGTTGGTACAGGTCTTATTACCAACCAAACTCCGATAACAATTAAAACATATCCTAATCCTGTTCAGGCTAATCAAAAATTCTCTATAGAATTAGATAACAATATGCTTGGTGCTAACTTAGAGATATTTAATTTGTCAGGACAAAAGATAGCTGAAACAATTGTTACTGAGTCACAGATTGATACAACAATAGGACAAGCGGGAGTTTATATGATTCAGGTTAAGAAAAATGGTGAATCACGTGTTCAAAAATTAATTGTTCACTAAGTTTTACAAACTAAAAAACTATAGATAAAACAATCGCATTAACTTACGATTGTTTTATCTGAAATACGTATCTTTGAAACACACATACAGATTTCATAATGAAGCAAGAATGCTTTTGTTTCAAAAAGAAATAACCTAAAAGATTATTCTTTCTAATAAAAATATCATGAAGAAATTTAGTGTAAGAAAACAAATCCTTTTATCATTCATAGTAAGTTTAATTATAAGCTTACCTATAAATGCACAGATACGCTATGTAAAAAACAGTGATGCTCCTTCAAATATTTGGGAAGGTAAAACCAATGTTTATAACTCGATCGCAGACGCAATTTCAGCAGCCGATTCTGAAGACGAAATATGGATAGCTGGTGGAACGTACGAACTTGGTCAGGGTGGAATTAATTACAATGTTCCCAAAAACTTGAAGTTTTATGGAAGCTTTGCTGGAACTGAGTCAAGTATTGAAGAACGAGTAATCTTATCTGACGGTAAGGCTTGGGATTTTGAAAATCCTACTGTCTTGAAAATGACGTATGGAAGTACTGCCATTTGGATAAATAATGCCTCTATCCGTGCCGTTATTGATGGTTTAACTATAGATGGAGATAATATCCAAGGTACACGTGGAATTGG
>CAYFTO010000038.1:14716-17575 GCA_964346125.1 uncultured Paludibacter sp.
TTGCAGTCGCTCACTATTGATGGAGAATTAATTGAAGGATTTATGCCTGGTTTAGTTGAGTATAATGTGAAATTGCCAGCTTCTTCTACAGATTATCCAACAATTGAAGTTATCCCTACATCATCAAGTGCTACAGTAAGTGCTTTTACTTATACGCCTGTGGTATTCAATCCTGATGTTGAAAATCGCATAGAGTTTACTGTTACAAAAGGAGAAAACTCAACTAAATACAGCATTCGTTTTGTTGTAGATTATATGCCTGACTTAGCTCACACTATTTTAATGCGTATTCGTGCTGATAGATTGACTCGAAATATGCAAGACTTAGAAGCTAATTTGGATGAATTCTTACCAAAATTGAAAGCAGATGGTTCTTTCTCTGATTGCCATTATGTAAGTCAAGGACGCGGTGATTCGGAAGTATTAATTCATCTCGACCGACTACGTGAAATGGGAATTGCCTATACACAAAAGGGAAATAAATATTTTGAAGATGCTACTCTCTATGCAAAAATAGTGAAAGCTTATGAGTTATGGTATTCCAAAAACTGGACGGATAATAACTGGTGGTATAATCGTATTGCGCATCCACAGCGTTTGGGCGAGGCATTGATTGCAATGTATGGAGGAAAAAAAGATATTCGAAAAGAAAAGATTTTTGATGACTTAGTACTTCGTTGGCGGAATAATATGGGTGATACAGACTCACCTAATGATGCTACAACTGCCGGAGCTAACAAAAGCGATATTGCTATGCACTGGATATATAGAAGTTGTTTGACATTAAATGAGGCTGATTTAGCGAAAGCTGCCGACCGCTCTTTCCTTATAATAGAGCAAACTACCGGCGAAGGTTTGCAGCATGATTGGTCTTTCCTACAACATGGGCAGCAATTGTATATTGGTGGTTATGGAACTGAATTTATCAAGTCAATTTCTCGCCAAGCTTCCTATCTTGCTGGTACAAAATATGCTCTATCGGGCGAAAAGTTGAATATCTTTAGTCAATTTGCATTAAATACTTACCTTCCAATTATACGCGGTAAGCGAATGAGTTTTTCAGCACTTGGTAGAGGCTTGACACGCGAAAACAATCCAAGTCCAAGTGATTTATCTTATATCTTTTCTATGCTAAAAGAGGTGGATGTATCCAATGCATTAGCCTATGAAAATGCTATAAAAAGATTAACGGGTGAAGAGTCTGCCTCATACCAGATTGGTAGTAAGCAAACTCACTATTACCGTGGAGAATACACATTCCAGCAACGACCTACTTATCATTTTGATATCCGTATGGCAAGCAAGCGATTGATGCGAAGTGAATACGATATAAATGAAAACCGTCAAGGTTTCTTCTTAACAGAAGGTGCAACCGGTATTTATGTTGATGGTGAAGAGTATGGAACAATCATACCATTTTGGGATTGGAAGAAAATACCTGGAACTACAGTTCCTTATTTTGATTCAATGCGTCGTGCTGATAGTTATCTTTTTGCAGGTCGCTCCTCTTTAGCAGGTGGAGTTACTGATGGACAATATGGAGTTACCGCCTTTGAGTCATTCAACGATCAAGCTCTATTAGCATGGAATGATGATGATGGTTACTTGGGAACTCCTAATAATTCAGGCACTCGTTTACCTAAATTAGATTTCGGTTCAAAAAAATCATGGTTTATTTTTGACAATGAAATAGTAGCTCTAGGAGCAGGCATCTATTCAAATAATGAAGAAGAAGTTCTAACTACTGTAAATCAAGCCAGACAAGCAGGCGACATAAAACTGTCATCAAATGGAGTGGTAAGTGATGTAGCAGAAGGTAGTCAAACTTATAGTAATGTAGATTGGGTCTTAAATGATAAAGTAGCCTATTATTTCCCAACTAAACCTGAGGTTCACGTAGCTAATGAAACCAAAACAGGTGCTTGGAGCGATGTAAATAATAATGGAAGGACATCACAATATAGCGAAGATTTATTTACGCTTTGGTTAAATCATGGAGTGAAACCAACAAATGAAAACTACGCTTATATTATTGTACCAAATATAGATAATGAAACCAAGGCAAAAGCATACTCAACGTCAGACATTTCAATATTAGCAAATAACGATAGTGTTCAAGTTGTCTATCATAAAGGTCTAAATATTTACGGGTTCTCATTCTTTAAATCAGCGAGTTTTGTTAGTGAAGGATTAGCTATTGATGTAAGTAGCCCTTGTGTGATGCTAATTAAAGATTTTGGAGAAGAAAGTATTACATTAACAGTAGCTGACCCACAAAAACAAGCTTCTCCTATTACAATTGGTGTTGGGACAAAAGACCTAGATGAAATGAAACTTGTTACCTATCAAAATCCAGCTGCTCCTCACCAAGGGAAATCGGTGGAGTTTACGGTTGATAATCAGTCGCCAAAATATGAAGGCAAAGATGTACTCCTTAAACGTGATGATTGGACAATACGTGCTTCATCTGTTGGACCAACAGATAACACTGTGGCACCTGAAGGTGATAAGCCAGAATACATGATTGACAATGATGATGTAACTTCGTTTCTTTTTGTTAAGCCAGGTAAGAATTTTGGAGGTGTAACTGTACCAGCCAATACAAAACCATGGTTTGAAATAGATATGAAAAAAGAGACAGAGATGACCTATATGCTCTATCGTCATCGTGACTATAAAAATACACTTTCTATGTTGAGAGCTTCTGCAGGTTCATTCTATGGTAAGAATAGAGAAGAAGATGCTTATGAACCAATTTTAGAAAATTTCTCTATAGCTACAAATGTAACAGAGCTACGAATTGATTTACCAAAGAAAGTAAGTTATAGATATGTGAAGTTTGTATTTGAAGAGTGGGAT
>CAYFTO010000039.1:0-17524 GCA_964346125.1 uncultured Paludibacter sp.
TTCGCTAATCGCTCACTATTCCGTTTTTAGCAATCTGTTTAATAAATTGTAAGCCTTATATACTCCTAATTCGCCGGATTTGCTTAAATCTAATTTTGCTGCATTTTCATTGTTCAAAAATATATAGGAGAGAGCTCGACCATAATACGCTTCTGCGAAGTTAGAATCGTATTCGATGGCTTCTGAATAGCTCGCTATAGCTTGTTTATACTCTTTGAGTTTAGCCAGATAATTAGCCTTGTTGTAGTGAGCAAAAGTGAAGTTGGCTTGTAGTTCGATTGCTTTGTTATAATCATTGATTATCATTAAGCTTTTCATCCTATTTACATCTGTATTTAATTGCTCTTTTTCAGTAGCAACAGTAGAGGATTCTGTTCCTGATAACTGCTCATTCTCTAATAGATGCACTAATACATTAGCGCGTGTGAAGTAGGCTAAAGCATTTTTATTATCCATTTCGATGGCTCTGTTAATGTCATCTAAAGCACTGTCGTAATCATGCACAGCGTCAAATTCAATAGCTCGTGCTATAAGCAATTCAACATCGGGTTTGCTTTCTATCTTTTTGCTTAATATATCAATGTGATTGAAATGTTTTTGGATATTATCTGCTTTTAAATTATCCTCAACAATTCTTATAGAAAGTGTTTTATTGATGGATTTTGACTTGTTAAATTGTTCTACGATGTTATGGTAGTGATTTGTTGAAGATAATACGCTATCGACTGATTCAAAACTACAATTTGCGTAATTGAGATACTCCAATTCAGTATAGCTGTTTTGAACTTTCCCTCGAAGCTTATTTTCATAATCGTTTTTTGTAGATTTATCGCTACCTTGGGCTGAAAGTTTATCAGATAAATTATCGATAGTAGATTCTTGAACACTTGGAGCAGGTATATTTACAGTTTTATTTTCTGCGACTAAATCTTGCTTTATCTTATAATAATCTCGGTTATTTACAAGTTCAAATACCAATGATTTATATTGATTAGCTTTTTTGAAATCTCCTTTTTTCTCATTAGCCTCAGCTAAAGAGTAGTAGGCTGGTGCAAAATAGGGATAGGCTTCCAATATTGCTTCGAAGTTTGTAATAGCTTCATCCAAATACCCAAGTTCGAGAAGTAAATAGGATTGCTGTAAAAGTGCCTCATGATTTTTAGGGTCTAATTCTATTACCCGATTGAGGTCGCTTAGAGCATTGTTTTTATCGCCCAAGTTGTTACGTAGTAAAGCTCGGTTATAATATGCCAAGCTGCTGTTTCTATCTAATAAAATAGCATAATTGTAATCATTGAGAGCCTGTGTAAAGTTGTATTTCTTTACATTCAATACTCCTCGATTGATATAGTCTCCAGCAAATTCGGAGCCGAACTCGATGGCTTTATTATAAAACTCAATGGCTTCATTTTCTCGCTTTTGTTGCATCAATAGAAAAGCTTTGGCACTATATGCGTATGGATTGCGAGGGGAATTCTTGATTGCCAATTCGAGTTCTTCCTTAGCTGATGCAGTGTCACTTTTGTTTATATAAAGTTTAGCCAGTTCAACATTTAGATTTTCAGATTTAGGATTGATCTTTTTTAGCTTGTTCAATTGATTAATTGCCTCATCTAAATCATCTTTTGATTCTGCAATGTATGCCAATAATTTATAAGGCATTTCCATCGTGCTATCCTTTTCTATGCTGAGCTTAATTTTTTGAATTGCACCAATTGTGTCGTTCTCAGCCAACATAATTCTGCCAATCTCATACTCTATCCCTTTGGCTTTTGGATTTGTTTTTTGAAAATATTCAAGATCTTTTATAGCACCTTGGTAATCTTTGTTTCGCTCTTTAGCTTCGATGCGATTGGCAAGATAGTGCGAATTGTCAGGATCAAACTCCAATGCTTTTGTAAAGTCGTAGATTGCTTCATCAAATTTCATTAGATTTTTTTTAGCAAATCCTCTGATATAATAGGCATAAGGAACAAATGGATTAATTTCAATTGATGTATCACAATCTTGTTCGGCTCCAATATAATCGCCCAAACTAATTTTAGCCATTGCTCGAAACATATAAGGCTCAGCAAGGTAGGGCTTAATCTTAATTATTTGATTAAAATATTGAATCGAGAGTACATAATCTTCATAGAAATATGCATTGCGACCAATATTAAGAATACGGTCTGTGTTCCATTGAGCAAAAGAGCCATGGAAGCTAAAAAATGCAATTATGATAAGAAGATACTTTTTCAAAATTCAGTTATTGCTTAATTACAAATCATGCTATCACTCCAATTGGCGGGTGTGCTAAATTGATCATTCTCTGTATAAGGAAGATTTTTATCTTTTAATACTTTTTGCATATAAAGGCCCCAAATTGGAAGAGCCATTGCAGCACCTTGTCCATGCGTCATGGTGTCAAATCGAATAGATCGCTCTTCGCCTCCTACCCAAACGCCGGTAACTAATTTTGGGGTGTAGCCCATAAACCAACCATCGGAATTGTTGTTAGTAGTACCGGTTTTACCACCCATAGGCATATTTAATCCATATATTCGTCTAATTCTTCCACCCGTACCTTCATCAATTACACCACGCATTAAGTAAACCATTTTATAAGCTGTGGCTGCACTAAATATTTCATACATTTTGGGTGCAAAATTACCGATTACGTTTCCGTTTGCATCTTCTATATGTGTTACATAAAGCGGATCAACGCGAATCCCTTTTTGTGGAAAGGCCGTGTAAGCATCAACCATTTCGGCTACTGATATTTCGGCAGGACCTAATGCTAATGACATTACGGGGTCAATTTTACCTTTCACACCAAATGAGTGAATGAGATTTACCAAAGCTTCGGGTGTAAACATGGTCATTAATCTAGCCGATACCCAGTTGCTCGACATCATTAATCCCCATCTTAATGAAACCATTTCTCCTTTACGTGCATTGGATGCATTTCGAGGTGTCCAAGGACCGGATGAGGTCATCAGCGTTATTTGGTCATTGAGTATTGAATCGCAAGGTGACATGCCTTCCTCCATGGCTAAAGTATAAAGAAAAGGTTTGATTGTAGAACCTACTTGACGGCGACCAAGAGTAACCATGTCGTACTGAAATGCAGAATAATCTGGACCACCCACATAAGCTTTTACATGACCATTTGCAGGATCCATCGACATAACTCCACATCTTAAAAAGTGCTTGTGGTAGCGAATGGAGTCGATAGGACTCATAATAGTATCGAGCCAACCATTATAACTAAAAACACGCATTTCGGTTTTAGTATTAAATGATTCGTCAATCTCCTTACTATTAGCACCAGCTAGTTTTAGCTTGCGGTATCGTTCGGACTGCTTGATGGCGTTATTGAATATATTATCCACCTCACTTTTGCTCAAACTATTTGCAAAAGGAGCATTTGAACGACCTTTTTTCTCTCTGAAAAATTCTTTTTGCAAGCTTTGCATATGTTGCTTAACCGATTCTTCAGCATATGTTTGCATACGTGAATCAATGGTTGTATAAATTTTTAATCCATCTTCATAAATATCATATTTCGATCCATCAGCCTTTCTGTTTTTCTCAAAAAAACCATACAAAGGATCATTTTCCCACGACCATTTATTGTCTTCATAAAGCTGAGCTTGCCAGCTTGCATAGTCGCTCTTAGATGGCTTTTTGGCTGTTAAGACTTTCCGTAAATATTCTCTGAAATAAGGTGCTAAACCCTCTTTATGGTCAACTCGTTTAAACTCAAGCTCCAAAGGAATAGCTTTGATGGAGTCTGTTTCGGATTGTGTTAAGTAATTTGACTTTCTCATCTGATCGAGCACAACATTGCGTCGATTTGTTGTGCGCTCATTATGTCGTACTGGGTTGAAGTAAGATGGGTTTTTACACATTCCTACTAATGTAGCAGCTTGTTCTATAGTAAGATTATCCGCAGCAGTGTTGAAATAAACTTGGGCTGCAGATTTGATACCTACAGCATTATATAAGAAGTCAAACTGATTGAGATACATGGCAATTATCTCTTCTTTTGAATACATACGCTCAAGCTTTACGGCTATCACCCATTCAATAGGTTTTTGAAGAGCACGTGTAAAGATATTGGTTGCTTTGGGAGAGTAAAGTTGTTTTGCTAATTGTTGCGTAATGGTACTACCACCTCCCGAGTTTGAGGAACGTGTTATGATACCATAAAAAACTCGCACTAAGGCTTTTAAGTCAATTCCAGAGTGCTTATAAAAACGAGCATCTTCGGTAGCAATCAATGCGTTTACAACGTCTTTATCAATTTCCATATAATTAATTGGTACACGGTTATCGTTACCACGATAATAACGGCCTAAGAGTTGCATATCGGCTGAATAAATCTCAGTTGCTGATTTGTCTATTGGGTTTTGAAGCTCTTCTAATTTAGGTAAATAACCAATAGCACCTGTGCTAATTAGAGTGAAAACCAGCACAATACTTGCTACACCAATACCAAAAATTCCCCAAATTACTCTTTTTATACTCTTTTTTGTTTTTTCTGAATCTGCCATGTCAAATAATCAATATCTGGATTGTCAATTTTTTACCTATCTCAATCTACAAAAATAGTACTAATTTTAATTTGAATACTATGTTTTGATATAATTTAAGAAGTATCAATGATGAACTAGTTAAGTACTCTGCCCCCTGACCCCAGCCCGTCATTCCCCTAAAGGGGAAGTTCTAAGGGGGAGTTGTAGTGCATCATTTGAAGTTAATGCAGGTTTTAGAGGCTATTGCCATATATTTATAGTTTAACTTCGTTAATAACTGCTTAAGTTCAATCTTATTGCTTAAAAGTGGCTGTTAAATAGTGCTAAAGTAGTTACGAATCAAGTTAGACAATCATTAAGTTCATAATGATATTATCTGAAATCAATATGCCATTTTTGCTTAATGAAAGTCTATTATCAACGGACAGAAGTTTTTTATCATCAATAAATGGATTTGCAGATTTCATTAAGTGATTGAAAAAATCTTCCCCAAATTTATTTTTAATTTCTTCTAAATTAATTCCTTCAATTGTTCTCAAAGAGATCATAATGTAGTCATTGTATTGCTCGTTTTTTGTTAATTCCTCTTTTTCAAAAAACACCTCGTTGTTAGTTATAGCTTTGTTGTACAAGGGAATAGAAGAAACGTTCCATTGACGAGAATGTAAATTGTATGAATGTGCAGAGGGACCAATGCCTAAATAGGCACGCTCTTTCCAGTACGATGAGTTGTGTTTTGAAATTAGTCCATTTTTCGCAAAATTTGAAATTTCGTATTGTTTAAAACCTGCGTTTTCACAACTTTCTACAAGGTATTCATACATTGCTATCATAGTTTCATCATCAGTAGGGACAACTTTGCCACTTTTCATTTGACGCCAAAGCGCAGTTCCTTCTTCGTATGTTAACCCGTAAGATGAGATGTGTTGAACATTTAACTGTAGTGCTCTGTCGATCTGTTTTTTCCACGAATCAAAACTTTGTAATGGTAATCCGTAAATAAGGTCAATGCTTATATTTTCAAAACCAGCCTCTATTGAATTTTCAACAGCCGCAATGGCTTCTTCAGCAGTATGTCGGCGGTTTACAAATTTTAATTGTTCGTTATCAAAACTTTGAATCCCCATACTTAGTCGATTGATTCCGATTGAGCGAAGCTCTTTTAGATAATCTAAATCAATATCGTCGGGATTGGCTTCAAGTGTGATTTCTATATTCTCTGAGATTTCAAAATTTGAAAATATCGTGCTTAGTAGCCTCTTAATTTCATTTACAGAAAGAGTAGAAGGTGTGCCACCACCAAAATAAATTGTTTCTACAACTTCTGTTAAATATGTTTTTCGAAGCAATATTTCTTGAATCATTGCTTCTAAAAGTTCATTCTTTTCGGAGGTATCCGTTGTTTTGTAAAAATCGCAGTAAGTGCATTTAGTTTTACAAAAAGGGATATGTATATAAATTCCAGCCATTATTTTATTGTTTGGGTAATTTTGAATGAAAACTTAGCGTTGAGGAAAAAACAAAGTTTTATAAGGCAGATTTCAATAGAAAGTGACTAAAGCTTATATAGAAAAATTCTTTTGAATCTTAGATCCTTATTGCTTGAATATTTACTTTACTGACTATTTTGTTGATGCTTTTTCAAGCTAAGTATTATGCATTACATATTCAAAATAGTACTTTTATACGAATGCTACAGGTTCCAAAAAAAACGGAATTTGCCATTAAAGCACAATTCCGTTTTTTCTTATATCATTTGGGAAAACTAATGTGCACTCTTGAACTCTTCAAGGAAGCGAACGTCGTTTTCAGAAAATAGGCGTAAATCTTTTACCTGATATTTCAAGTTTGTGATGCGCTCAACGCCCATTCCAAAGGCATATCCTGAGTAAACACTTGAATCGATACCACAATTTTCAAGAACATTGGGGTCAACCATGCCACATCCTAAAATCTCAACCCAGCCTGAATGTTTACAAAAAGCACAGCCATCGCCACCGCATAAATTACAAGAAATATCCATCTCTGCACTTGGCTCTGTAAATGGAAAGTAGGATGGGCGAAGACGAATTTTAGTATGTTCGCCAAACATCTCTTTTGCAAAGTAGAGTAGAGCTTGCTTCAAATCAGCAAAAGAAACGTCTTTATCAATGTATAGACCTTCTACTTGGTGAAAGAAGCAGTGAGCACGGTATGAAATTGCCTCATTGCGATATACGCGTCCAGGAAAAATCATGCGGATTGGTGGTTTTTGCGTGGTCATTACATGCGTTTGTACTGATGAGGTATGAGTTCTCAGCAAAATATCTGGATTTTTCTCAATGAAAAAAGTATCTTGCATATCGCGAGCAGGATGCTCAGGTGGAAAGTTTAGAGCGCCAAATACATGCCAGTCATCTTCAATTTCACGTCCTTCGGCAATTGTGAAACCTATACGCGAAAAAATATCAGCAATCTCTTCACGAACCAAAGAAAGTGGATGACGTGTTCCAAGTTTTATCGGCTCTGCACTACGTGTCAAGTCCATCTGTTCAGTACTTTTATTGGCGTCTAAAAGTTGCAGCTTTAATTCATTAATCTTGTTTTGAGCATTGTTTTTAAGTTCGTTAATCAACTGTCCAATCTCTCTTTTTTCTTCATTGGGTACTTCTCTGAACTGATTCATTAGAAGTGATACTTCACCCTTTTTACTTAAAAACTTGATTCGAAAAGCTTCTACCTCTTCCAATGTGCCAGCTGTAAGCTTGGCAATAATCTCGTTTAACTCACTGATTCTATTTTTCATTTACCAAAAATTTTTCTATCATTTCTTAGGTTAGTCTTCATTCAATAACCTATTCACTTAACAATCTGCAAAAATAATCATTTTTATGCAAACCGACGATTAAAATATAAAATAAGATTATTTCTAACTATATTTCACAAAAAATGAATTATATTTGTAAGAAATATTATGCTTTAAAACATGAAACAAATAATAGACTTTCTTAGAGATTTATCAGAAAATAATAATCGTGAGTGGTTCAATGAGAATAAAGAGAGTTATTTGAAGGCAAAAAATCAGTTTGATACAATTTTTGAGCAATTAATCGATAAAATAGCCAAATTTGATAATCGGATTGTCAATGCAACACCAAAAGAGTGTGTCTTTAGAATATATCGAGATGTACGGTTTTCGCATGATAAACGACCTTATAAAAAGCAGTTTTCTGGTTTTATAGCCTATCCTATGGGGTGGAAGAGCAAATATGCAGGCTATTATGTTCATGTTGATCCGCAAGAGGCTTATTTTTCAGCAGGAATATGGAGACCCGATCCACCAACGTTGAAAAAACTAAGACAGAGTGTAGTAGATAATTATGAAGAGTTAGTTGAGATTAGAAATACTGGAGAGTTTAAGCAGTTGTTTGGTAATGGTTTTTATGATGAAGATAAATTAAAGAGAATTCCAGTAGGTTTTCCAAAGGATTTTGTAGAGCCAGAATTACTTAAATTGAAACATTATATGATTAATCATCATTTTGGAAGGGTAGATGATTTGAGTCAAGATGAGTTTGTAGATCGAGTAAGTGCATTGGCCAAAGGAGCGTATCCCTTTATTCGATTTTTGAATTATACCATAGATGAATGATTAGTACAGTCATTAGAAAAATTAAACAAATAATAAATATAGAAAGCAATGAGCAAGAAAAAAGTATTACCATTAATTCAGTCAGATCCTTATTTGGAACCTTTTGCTAATGCAATTCAAGGTCGTTACGATTACTTCCAAACGGTTGAGAATAAATTAACTGGAGGAAATTCGAGTTTGTCTGACTTTGCTACAGGTTATCTCTACTTTGGCTTACATCAATTAGAAGATACATGGGTGTTTCGTGAATGGGCACCTAACGCTACTGCAATCTATTTGATTGGTGATTTCAATAATTGGGAAAAAAATGAGAAATACCGTTTGAAACAGATCAATAGTGATGGTGTATGGCAGATTATATTGGATAAAAACAGTTTAAAACATGAAATGCTCTATAAACTCTGGGTAGAGTGGGAGGGAGGTGCTGGCGAAAGGATACCTGCATGGACAAGAAGGGTGATTCAAGATGATGTCACTAAAGTATTTAGTTCGCAAGTGTGGCAACCAGAGAATGAGTACAAGTTTAAGGTTGATAAATTTGTTAGGGATGATACTCCTTTGTTGATTTATGAATGCCATATTGGTATGTCGAGCAACGAAGAAAAAGTATCTACTTATGAAGAATTTAGACGAACAGTTTTGCCTCGAATAGTTAATGGTGGCTACAATTGTATTCAAATAATGGCTATCCAAGAGCACCCATACTATGGCTCATTTGGTTATCATGTCTCTAACTTTTTTGCTGCTTCTTCTCGTTTTGGAACGCCTGAAGAGCTGAAACGATTAATTGACCAAGCACACGAAATGGGTGTAGCTGTGATTATGGATATTGTGCATTCTCACGCGGTTAAAAATGAAAAAGAGGGTTTAGGTTTGTTTGACGGTACTCCATATCAATATTTTCATGGTGGTGATCGTCGTGAACATCCACAATGGGACTCTTTGTTATTTGATTATGGCAAACCTTCAGTACTTCATTTTTTGCTTTCTAATGTGAAGTTTTGGATGGACGAGTTCAAGTTTGATGGTTTCCGTTTTGATGGTGTAACATCGATGCTTTATAGAGACCATGGCTTGGGCGTTGATTTTATGGACTATAGTGCTTATTATAATTTGAATCAGGATGGAGATGCAATTGCATATCTTACATTAGCCAATAAATTGATTCATCAGGTTAATCCAAATGCTATTTCTATTGCGGAGGAGATGAGTGGAATGCCGGGCTTGGCAACAAAGGTTGAAGATGGAGGAATTGGTTTTGATTATCGTATGGCAATGGGGATTCCAGATTTTTGGATAAAATACATTAAAGAAATTAAGTTTGAAGATTGGAAAGTAGGTCATATCTTCTGGGAGATGACAAACAGACGCGCTGGAGAGCTAACAGTAAGTTATGCTGAAAGTCACGACCAAGCACTTGTAGGTGACAAAACCATTATTTTCCGATTGATTGATGCTGATATGTATTGGCATATGAAACGTGGGGATGAGACATTGTTGGTAAGTAGAGGAGTGGCTTTTCATAAAATGATTCGCTTGGTTACAGCTTCAACGATAAATGGCGCATATCTCAACTTTATGGGTAATGAGTTTGGGCATCCTGAGTGGGTTGATTTTCCTCGTGAAGGAAATGATTGGTCTTACAAGTACGCTCGCCGTCAGTGGGAATTGGTTGATAACCCTGACTTTTTATACCATGGTTTGGGTAAGTTTGATAAAGCTATGCTCGAATTGATTAAAACGCCAAACTATCACAACACTCCTATCTATCAGCGTTGGGATAAAGAGGGCGACCAAGTCTTAGCTTATCAGCGGGGTGACTTGCTTTTTGTATATAATTTTAATATCGATAAATCATATACTGATTATGGTATTTTGGCTGAACCTGGTAAGTATCAAATTGTTTTGAATAGCGATAATCCAATGTATGAAGGGCATGGACTTATTGATGAGACCGTAGTGCATTTTACACAAGAGGCTGATGTTGAAAATGTTGTGGGTATGGAGTGGCTAAAATTATATTTGCCAGCAAGTACAGCAATCGTATTAAGAAAACAGAAATAAAGAACGCATGGAGCTAAACGAAGCAAAGAAAGATTATTACGAACCAATGCATACAGCCGAACATATTTTGAATCAAACGATGATTCGTATGTTCGGCTGTGAACGTTCGAAAAATGCACATATTGAACGCAAGAAAAGTAAATGTGATTATTTTTTAGAACAAGCACCTACAAGCTTGCAAGTTGAAGAGATTGAAAGACGTGTGAATGAGGTGATAAAACAAAATCTACCCGTTTCAGAAGGTTTTATACCGCTCAGCGAAGCCAAAGATTTAGTTGATACCTCAAAACTTCCAGATGATGTTTCACAAACTATTCGGATAATAAAAGTAGGCGATTATGATACCTGTGCTTGCATTGGAAATCACGTAAATAACACCTCAGAAATAGGTAACTTTGAAGTAATGACTCATAGTTTTGATAACGGACGATGGAGAGTTCGTTGGCGAGTGAAATAAATTAGATATAATCTCAAGATAGAATTGTGTCTATTTCCTTTCTTACTAATATTGTTTTATTAAAAAGAGCCAGGAGATTTAGGAAAAATTCGATATTTTCATTGCTGAGCATAATTTCATCGTGATTTAAGAGCCAATCTTGGATAGGATGCTTATCAAAAATAGTATATTCCCATAATTCAATGGGTATGTTATCAAAATACTGTGTTTCGTTTATCCAAATTTTTCCAATTCTTTCATTCGGATTATTTAATATAAAGGGCGTATCGGATTTATTCTTTTTTAGGGATACAGAATTGTTCCCGTCTATGGGAAAACTTATCGAGTAATAGTCCACAGAAAAAATCCTCATTAAATGGGTCAAACGTAAAGTTTTACCTAAACCAACTAAAAGCCAAAATTTATCCTGATTGATAGGATAAGGAATTAATTGCTCATGGGTATTCGATAATAATAGAGCTTGCTTTTCAGTATAAGCTTTTGAGTGTTGTACGGCGTAAATGTAATCCAATAAATCGGAAGAGGTAAAAGCCAATTTGAAATCATCACGCAACTCAGCGTTATTATAGGCAAAACAAAGATTAGCACTTTCAGCCTCTATTGTGAAGCTTAGTTTTAGTTTATTTGCTATTTCAGAAATAAGCTCAAAATTCAAAATGCTTTGACTGTGTTTCGCATCAATAATTTTTATTTCGGAAAATTGAGTTTTAATCAGGCAATCCTCTATTGAATATTCAGTGAAGAGTTCTTTTAAATTAAAATCAGTTTTGCGCTTATCCATTTACTTCATGTTTTTTATTTAATCCAACATCTCTTTTTATTTATTAGGCCTATTCTTAAAAATAATAACTCATTAAACGACATGTTTCAAGTAATGAAACAAATGGATTAAATTAAAAGTTTTATTTACCAAACAACAAAAAAAAATTTGCCACTATTATCTCTCAAAATTTGTATCTTTGTTGATGGTACAAATCTTTAATTAGAGAAAAACAGAACTAAAATAAAAACACATTTTGAAAATGAAAAAAACAATTTTACTTTTAACAAGCCTTATTTTGCTAATAGGATGCAATAAAAATAGGGAAACTACTACTAATGAGTATAAAGTTGCAAGTTTTAATATCCGATTAGATACGGCATCGGACAGTTTAAATAATTGGAAATACCGAAAACCTCATGTTTATAATTTTATACAGGATAATCAGTTGAGTTTAATTGGCTTCCAAGAAGTATTGCACAATCAACGAGTTGATTTAGAAGAAAACTTACCCGAATATCAATTTGTAGGAGTAGGGCGTGATGATGGCAAAACTGAGGGAGAAGCAGTTACTATAGCTTTTCTTAAAGAAAAATTTGATTTATTGGATAGCAATACTTTTTGGCTTGCAGAGAATCCGGATAGCGTAGGTATGGTGGGTTGGGATGCCGCATTGCCACGAATTGCTACTTGGGTGAAATTGAAGGATAAAAGTAGTGGACTTGTTTTTATGATGGTAAATACCCATTTTGACCATGTTGGAGTGGAGGCGCGCAAAGAGAGTGCTTTGCTGATTATTGAAAAAATTAAAGAAATTGTGGGTGATTTACCCGCTATTGTATCAGGTGATTTTAATGTAACGGAGCAGACTTCAGCTTATGAAACGATTACGAATAATGAATTCAGACTTCTTGATTCCCATAAAACAGCTAAAGAGAGAAGTGGAGAGAACTTTACATTCAATGATTTTGGTAAAATTGGAAATGATGCGGATGCAGGAGAAAAAATTGATTTTATTTTCGTAACACCTCAGATTGATGTGTTGAAATCATCTATACCCTCTTCAAAAATTGATTCCGTACTTTACCTAACCGATCATAATGTATTGATGGTTGATTTGAAAATGTAGAAAAAATCTATTCCTGTTTTTTTGATACATGAGTTTTTACTTGTAGTTAGATTGTATTTTTCTAGCTATTTATTATTAAAAAATTGATATGAAAATGGCACAAAATAGGATTCGATTTGGAGTAATCGGCACCAATAAGATATCTGATACCATAATTGAGGCTGGCAAACGTGATAGTCGTTTCAATTTGCAAGCTGTTTATTCTCGGAAACAAGAAACGGCCGATGTCTTTGCTCAAAAGCACGAAATTCCTCATACATTCACTTCTTTGGATAAAATGTTGTCGAGTGATTTGATTGATGCAGTTTATATTGCATCGCCTAATTCTTTGCATGCAGAGCAAGCCATTCAGTGTATGCGAGCAGGCAAACATGTTTTGTGTGAAAAGCCTTTGGCGTCTAATGTAAAAGAGGCACACCAAATGATAGCCACAGCCAATAAGATGCAAGTCTGCTTGATGGAGGCGATGAAACCTACTTTGACACCTAATTTTTTGCAAATAAAAGATAATTTGCATCGAGTGGGGAAGCTGCGTCACTATTCAGCTTCTTATTGTCAATATTCATCGCGCTACAATCGTTTCAAAGCAGGTGAGCATGTTAATGCTTTTGATTTATCTTTGTCAAATGGAGCGGTGATGGATATAGGTATTTATACAATCTATCCAATGGTAGTGCTGTTTGGAAAACCCGAAAAAATTCAAGCAGAAGGAGCTCTACTGTCAACAGGTGTTGATGGAATGGGTTCTGTGAATTTCCTTTATCCCGATGGACTTACTGCTCACGTGAGTTTTTCTAAAATTTCAGACTCCTATTTACCATCAGAGATTCAGGGTGAGAAAGGAACTCTATTGATTGATCGTATAAACGAAATAAAACGAGTTGAATTTATTCAGGGAAAATATGCTCTGAGCGATGATGCAGCAGAGCTATTGGTGGAGGATATATCAAAAGATGCTGTAGAGGGTGAATATTTCTATGAAATTAAAGAGTTTATAGACCTTATTGTGAATGCTGAGTTGGAATCAAATATTAACAGCCATGAAAATTCATTGATAACATTGGAAATAATTGATGAAATAAGAAGGCAGATGGGGGTTGTTTATCCGGCAGATAGGGTCTTTAGTTAAAAGTCTGAAAGTTTATAATGAATAAAGAACATAGAGCAAGGAACAAAGAGTAAAAAGTTAATAGTTAAAAGCTAAAAGTGATTCATATAGTCCTTCCCTAAATAGGGTTGACCGTTTTTGGTTAATACAAACTTTCAACTAACTAAGCTACAGAGTAGCGTTATATTTGTAGAAAAAAGATAATACATTGCAATAAAGGTGCAGAGCACCGAAATATTTTAAAATGATTAATGGTTAATTGGAATAAGCAAATAGAGATAAGTAATTCCAAGATTCCAAAACTTGCTATATATTCAATCGCACGATTAAAATCCCCCTTTCGGGGAAATTAGGGAATTAAAAAACAAAAAAAGCGTTGTAAGAAAATACTTACAACGCTTTTTGCTTTTTCAGCGGAAGCGGCGAGATTCGAACTCGCGGTACAGTTACCCGTACGACAGTTTAGCAAACTGTTGGTTTCAGCCACTCACCCACACTTCCAATGTTTTGTGTTGCTCTGAAATTGCGAGTGCAAATATAGAGCATTTTTTTGAACTAACAAAAATTTTTGAGTAAATAAATTCGTTTTTATTTTTTATATTTGCAAACTATTTGAAATTCAATAAATTTGGAGAGATGAAAAAACGTAATATATTTCTATCGCTATTATCAATTCTTGTGTTATTAGCCGTTTTAACTTATGGAACCTTTTATATGTTGTTTAAGGCAAATAATATTCATGTCATTGGAGATGAAGATGAGTATATCTATATTTACGAAAATAGCGATTATGAAGATGTGAAAAAATTGATAAATGAGAAAGCGTCTATTAAATATGCTTATACTTTTGATTGGGTAGCTAAGTTATTAAAATACGATGAGAAGAAGGCGGTGAGAAGCGGACGCTATAAAATTGAAAAGGCGATGAGTAATTTAGAGTTGATACGCAATCTTCGTAATGGTAATCAAGTGCCTGTTATGCTCACGTTTAATAATATTCGAACTAAAGAGCAATTAGCAGGTCGACTGGCTCAACAACTTATGCCTGACTCTGTTGAAATTGTAGCGTTAATGAGAGATACTGCCTTTCAAGCACAATTTGGGCTGGATACATTGAACGCTGTTTCGCTGTTTTTGCCAGATAGCTATGAAGTATTTTGGAATATTCGTGCAGAGAAGATTTTTGAACGTATGAAGCGTGAGTATGATAAATTTTGGACTGAAGAACGCAAGCAAAAGGCTGCTGCTATTCCGCTAACTCAAAAAGAGGTTAGTATTTTAGCCTCTATTGTTGATGGAGAAACTAATAATGTGGCTGAAAAACCGATAGTTGCAGGGCTTTATTTGAATCGCCTTCGCATTGGTATGCCTTTGCAAGCTGATCCTACGGTTATTTTTGCAATAGGAGATTTTACAATTCGTAGGGTATTGAATAAGCATTTACAAACGGACTCACCTTACAATACCTATAAAAACCGAGGCTTAACACCAGGCCCAATTCGCATTCCTACTATTTCAGCATTGGATGCCGTGCTTAATTATGATAAGAATGACTATCTCTATATGTGTGCTAAAGAAACATTTAATGGTGAACATAATTTTGCAGCAACATGGGCTGTGCATCTACAAAATGCTCGTAAATATCAACAAGCACTGAATGAGCGAGGGATTAAGAAGTAACGTAATTAGCTGAGCCCCTAAATCCTAACCCCTCAATCCCCTAAAGGGGAAGTTGTTGTGATTAAATTAAATTCAAATCCTTTTTTAGGACTATATATACTTTTCTTTGCAGTCGACATTATTAAAAGAGAGTTGACTATAATCTTATCTTAGATTATAGTCAATATCGCTTTCTTTAGAACGAGAGTAGTTACAAAATAACTTATTCAGTTATTAAAATTCAATTAAGCAAACAGCAGCATCTAACTCTATCTCTTTGTTTTGAAGTTTTAATTTTTTACTTCTCTTTTTAATTTTGAATTGAGCAATATTATTGCTGTGTTGGTTGGCTAAAATTAGGAGTTTATTATCCTTTGTAATTAAAAAGTTACGCGGTCCAACTCCGCCGCTTGAGTAGTTTTTATAATATGTGAGTGTTCCGTCCTTATTAATTTTAAATTGAGTGATATCGTTGTTGTCGCCACGATTGCTTGCAAATAAATATTTTCCATCTTTTGAGATATGGATATCACCTGCACCGTTTTCTTTAGAGGAGTCAGTAACTAAGCTTGTTGCTTGAATGATTTCAAGTTTGTTTTCATCCGTTCGTTTCAAAACACTTACAGTAGCATCCAATTCGTGAACAACATATAGGAATTCGCCATTTTTGCTAAACTCCATATGACGAGGTCCACTCAGTTTTTTCAACAAAGTTTCGTCTCCTTCTTCCAGTAATACATTAGTTTTGCTAAAGTCTTGGTAGCGGTAAGTTATAATTTTATCGCTACCCAAGTTGGTGGCGTAAAGGTAGCTGCTATCGGGTGAAAAGATGATTTGATGAGCATTACTAGGCCCAAAAAGATTATTTCCATAGTGCATGCGGCGATGTTCATCTACCTGGACCGCTTGACTTAATGAACCATCATTGTTTCTTTCAAATACGGAAATAGATCCGCTTGAATAGTTGGCAATAAACACATGCCTTTCGGAAACAGAAATATAACAAGGGTCAGCACCTGCAGCTGATACTTTATTGATGAGCTTTAGTTCTTTGTTTTCTTTATCAAATCGAAATGCACTTACTTCACTATCCTCACCGTGTTCGTTTACAGCATACACAAATTGCTTGTCAGGAGAAAAACTCAAATAACTCGGATTATCACTTTTAGCTAAAAGTTTCAGGACTTTCACTTTACCTTTCTTTGATAATTGCAAATAGTAAATTCCTTCAGATTGAGTGCCACGGGTATAAGTACCTACTAAAAAATGATAATCTGCTTTCACTTGAAAAAGTGAAAGAATAAGGAATATGCTAAGAATTTTATGTTTCATATCAGCGTCTAATAAAAATGCATTTACATGCCTAATGGTTTGTAAATGCAAATTTATAAATCTTTTTTGATGTAACTAATGAATAATTAGTTTTCCATGTTTGTTTTGAGTATCGTTTTTTATACTGTAAATGTATATTCCTTTCTGCAACTGATTGATATTGATAGTTTTGTTACCAGTAAATGATGATGAAATAACTAAAGCCCCTTTCAAATCTAATAAAATAAACTCGGTTTGAGAAGTATTGTCAACATTGATGTGTAATAAATCAGAGGCTGGGTTAGGGTAGATGTTTACATCATATTCGTTAAATATATCAACAGAAGAGAAAATAGCATCTGAATAATAAAAATTCGCAAAAGAATCCATTTCTATGTCATCGTCATCACCGAAACCAAAGTTATATCCATAGTCAATCCGATTAATTTTATTTTCAAAATTAACTTCGAGCATTTCAGCTATTTCTAACTCTCCCAAAAGCTGTGAAGTAAATTCATTTGTTACAAAAAAGTCACCATCTTCGCTTATTTGAATGGGAAATAGAATTTCATTGAGTAAATAGCTTGTGTCGTAGGTGTAAATTTGTTGCTCTATAATCATAGTGAAATCTCCAATGCCTAAATCCATTTCACTCGTCATTTTAGTCATGTTATTATTTGAGTCATATTCCCAATTGTTCACATAAGATGTTTCCCATTCTGTACTTTCCCAATATTGAATATCCATTTTAGTTTTTAGACCAAAATCATTATACTCGTACAAATATCTACTAAGCTTTAGCCATTCATTTTCGTCTTCATCAAAAGATTCAAATATCTCTGAGATAACATTGTTTTTTCCGTCATATTCATATGTAAATTTATT
>CAYFTO010000040.1:0-17430 GCA_964346125.1 uncultured Paludibacter sp.
AGCTATCGAATTTAGAAAAGAGGTAACATTTGATTTGAAACGATTATTACGAGCTATTGACGCTTTAGCTATGATTGATGATAGCGACACGGAAGAAATATTAAATCTACGAAATTTCTTATTGTCAACCTTGGATGGTTATCGAGTTAGAAACTTACAGCGTATAGCTGCTATCAAGCGTGGAAAGAAGTGGAAAGAACGAGAAGCACGAAGACAGATTAAGCGTAAAGGCAGAACAAAGCCTTAATGCAATAGGGTGAGTTAAAAGTAGAAAGTTTGTAAAGTTTGTAAAGTTATAAAGTGTGATTAGCAGTTAGCAGTTTCAAAATTTACTACATCCAATTGCACTGCCTAAAAGTCCCCTTCAGTGGATTAAAGGGGTTGGAGATTTAAGGGCTGTGTAGTTATCTCTTTTACTTGCCCTTTTATAAAATACCACAATTTAGTTCGAAGGACTTAAAGCAATTGCGTGGGGCAACGCCCTACGAAGATGATTCACCCCACAATAAAGCCCTGAAAGGGCGCAAGCAGAGAGACGCACGGCTGTGCGTCTTTTGGTTTTGAATGAAAACAAAAAACAAACCTCAAGCCTGATTATTTACTTCAAAACTTGCAATAATAAACAGACTGTATTTATAACACTAAAAACACACGAAATTTAAAATATAATTATATCTTTGCCTATAGTTTTATAGCAAACTAAAGATTAAAACTAACCACAAGATGTAAACTAATCATAAAACAAAAGCAATATGTTTCAAGAACCAAATAGCTTCACCGACGCTGATCACTTCTTTTTTGAAGCTGGTCAAGACTTAGAAAAAGTTTGCAACGCACCAAAAGTTAAAGATGGAGTATTTAAAGTCATAGAATTGCGTAGTGGAAATGTTAACTTAATTTATGTAGGTTTTTCTAAATACAGAGGACTCTACAACGAAATTGTAAATGGACTTCATAACGACAACACCCCAAGAAAAACAGCTTGGAATCAGCAGATAATAAAAGACAGAACAAGTGCAATCGACATTTACTGGTATGTTACAGATGCGCAAGAGGAGACACAAATAGAAATGATAAAAAACTACTTTTCTTATACTGGCAAATTGTCTAAATGGAATAAATTTAAATAAAAAACGAAATACTTATCTTATTTTGTACCAAGCAAACTGATTACAAGATTAAATTTCTATTAATTTACAGTGTAAGGATTAGAATTTAGGATAATTAATTTTATAAAACCCGATCAAATAAGTTAACCAGTGCTTTTTAACTGTTACTATTAGGATTCTTAACAAACTCTTGAATTATGCTACTAAACAAAAACATCAAAACTAAAAACCCCAACTCTTTCTACCATTTTTTAATCGGTCTGATTTTTTTAGGAATGACGGCTTGGGTTGCCATTACTGGATATAAGAAAGTATTGGGTATCGACCAATTTGACTGGGTGTATATTGCTCTTTTTGGGATAACAGGTATATGGTTTACCATCAAAGGCCTAAAAGCATTATTTAGCAAAGCTTATATCAAAGTAGATGATATAAAAATAGATGTAAAATCAGATGAAACCAGTGAAGCTACTCAAGTTTTATGGAAAAATATTGACAGTATAAAAACTGTAAAAAACACCTTCCACTTAATATTAAAAAACGGAAAGAAACACACTATTAATCTATCTCATTTTGATTATGAGAATGCTGACGAATTAAAAAAGAGTATCCAAGAGTTGGCAAAAACTAAAGATATTGCAATTATCGTTGAAGAAGAAAAAGCAAAGTACGTCCAATAATTATAGTCCTAATCGTCGAAATCATACCCAGCCTGACAGGTTAAGCACTGTAGTGCATAGCTATCGTATTCATCGTAAGCTGGTCCCGGTTTTAAATTGTACGAAATGATACGATCAATTCGTACTTCCTCGCCTGATACAAAGTGCATATAATATTCATAACTATTTTTCAACACCAAACCGGTAAGCTTTCCTTCGTACTCCTCTATATTTGTTCCTTCTCCAAAATAAAAAACTCGTGTAGATGCTTTATTTTTTTCACCATCGAGCATTTGCATCAAATCATAATCGATAGGTGTATATGGCAAATTGTTCATAATCATACTTGTTTTAAAGAAGAACAAAATAAAATACAATATAGTTCATAAGTTTACCTATCTAATTCTTTACGAAATAGCCAACATCCCTACATGACATTATGTCACTTCTGCAATCTACTCAAGCCCATAAGCAAAATCTTTCAAGCCATTATTTTAACACTATTTTTTAACAATACGCAATAGAACAAAGCCAATGCTGTTAATTTAATACAGAACAAAACTAAAGATTGCAAAACATAGCATTGAAAACATTTTATTTGGCACGACATTTGCTAATTTTGCGTTAGTCGAAAACATATAATTACAAATAATATAATTAAGATAACTATGGCATTTACAAACAAAACAAAAACAATTGTAACTGTTGCTTTATTGGTAATTGCTACAAGCTTTGCTACTAGCTGGGCAACAAACTATTTTAACAACAAAGACAAGGGCAGCAATTATATCCAATCAACAGACCCAAACACTTCGGACATTAAAGCTCGTTTTGCAAGTGCATCACGTGCTTTAGAAACTGATTTTACTGTTGCTGCCGAACTCTCTGTTCATGCAGTAGTGCACGTAAAAACTAAAGCACCACGCCAACAGCGTCAAAGTCAAGGTAATTTTTTCAACGACCCATTTTTTGAATTTTTCTTTGGACCACAACAACGCGGGCAAGAACAACAACGCCGAGAGAGAAGCGAAGAGGCTATGCCACTTGGATCTGGTTCGGGCGTAATCATAAGCGAAGATGGCTACATCGTTACAAACAACCACGTTATAGAAGGTGCTACAGAGATAGAAGTTAAACTTAATGACAACCGCACACTCAAAGCTAAATTAGTTGGTACCGATCCATCAACAGATATTGCACTACTAAAAATAGATGAAAAGAGATTACCTTATATTACATTTGGGAACTCAGACGACATGAAAGTAGGCGAATGGGTTTTAGCAGTTGGCAATCCATTTAATCTTACATCAACCGTAACGGCTGGTATTGTAAGTGCAAAAGCACGTAATCTTGGCATCATCGGGACTGATAGATATGGAAGACGTACTGATAAACTATCAATAGAATCATTTATTCAAACAGATGCCGCCATCAACCCTGGCAATAGTGGTGGAGCTTTAGTAAACACTAATGGTGAATTAATTGGAATCAATACTGCAATTGCGTCACAAACTGGTTCTTATGCTGGTTACGGATTTGCTGTACCTTCAAGTATAGTTAAGAAAATTGTAACCGACCTTCGTGAACATGGTGTAGTACAACGAGCCTTACTTGGTGTTAGTATTACCGATATCAACAATGAATTGGCAGAAGAGAAAAAACTTAAATCACTTAAAGGTGCTTATGTTGCCGACGTTGTTAAGGAGAGTGCTGCTGAGAAAGCAGGTGTAAAAGAGGGCGATATTATTAATGATATTAACGGTGTTGAAGTAAACTCATCATCTGAATTACAAGAGCAAATAAGCAAATACAGACCTGGTGACAAAATTACAATTGGTGTAATTCGTAATGACAAAAAACTGAAATTAAATGCAAAATTAATCAATGTCGATGGCACAACCGACTTAGTAAAAAACTCAGAAGTAAGCAGAGAAATGGGCGTAAAGCTTGCACCGGTAAGCAGCACCATCAAAGAAGCATTAGGCATTGAAGCTGGACTTGAAGTTTCATCAGTTGGACCTGGCAAGTTCAACAAAAGCGGTATTACACAAGGTTATATTATTTTGAAAATAAATAATAATACAATGAGTAGCATAGCTGATTTTGAAAAGGTGTATGAAGCAGCTAAAAAATCAAAAGGCTCACTTAATATCGCAGGTGTTTATCCCACAACTGGCAAAATTGCTTACTATAAAATAGAACTGGAATAATTGTATTGAAATTAGGCATTAAAGAATCAAGTATTCTGCTTTGATTTAGTGAAGCAGAATACTTGATTCTTTTGCATTTATTTCAAAAAACTAAGATAAATACAATTAATATGCACTAAACAAAACATTTTACCCATCTTTTCCGTTAGATAGTTTGGATTGAAACAGATAAATAAACTTTCACTTGTTTATCATTCAAACTTTTAGTACCTTTGTATCCAATTTTTTCCATCCAAATATGAGACAATTAAAGATAACAAAATCAATTACTAATCGCGAAAGTGCTTCATTAGACAAGTACCTTCAAGAGATTGGTCGCGAAGACCTTATATCCGTTGAAGAGGAGGTTGAGTTAGCACAGCGCATTAGAAAAGGCGACAGAATTGCTTTGGAAAAACTTACCCGCGCAAATCTTCGATTTGTAGTATCAGTAGCAAAACAGTATCAAAATCAAGGATTAAGCCTTCCTGACTTAATAAATGAAGGCAATTTAGGACTGATTAAAGCAGCTGAAAAATTCGACGAAACTCGGGGTTTTAAGTTTATTTCTTATGCTGTTTGGTGGATTCGCCAATCAATTTTACAAGCTTTAGCTGAACAATCACGTATTGTTCGTTTGCCTCTTAATCAGGTTGGATCGCTTAACAAAATAAACAAAGCCTTATCAAAATTCGAACAAGAATTCGAACGTCGCCCTTCAGCAGAGGAACTATCTATAAAACTAGATATCCCTGTTGAAAAAATTCGAGACACTATGAAAGTTTCGGGAAGACACGTGTCTGTTGACGCTCCTTTTGTAGAAGGAGAAGACAATAGTTTGTTAGACGTAATGATTAATGATGACTCTCCATATGCTGACAGAGAGCTTATTAATGAATCACTTACTAAAGAAATTGAACGTGCCTTATCCACACTAAGTGATAGGGAACATCAAATATTAAAAAAATTCTTTGGTATCGGCGTTCCTGAAATGACCCTTGAAGAAATCGGTGTTGAGTTTGGCTTAACTCGAGAGCGAGTAAGACAAATTAAAGAAAAAGCTGTTAGGCGCCTAAGATCCAGCTCGAGAAGCAAATTATTAAAAGGCTATTTAGGCTAATTTACATGTATAAAAATTAAGGATATTGAGAGCAACTAAGTTTTAGTTGCTCTTTTTATTTTACTCAACATCAAATAATTAACACAATAACTTATCAAATTATTGATTATTTCATAATAAAACAATAACTTTGGTGCCAAATAAGAAGTTTTATCATTTTGAGTGTTTTACTAAATTTAGACATAATATGAATTTACTTTCACAACTTAAAGCTTACACAAAAGTAGTTGCTGACACAGGCGATTTTGCATCTATTGAAGCATACAAACCTACTGATGCAACTACAAATCCATCTTTGATTTATCAAGCTTCACAAGATGAAAAATATAAAAGTTTAATTAGTGACGCTATTCAATTTGCACAAAAGGCGAGCGATAACAAAGAAGAGCAATTGGAAAAAGCAATGGATAAATTGTCTGTCAATTTTGGTTTGGAAATTCTGAAAATTGTACCTGGTCGAGTCTCAACGGAAGTGGATGCACGCCTTTCTTTCAACACAGGAAAAACCATTGATAAAGCACGTGAATTAATTGAACTATACGAAGAAGCTGGCATAAGCCGCGAACGAATTTTAATTAAAATTGCTGCTACTTGGGAAGGAATTCAAGCGGCTGAAGTATTAGAAAAAGAAGGAATACATTGCAATTTAACCCTTCTATTTTCATTAGTACAAGCAGTAGCTTCTGCCGAAGCAGGCGTTCGTCTTATCTCTCCATTTGTAGGTCGCATATTAGACTGGCACAAAAAAGAGCGCGGTGTTGATAGTATCGCTCCAGAAAATGACCCTGGAGTTATTTCGGTAACCTATATTTACAACTACTACAAAAAATTTGGATACCCTACTCAGGTAATGGGAGCTAGCTTCCGAAACATCGGTGAAATTATTGAACTTGCTGGATGTGATCTATTAACTATTTCACCAAATTTGCTCCAAGAATTAGAAGATAGTAAAGGTGAATTAGATCGGAAATTAAGCAACGAAACCGCTTTTCATCAAAACATTGAAAGAATAGAGATAGATGAAGAAACCTTTAGATGGATGATGAATGAAGATGCAATGGCTACCGAAAAACTTGCCGAAGGAATTCGTAATTTTACTAAAGATTTAGTAGAACTTGAAAAACAAATCGCAACATTTTTATAAGTAATTAAATTACACTTTGGATGAACAAAGTTATAACTTGTGTTTTATTGCTTTTAGTCAGCATAAGCACTTTTTCTCAAACTCGATTCTATGTCGGCGGGGATTTCAATGTGTCAACAATATCTGACTCTAAGTTTAATATTAGAACAGATTTAGTTTCAGACAACCCTAATTATACTTATTTTAAAAGTGAGGGCTACATTGCAACTTACAACCAACAATTAGGTCTGGACTTCTATGCTGGGCTTAATCAAGCATTTTTCAGCAATTTTAGCTTTGATATTCAATTGGGCGTTAACAATAGTAATTTCACTCAAACTTTAGTTTCAAAAACAAAATATTTTCTTCAAGATAAAACAAACGGTGAACTTACGGAAGTAGAGAATCTACATTCGACCAACTCATCTATAGACAAACACTATCAAGTATATCTAACAATGCCTTTTGGCATTTCCTATTATCTTTTGGAGGAGACGCTTGCTATAGGCATGGGATTCACACCCTCCTTTCTTATTACAAGTTTAGGAGCTAAGTCTCAATCTACAGAATTTAACAAACTTGCAATGGGGATGCATTTAAACTTACGCTACAATATAACAAACCATACATGGGTTACTTTAGAATACCAAGAAAACAGTACTAAACTTTACAAGCCTGAATTAAAACAAAGCCTTTCAAGCTTAAGACATATTAAACTGGGTTTGCGATACTATTTATAAATAAGAAAGCCAACAATTCGAGTCAATTGTTGGCTTTTTTATTTGAAATACTTTTAGCTTAAATTCAATTAATCCTCCTTCACTATCTTGGTATAAATAAACAAAGCTATAGCTGAAATAAATCCAATTCCTACAAAGTAATACCAAATATAATGTGCATTTTGGCTGACAGCCGCATAGGCTTCTTGCGACTCATACAATCGAGGATCTGGCAAATATTTATCCAATAAAAATCCTCCCATTATAAATGCAAAAAGATACGAGAAGAATGAATGCAAATGACTAAACCCAAGATACAATCCCTCTTCTCCTTTAGGTGCTTGAAGCGAGAAATACTCTAAAAAACGAGGAGAGATAAATCCTTCAGCCAAAGCTTGCATAGCAATACCCAATATCATCATAAAAGCAACAGGATGCATTCCCAGAATAGATTCAGTGTGTATTTGATTACCCAATGACATCACTAACGCAGAAACTGGGATAATCAACATACCAATCATCATCGAGGATATTGCTCTCTTTTTAGCCATTAAAGAGGTAATAAAATTAACGGTAACTAATACCACGAGTGGGTTTACGTTGGCATACCATCCTGGCGAAGCATCTTCTCCAATCAGACGAACAACATACTTAGGCATAGTAGCGTACATCTGACTCTGAATCAACCAGAAACCACTGATAATAAGAATAAGCAGAAGTAATTTCCAGTTACTTAATACTCGAATCAGACCCTCGCCAATTTCTTTAAAACTTTTTCCTTTTCCTTCAGTTTTAGCAGATTTATAAAATAAAATCACAGCTATAAGTGCTAAAAAAGTCATTGATGCTGCAAAGTAATTGAGGTACACCAAACCTTGATCTCCTAAACTCCTTCGAAGTGGGTCAACAACTGTTTTACCTGTAAACGCTCCGATATTAACCATCATATAAAAAACGGCATATCCCTTTGCACGTGTTTCCGTTGTAGTCTCCCGAGCAATTGTACCAGAAATAACAGATTTGATAAAAGAACCACCGATTACAATTAAAACCATAACTGGAATAATAGACCACCGAAGAGAACTTTCATTCAAACCATAAAAAGTCGTTGTCACTCCATACTCAACCAGACCGGCACTTTCTAAAAGCGTAGGCAGTACACCTAAACCGGCATAACCCAAAGTAAGTAGAGAAAAGGCTAAAATAATGGCTGAGCGAAATCCTATTTTATCAGCAAAAGCCCCAGCAAAAAGTGGTAGTAAATAAAGCGAAGCTGAAAAAATACCTGAAATGAAACCCGCTTCAATATCACTAAAACCCCAAACATTGGACAAATAAATAGTTATTACTATAAAAACGCCATAATAGGCTAATCGTTCTAATAATTCGACACTATTGGCGACCCAAAAAGCTTTTGAAAACTTTGGTTTAATTTTTTTATCTGACATAATTTTTCAATTTATAGAATTGCAAAGATAAAAACAATTATTGATTTAGAGCGATAAAAGCCGAGATTTAGCATACTTCGTTTATTTTTTGTAACTTTGCACTCCCTAATTTTCAATTTCCTTTTATTTAATATGATAGAGTTTAGATAATTGAAAATGACAAGATTTCATGTCTTAATATAGAGATAAAACAATGACAAAACGTACCTTAGTTACTTCTGCCCTGCCTTATGCAAATGGGCCACTTCATATCGGTCATTTAGCCGGTGTATATGTTCCAGCTGATATTTATGTTCGTTATCTTCGCCTTAAAGGAGAAGATGTGCTTTTCGTTGGAGGATCTGACGAGCACGGTGTACCGATTACAATTACTGCGCGCAAAGAAGGTGTATCGCCACAAGATATTGTCGATAGATACCACGGTATTAATAAAAAAGCGTTTGAAGAGTTCGGAATTACATTTGATGTTTACTCTCGCACTACTTCAGAAACTCATCATCAAGTTGCTTCTGATTTTTTCAAAAAGCTATACGATAATAATAAGTTTGTTGAACAAACCACTGAGCAATATTATGATACAGAAGCAAAACAATTCTTAGCTGATCGATATATAACAGGAACATGTCCTCACTGTAAAAATGAAGGTGCATATGGCGATCAATGTGAGTCGTGTGGAACTTCATTGAATGCGACTGATTTGATAAACCCAAAATCGACAATTAGTGGTAGCACCCCTATTATGCGTGAGACAAAACATTGGTATCTACCACTTGATCAACATCAAGAGTGGCTCTCTAAGTGGATCTTAAAAGAGCATAAAGAGTGGAAACCCAATGTATATGGGCAATGTAAAAGCTGGTTGGATATGGGCTTGCAGCCGCGAGCAGTGAGCCGTGATTTAGATTGGGGGATTCCTGTGCCTGTTGAAGGAGCAGAGGGAAAAGTGCTCTATGTTTGGTTTGATGCACCTATTGGATATATTTCAAACACAAAGGAACTATGCGATGCAAATCCTGAAAAATATGGGAAATGGGAAACTTGGTGGAAAGATTCAGAAACACGTATGTTACACTTTATAGGTAAAGACAATATCGTTTTCCACTGCATTGTATTTCCTGCCATGTTAAAAGCTGAAGGTTCATATATATTGCCTGATAATGTGCCTGCAAACGAGTTTTTGAATCTTGAGAGTGATAAAATTTCAACTTCTCGAAACTGGGCGGTATGGCTACATGAGTATCTAAAAGAGCTACCGGGTAAACAAGATGTACTTCGCTATGTTTTAACAGCCAATGCTCCTGAAACAAAAGATAATGATTTCACTTGGAGAGATTTCCAGGCTCGCAATAACAACGAGTTAGTTGCAATTTATGGTAACTTTGTAAACAGGGCTTTAGTGCTTACACACAAATATTTTGAAGGAAAAGTTCCTAAACTTGGCGAACTAACAGATTACGACAAACAAACATTGGCTGATTTTGCGAATGTAAAAACAGAAGTTGAACGTTTATTGGATACTTTCCATTTTAGAGATGCTCAAAAAGAGGCTATGAACTTAGCTCGAATTGGGAATAAATACCTTGCTGAAACAGAGCCTTGGAAATTAGCTAAAACAGATTTAGAGCGAGTTGCAACTATTTTAAATATCAGTTTACAACTTACAGCCAATTTAGCGATTGCTTTCGAAGCTTTTTTACCATTCTCTTCAGAAAAACTTCGTCAAATCATTGGACTTAATGAGTTTGCATGGAATGATTTAGGTAAAATGGACTTATTAAAAGAGGGTCATCAACTCAATAAAGCAGAACTTCTATTTGAGAAAATTGAAGATGAATTGGTAGAGAATCAAGTTCAAAAACTACACAAAACTCGTGAAGCTAATGAAGCCAACGAGTACAAACCTAACGCTATTAAAGAAGATACCAGTTTTGATGATTTCATGAAAATGGATATCCGCGTAGGCACTATACTTGAATGCAAAAAAGTTCCTAAAGCTGATAAACTGCTACAATTCCGCATTGATGATGGTTTAAAAGGACGTACAATCCTTTCTGGAATTGCAGAGTTCTATCCTAATCCTGAGAAATTGATAGGAAAACAAGTTCTTTTTATAGCTAACTTTCCTCCTCGAAAACTGCGAGGAATTGACAGCGAAGGAATGATTCTCTCAGCTGAAAATCCAGATGGATCTTTAACTGTAATTCAACCCAGCGAAACCCTAACTAATGGTTCTCAAATAGTATAAGTTACTTTAATAGTATTAAATAAAAAAGTCTTTGAAACAAAATTTCAAAGACTTTTTTTATTTTACTCTTCCTCAGGTTTCTCAATCTTTGGATACACAATGCGGGAATGATATATGTTTTTAATTTTTTCGGTTAACACATGTTTTACTGTTTCTACATCCTTAAAACTAATCGGTGCCTCTTTAAACTGTCCATCAGCTATTTGCGTATCAATCATATCATTCACCATATAGCTAATACTCTCCTCTGTGTATTCAGGCAAGGTTCGAGACCGAGCTTCCACTGCATCCGCCATCATCAAAATTGCTGTTTCCTTACTAAAAGGAAGCGGACCAGGATATGTAAATAGCTCCTCATCTGGTTTAATATCAGGATTTTGGTTTACAAACGAATTGTAAAAGTATTTTACTTTTGAGCGGCCATGATGTGTAGATATAAATGAGATAATCTGTTCAGGCAAACCATGCTTTTTGCCCAGTTGCACTCCGTCTGTAACATGTTTTATCACGGCTTGGGCAGCATCATCAAAGCTCATTTGATTAAGGGGATTTACTCCACCCATCTGATTTTCGATAAAATTCTGAGGGTCTATCATTTTTCCTATGTCATGATAAAGAGCACCTGTTCTCACCAATAAGGCATTGGCACCAATCTCTTTGGCAGCCTCAGTTGCCAAATTTGAAACCTGCAATGAGTGCTGAAATGAACCCGGAGCTGATTCAGAAAATTTTATCATCAAATCACTATTCACATTGGTCAATTCAACCAAAGTTACTGCAGATATCAATTTAAACATTTTCTCTAAGAAATAAATTGTAATATATGCAAATAGTAAAACAATGCTACTGATTGCAAAATAAACAAATGAAAAGTAGTCGAACTTAGCTAAATGTCCTGTTGTAATTAGATGAAATGCTATATATGTAATAGAATAGCTTAAGAAAACAATAACAGCTGTTTTGAATAGTTGAGATCTTGACGTCAAATCTTTCAATCCGGATACTGCTGCCATCCCTACAACCAATTGAAGGACAACAAACTTAAACGGCTCTATAACCATAAAGGAGACGATTAACACTGTAATCATATGAGTGAATAAGGCTGTTCGAGAATCAAAAAACACACGGATTATTATTGCTAACATAGCAAACGGAACAACATAAACACTTATATTTGTCAACCTGATTAAAAGGGCTGACATCGCAATAATTACGGCAATTTGAAGAGCAATAAAAAGTAGCAATTTATTTTGATTGTATAAATTCGGCCTAAAGAGTTTTAAATATAAGGCTAAAAACAAGATTAAACCAAACACAATGATAACTTCACCCACTACTGCATAAATGGTTTCGTTTAAGAAAGAGCTCCTATTATTAGATTCAATTTTCATTGAATCTAATATAGCAAATAACTCGTGCGTAACGATATCACCTTTATCTATTATTTTTTCACCCTTCTGAATCATCCCAGAGGTAGTAGATAGTGTTTTAAGCACATCATTTTTCACCTTTTGGGTAGTCACTTCGTCATAATAAATATTGTCTAATAAATATTTATCAATATTATAGCTATCTAATTCAGTTTGCTTAATACTTGCTGGTTTCTTCTTTATAATGTATTCATATGCTGATTTTGGGGTATAAATATCTTCAAGGCTGACCTCTTCTGTACGACCATTGTCATATACTAGAATTATTTTATCTTGATTTTCATTTTTTAAATCTTCATAAACAGATGAGGATAAAATACCGATTAAATAAACTACACTAAACCGCTCTTTTATATAATTTGCATAAATAGGATCATTTTGATTATGTAATCTCCATTCATCTAACCATTTATTGAAAAGCTGATCGCTTTTGTCTTTATCAACCTTAAAATAGGGAGAAACAGTTCCTAACAATTCTTTCTTATCATCATCTATTTGAGCATCTGACTTATAAATAGGAAAATCAAACGAAGCAACCAACAACTCATGACGCCAAGGCTTACCTAAATCATAAGTGTACTTAAACTGTTTAGTCTTTGGGAATAAGATAACAATTAGAGTAACCAACAATAAGAAGATTGTATATTTTACAACTATCTCCCACCCTTTCTTTTTTTGATTAGAACCTTCCATATATTTAATTGTTTTTTAACAAAATATTCATACCAAATAAGAGATATTCATACAAAGCTATAAAAAAAATGAGACCTATAAACACTTTTTAGCCATTTTCTCTCATTTAATCAAATCATTATTCATTTTAATAATATCAATTAAGCAAATTAAAATATTTCTCAATAAAATTCTATTTAACTCATCACTATTTCCTTAATCTTGCACACTTAATTTAGAAAAAAATTAAAACATTCTGCTTTTTACAAATAAATCATCTCAAACTATTATAAATCAGTACAAATTGAGTGGTTTTTTGTATCTTTGCATTTAGCCAAAATAGAGCATACTCTATTTTTATAAAATATAATTATGTTATAATTTTCAAAAATAAGATATATGAGTTTTGAATTGAGTGAACAAGAACAATTGAGAAGAGAAAGTTTGAAAGAACTACAAAAAATGGGCATTAATCCTTATCCTGCTGAACTATACCCAGTTGATAGCTACTCGAAAGATATTAAGGATAACTTCAAAGATGACTTAGCAGAGAAATGGAATGTTTGTATTGCTGGGCGCATTATGAGCCGACGTATTATGGGGAAGGCATCATTCGTAGAATTACAAGATAGCTCTGGCAGAATTCAACTGTACATTTCACGTGATGATATTAACACTGAAGAACAACCTGAAATGTACAATTCAATTTTCAAAAAGCTTACTGATATTGGCGATATTATTGGTGTTAAAGGTTTCGTGTTCCGTACAAAAATGGGCGAAATAAGCGTCCATGTTAAGGAATTTACAATGCTAAGTAAGTCGATAAAACCCTTACCTGTTGTAAAACAAAAAGATGGGGTAACATTTGACTCATTTGATAACCCTGATCAACGATACAGGCAACGTTATGTGGACTTAATTGTAAATGATGGTATTAAGGATATTTTCCTAAAGCGAACAAAAATATATCAATCAATGAGAAACTTGTTCAATTCGAAAGGATATATTGAAGTTGAAACCCCAGTGTTGCAACCAATTCCTGGTGGTGCATCTGCACGTCCTTTCACTACGCATCACAATGCTCTTAATATTCCACTTTACCTGCGTATAGCAAACGAGTTATATCTTAAAAGATTGGTTGTTGGAGGATTTGATGGAGTTTATGAGTTTTCAAAAAACTTCCGAAATGAAGGAATGTCGCGTATGCACAATCCTGAGTTCACTGTTATGGAAATCTACGTTGCTTACAAAGATTATAATTGGATGATGGAGTTTACAGAGCAAATGATAGAACATATCTGTTTAGAAGTAAATGGCACTACCGAAGTAAAAATTGGAGAGAATATAGTAAGTTTTAAAGCACCATATAAGCGCGTAACAATGCTTGATAGTATCAAAGAACATACTGGATTTGATATTGCTGGCATGAATGAAGATGAGATACGCGAAGTTTGCAAGAAGCTACATATCGAAATTGACGAAACAATGGGTAAAGGCAAACTAATTGATGAGATTTTTGGTGAAAAATGCGAAGGTAACTACATTCAACCCACATTTATAACTGACTATCCCAAAGAGATGAGTCCTCTGACCAAGATGCATAGGAAAGATCCTGATATTACTGAGCGTTTTGAATTAATGGTTAACGGAAAAGAATTAGCAAACGCTTATTCTGAACTTAATGACCCTATTGACCAATTAAATAGGTTTCAGGAACAGATGAGATTATCTGAAAAAGGAGATGATGAAGCCATGTATATTGATATGGATTTCGTTCGTTCACTTGAATACGGTATGCCACCAACAGCAGGTATGGGTATTGGAATGGACAGATTGGTTATGTTTTTAACAGGGCAAGAGTCTATTCAAGAAGTTTTATTCTTCCCCCAAATGCGACCAGAAAAAGTTAAGAAGAAAGATAGTGTTGAAAAATATACTGAATTAGGAATAAATGAAGCTTGGGTTGCAGTAATACAAGAGTTAGGACATACAACAATTGAAAAGTTAAGTTCTTTAGAGGCAAATAAATTGCATCAAGATTTGTGCGGAAGGAACAAAAAAGATAAATTAGAACTTAAAAACCCTTCAATTGAAGAGGTTAACACTTGGATTACTTCCGCTAAAGAAAGTATAACTGAATAATTTCTTAGCTATTAAATTATTACCTTATAGAAAAGGTATAGTTTATTAAAATTTAAATTTCTATTTATGATTATAGAAAGCATAGAGTGGGGAAATACGGATATTAAGCTCTCAGATATATTACGTGAGAATACCAATAAAGAGTCTGATGATAATATGCGCTTTGCTATTATTGGTGGCGGTAGTTGGGCTACAGCTATTGCTAAGATGATTATGTCTAATGTCGCATATATCAATTGGTATATGCGACGCGATGAACAAATAAGTGAATTTATTCGATTGGGGAAAAATCCTTCTTATCTAACTGGATTAAAATTTGATACTAACAGAATTACTTTTTTTTCAGATATTAATAAGATAGTAAAGATGTCAGATATCTTGATATTTGCAACACCTTCTCCTTTTTTGAAACAACACTTATCTCCATTAAAACGCAAGCTCAAAGATAAAGTAATCGTATCTGCTATTAAAGGAATTGTTCCCGATGAGAACATGCTTATTTCTGATTATTTTATCGATAAATATGATGTTATTGAGGAGAATATTCTTGCAATTGGTGGACCTTGTCATGCTGAAGAAGTAGCACTGGAACGCTTGTCTTATATAACAATCTCATGCAAGTCAAGAGATAATGCTCGCTACTTAGCAGATAAGTTGGCAAGCAACCACATCAACACGCGTATTAGTGATGATGTATATGGATTGGAATACACTTCTGTGATGAAAAACATATATGCTATTGCTGCTGGTATTTGTCACGGTCTTAAGTATGGTGATAACTTTCAAGCTGTTTTAATTTCAAATGCAGTACAAGAAATGAATCGCTTTTGTAATGCTACCAATCCACAACACCGTGATATAAGCGAATCAGCATTTTTAGGAGATTTATTGGTTACAGCATATTCCAAGTTTAGTAGAAATCGATTATTCGGAACTATGATAGGTAAAGGTTATTCTGTTAAAACAGCACAATTAGAAATGGAGATGATTGCCGAAGGCTACTATGCCACAAAGACAATTCATGAAATGAATGAAAAATATCGTGTAAATATACCAATTGTTAGTGCTGTTTATAATATTATTTATAAAAACCATTCACCCATCATTGAGATAAAAGAGTTGACTCAAAAATTACAATAATTAATACAATTAATCCCTATGAAAACAATTCAATTTTCGTATGATAATGCGCTTGATTTTATTTCAAGAGAAGATGTTCAAGCACTAAAAGAACAAACAATAGAAGCTAATAAAGCTTTACATAGTAAATCTGGTAAAGGGAACGACTTCTTAGGATGGTTAAACCTACCTTCATCAATTACGGAGGCTGAAATACTAGACATTACAGATACTGCAAAAAATCTACAAAAAAACTGTGAAGTAGTAGTAGTTATAGGTATTGGTGGAAGTTATTTAGGTGCAAAAGCTGTAATAGATGCGCTATCAAATAGCTTTGATTGGTTACAAAAAGAGCGTAAAGCTCCAGTAGTAGTATATGCAGGTCAAAACATTGGAGAAGATTATCTGTATGAACTACAATCTTATTTAAAAGAGAAGAAATTTGGAATTATCACTATATCAAAGTCTGGCACTACAACTGAACCTGCTTTAGCATTTAGATTATTAAAACAACAACTTGAAGAACAAGCTGGGAAAGAGTTTGCTAAAAACAACATTGTAGCTGTTACTGATAAAGAAAAAGGAGCACTAAGAGTATTAGCTGATCAAGAAGGTTATAAATCTTTCGTACTTGAAGATAGTGTAGGTGGTAGATACTCTGTATTGACACCCGTTGGATTACTTCCTATTGCAGTAGCTGGTTATGACATTCGAGAACTAATAAACGGTGCAGCTAATATGGAAAATGCTTGTGGATTAGATACTCCTTTTGAAGATAGTCCTGCAGCTCTATATGCAGCAAGTAGAAATGTACTGTATCAACAAGGTAAAAAAATTGAGATATTAGTCAATTATCATCCAAAGCTTCAATATTTTTCAGAGTGGTGGAAGCAATTATACGGTGAAAGCGAAGGCAAAGACAATTTAGGTATTTTCCCAGCTTCTGTAAACTTCACTACTGATTTGCACTCAATGGGACAGTGGATTCAAGAGGGTGAAAGAACAATTTTCGAAACAGTTATATCTGTAAAAGAGCAAAAACATCAAGTTTACGTTCCTAAAGCTGATATTGATTTAGATGGACTAAACTACTTAGCAGGAAAGCCAGTAGATTATGTAAACAAAATGGCAGAATTAGGTACCACATTAGCTCATATAGATGGAGGTGTACCAAATCTAAAAATTGAAATGCCTAAATTAAATGAATATCATATTGGTGAGCTCATTTACTTTTTTGAAAAAGCATGTGGAATTAGCGGTTATATATTAGGAGTGAATCCATTTGACCAACCAGGAGTAGAAGCCTACAAAAGCAATATGTTTGCATTATTAGAAAAGCCTGGATTTGAAGAGGAGACTAAGAAGATTAAAGAAAAACTAAAATAATCTTCCAATCATAGATCATTCATAAAAGCCCAGACCTTTACAGGTTTGGGCTTTTATTTTATCCTTTAA
>CAYFTO010000041.1:0-6176 GCA_964346125.1 uncultured Paludibacter sp.
AAAGAGTTTGACTAAACAGCTTTAAATTTATAATTTTCAAGACAAAAAAGTGCTGCTAACTCTTGCTAATTTGAGTAACAGCACTTTTTTATTTTAAATATTGAACTAATTTTCAAGTCATAAATCAATCAAGAAAATGCTTTTCTAAATACTTCAAACTACGCTCAACACTTTCAATAGGCTGGTAATTATACTGCTCTACTTCCACAATTATCTCTTTTGTGCCAGCTGTTTTCATATTTTTAAAGATAGCATCAAATCCAATCATGCCACTTTCGCCCAACTCCTTTTGGTCTTTGATATGAAGTAATTCAAAACGCCCTGGATATTTTTTTAAATAAGCAACGGGACTTTTTCTTCCCATCACTGTCCAATAAACATCCATTTGAAAAAATACTTTATCTGCGTCAGTATTCTCAATCATGAAATCATACATAATTTCTCCTTCTATTTCAGAAAATTCAAAATCATGATTGTGGTATCCAAATCCCAAGTCGGCATCATTACACATCTCACCCACTCTATTATAATAATCACAATATAATTTTAGATCTTTCAAATTATCAGGTTTTCGCATCCATGGTGCCACAATATATTTTGCACCGGCTTCTTTATGTGCCTCAATAGCCTGCTCCCACCATTTCCACACAGTATCCCAATCAGTATCTTCAATCTTATTAGCTAATGGATAGCTGGTGTGAGATGATAAAAATTCTAAATTATTTTGTTCAAGCTTCTCTTTATATTCAAGAGGTTGCATACCATAAAACTTTCCATCTGAATAACTTGCAGCTTCTACTCCGGTATAACCCATTTTAGCAATAGCTTCTATTGTTTTATCAAAGTCTTTTCCAATATCGTCCCTAACAGAATATAATTGCAGATAAATACTCTTAGGTGAATTATTGGATTGATTGTTTTTTTGGGAAACTGCACAGCTCACAAAAAACAGAATCAAAAGCGGATAATATATTTTTCTCATATTCTTTAAAATTCAAATTTTAGATAAAAAATAGGCACCCCAAGAGTTTGAAGTGCCTATTATATTATAAGTAAGTTTAATCTAAAATTTTTATTCTGATATTGCGGAACCACACATCATCTCCGTGGTCTTGCAAGCCAATATAACCTTCGCGATTTTCACCTCCACAGTTATTTAGCAATTCAAAGGCAAGCGGCCAAGCCTGTTCGCTAAACTTACTTGCTTGAAGCATATCAGTCCACTGTTGTGTCCAAAGATGATATTCAAGTACATTTTCATCATTTTGACCATGAACAACTGTACCTTTATATACCATTACTTTAGCTTTATTCCATTCACCATATGGTTTTGAATTTTGTGGAACTGCCGGTATCATATCATAAAGTGAAGCCGATTGACGATTTCCTGCAACACCTAATTTGGCATCTGGATGATTCTCATTATCAAGCACTTGATATTCGGGCGATGAAATATAGATAGGTTCCATACGTGCTTCACCGCTTGTAGGATCAGCAGTTTCTACCTCTTGAGCTAAATAGAAAATACCTGAGTTACCTCCTTTTGAGACTTTCCATTCCAACTCCAACTCAAAGTTTTTGAACTTATGAGCGAAAATAATATCGCCACCATCACCATCTTGGGCTTCTCCTCCACCCGAACCATTAAATTTAATTGCACCATCTTCGATAGTCCATTTGCCAGGAATAGTTTCTTTTCCATAAGCTCGCCAACCGTTGAAAGTTTCACCATCAAAAAGCACAATGTAGCCATCTTCATCAATGGCAAAATCATCTAAATTTACTTGCTCGTTTTCTACAACAGTGTATTCGGGTTTATTCACGTCTTCACTTGTTTCTTGTTTCTCTGTTTTACCACCGCAAGCCGCAAATAATGCTACGAAAGCAAAAAGAGATAGGTTAAAAAATATTTTTCTCATAAAAAATGATTTTTGAAATTATACTACGGCATATCAGGAAGTTTCCATCCTTGACGGTAGTTATGTTTAATTAATTGATTAGCAAACTCCAGCGCATTAACAGGGTCTGTCCAAGTCCTATTAAATGTTGGGTGACCATCTTTAATGCTAAAATTATCTTCTAAAACGGTTCTGATTGTAGCATCGGTTGGGATATTAGTAAAACGCATATTTTCACCATCCCACTCCAATTCCATATTTAGTGCTTGCAAGCGAACAGCAATAACACCCATTACTACCATCTCATTAAATGGGCCTGCTTCGTAGAAAGTTGAAGCTGCTTCCACACGATCGTCAGCGTCTTCTTTTGCTGCACGTACCCAATCCATTTCATGCGACAGCTTAACTTCACGTTGTGTTTTAGGTGAATTAGGTTTTCTACCAGAAAGTAGCCATGGATTTACACCGTATGAACCACAGAAGAGCGTATCTTTCGAGCCATGGAAAATCACACCGCCGCCAGAGTCAAACAAATCTTTTCCATCGGGCATTCCTTCAGGACGCATTGGGCGAATACCACCATCGTACCAATACACCTCAACTTCTGGCATACCCACTTTAGGTAAGTTGTCGCGAGCTGGGAATGTATATTTCACTGTTTGAGCGTTTGGAGCACAGTCAGTCAACAAGAGCGTTGAGTTTCCTTGTACTTTTGTTGGGTAGCCCAAATTAAGCGCTTTGAAGGCAGGATGCATTAAGTGGCAAGCCATATCGCCAAGTGCACCCGTACCAAAATCCCACCAGCCACGCCAATTCCATGGATGATATATATTATTAAATGGACGATGTGGCGCAGGTCCTATAAACAGATCCCAATCCAATGTTTTTGGAACTTTATGCACCTCCTTAGGCACCATCAAACCTTGTGGCCAAATAGGACGGTCGGTAAAAATCTCTACTTTTTTAACTTCACCTATTTCACCATTTTGAACCCAATCAATTACTTGTCTCACGCCACTACCAGAAGCTCCCTGGTTACCCATCTGAGTAGCTACTTTATATTTTTTGGTTAGATTGGTCAACAAGCGAGATTCATAAACGCTGTGTGTCAATGGTTTTTCAACATATACATGTTTTCCCATTGTCATAGCATCGGCAGTAATGATTGCATGTGTATGGTCGGCTGTTGCAACCATCACAGCATCAATGCTTTTTCCAAGCTCATCGTACATTTTGCGATAGTCGTAATATTTTTTGGCATTAGGAAAGTGCTTGAATGCTGAGTCGGCATATTTCCAATCGACATCAGCTAAAGCTACAATATTTTCCTGTTCCATTCCTTTTAGCACAGCAAAACCACGCCCTCCCACTCCAATTCCGGCAATGTTGAGTTTGTCACTTGGTGCAATTTTACCGACTTTACTTCCTAAAACTTTTGAAGGAACTATGGTAAGTCCTGCGGCTGCTACTGCACCTGTTTTAAGAAATTTTCTTCTTGACATTGTTGACATAGGCATTAAATTTTAAGTAGTCCACACCTATTCATAAAGATGGCATTAGACTAATTTGTAATAACTTGATTAATTATTTAATTCTGTTTTTCATTCTGAATTTCAAAGATAGTCAAAAAATAATATAAACGGAATATTATTTTGAATAAAGATTTAAAATAAAACTAAAACGTTTGTTGTAAATTATTTACTTATCAAACAATCTCTTCTTTATCTTTATCCCAATAGATAGTTCTACCTTCTAAATAGGCTCTTGTACCCATGTGGGCGGTTATCGCTTCATCAAAGGCCTCATCAATTCCACAAGAAACTTTTCCGTCTGAACGAATTGCATCTATCCACTCTTTCATATGCAAGAAAGTAGTGTTATAACGCTTCCCTTTCACATAAGAATAAAGCAAGCCGCGTTCGGCAAAGTAAAGTTGAGTAGCCGATGAAATTGCATCAATATCTTTTTGTCCAGGCGTGTAACTATAAAATGGTTTTCCCGATTGGATTTCACCCGATTCTATTTGCTTACGATACATATCAGACTGTGGGTCAGCCGATATCGTTATCGATCTGCCTATCTCCATGGTTGCATCATGCCCCATAAATTTACGACTACGTTTAAATTGACTTGCTAATGTGGCAGAGTAAAGTAGCGTTAAGTTTTTATCTTTAAATTCAAAAGTAGTATGCAAAACATCTGGCACAGTACGTCCATCTTTAAAAAAATAAACACCTCCGGACGAAGTAGCTGAATCAGGGATACCCACATTCATCATCTGATTGATAGCATCATATTCGTGAGTTAATAAATCTCCACTAAGTCCTGTGCTATAATCCCACCAACAACGCCATCTGAAAAAACGCTCTAAACTAAACTTATCCCGACTTTCAGGGCCCATATATTTCGCCAGATTTTTAGAAGTCATATAGTTCATATACTCCTTTATTCGTTCAGGATCACCTTCAAATTGCTTCCAATCTATGGTTTTAGGATTTGCTTTGGGATGAATTGGATAAACCCAGGCACCGTTTGGATCATTACGGTTTGTGCTGGTTTCAATTAATGAGATTGGTCCTAACAATCCTTTTTTTATAATCTCCTTCGCTCGCTTATTGGTTTCAATTTGTCTATTTTGATGCCCCAATTGAAACACAACATCTTTGTGTTTTCTAACAACATCCCTTATAGCATAAGTCTCAGGCACAGTCCAGCTCAAAGGTTTTTCTAAATAGACATGTTTCCCAGCCTTAATCGCTTCCATCGCCATAGTAGCGTGCCAGTGATCAGGTGTAGCAATAATTACAGCATCTACATCATCCGCTTTAAGAAGTGCCTCATAAGTTAAATATCTTGTTGGTGCGGCCCCTTGTTTTCCTTTAACACCTTCTCGGTAAATATTAGCACCAGCACTAATTGCTCGATCAGCATAAACATCAAAGATATCACATACAGCTGTTATTTTCAAGTTCAAATCATCTTGCTCCATGAAATCTTTGTAACGCGTGTCTTGTGAATTATTATCTGCAGCTTTTTTCAACTCATCCACATGCTCGGGTGTAGCAAAACCTAAGGCAAAAAGTAGATCAATGCCTCGAATTCCAGCACCTATAATACCTATTTTAAGAAGATTTTGATTGGAGACTTCGGCACGTTCTGGTTCTCCTTCAAAATGGAACATTTCAGACAAAAGTTTATTACTACGATCATTTTTTGATTTTTTCAAAACACCGTAAGTCATTGCGCCCAATACCGGCACAGTAGCTAAAGTCTTAAGAGCTTCTCGTCTTCCTTGCGATATAGCTTTATCGTTTTCTTGCTGATTTTCTCTTTTATTTTTATCTTCAGAAGCCATAACAATTACCTTTTATTTTTTTTATTTTCTAAATAACGAGCTAATCCTATTTTATTTGCAGTTGGAAAAACAAGCAAAACCAATAAACCACCAAGCATCACAATATTTTTATTTATCCAAAGATAAGAGCCTTCAGGAGGTAATATATAGTTAGCTTCAATCGTAGCTGGATGAGATAAATAAAACAATATTAAAAATAACATTGCGCCAATAATGGAATACTTTTCAAATAAGCCTACAATTAGTAAAAGTCCAATTATCAATAGTCCATAAATATTTACTGCATCAATAATGGGCATAAGAGCTTCGTTTTGTGATAACTTTATAAAAAGTCCTGAAAATAAACCCTGGGAATCAACTAAATATGCATACGAAGACCAAGCTGGCGATAATAGCTTTGCTAAACCTTCATATAAAAAATACCAACCTATTAGTACTCGAAAAATAACAACAGCTATAAGTTGAAATTTGGTTAATTTGTTTGATTTCATGTAGAATGATTTTATAAACTAAAATACAAAATAAATATTTCAAATATGATTTCAAAAACCATAGGATAAAACTATTTTATTTGCAAAAATTTTGCGTAAAGTTACTTATAAACTATTGAAAAATATGCATTGATTAATGAGAGTTTTCATTTTTTATCATTCAAAAAGGCTTTTTATAAAAAAATCATACTGAGAAATAAAAAGAAATTAATCCTTTAATTGCTAACTAAAATAATATTATATCTTTGTACTAATTGATTATAGAAATATTTTTGGGTGTATGGAACTTCCACTTTTCACAATATTTCTTTTTACAGGCTTACTTGGCTTGATTGATTGGTGGTATTTTGCTCAAATGAGAAAAAAGAATTTACCACATTGGATTCGTTATGTTCATCTCATCCCGTTTCTTTTATTTGTAATCGGATTTAT
>CAYFTO010000041.1:6276-17401 GCA_964346125.1 uncultured Paludibacter sp.
ATAATTATAAAATAGCCGTTTTTGCCGACATGCATCTTGGCAGTTGGAATAAGCGACATGGAATTATGAAAAAGCTAATAAAGGAAATCAATGCTATGGATGCTGATATTATTATTTTTGCAGGTGATATGGTTAATAATTTTCATGAGGAAATAGATGGATGGGAACCTTATTTTGAACAATTAATTGCAAAAAATGGAAAGTATGCAGTTTTAGGCAATCATGATTATGGCGATTACAATACCTGGGATTCGAAAGAAAAAAAAGTACAAAACTTTCAAACAATTAAAAATAAGATTGAGGCTTTGGGATTTCAATTGCTATTGAATGAGCATAGTAAATTGATACAAAATAATGATACTTTACTTCTTATTGGCGTTGAGAATTTTGGTACGGGTCATATGAATTCTTATTCCGATTTAGAAATGGCTCTTTATGGTAGCCAGCCAAATTTAAAAAAGATTTTGATTTCTCATGACCCAAACCATTGGCAAGAAGAAATAACAGAACAGCATCCGGATATTTTTCTTACAATTTCAGGACATACTCATGCTGGACAAATTGGGTTAAAAATGGGAAGAATTCACATTTCACCCGCCAAATTTATTTATCCGCAATGGGACGGACTTTATAAATATAAAAATCAGTATATTTACGTCAATCGAGGAATTGGTTTTGTAGGAGTACCTACCCGAGTAGGTGTACCGCCTGAGGTAACACTGATTAGATTAAAAAAGCAAGAGCATTAAAATACTATACTTCAATTTTTAATACTCTCTTTCTCCAAATATGGCTGTCCCAATTCGCACCATTGTGGAGCCCTCTTCTATCGCTATTTGATAATCATCAGACATACCCATTGATAGCTCGCAAAATGAGTTTTCATCATTAAAAAACTCGTTTTTTACTTTATCAAAAAGCTGCTTTAATATTCTAAATTCAGTTCTCACTTGCTCTTTATCGTCAGTGTAGGTAGCCATACCCATTAATCCAGAAATTTGAACATTTTTTATCTGTTTGAACTCTTCACCCGATAGAAAATCAATTAAATCTTCTTCCAAAAATCCAAACTTTGTTTTTTCATCTGCAATATGCACCTGAAGTAGCACTGGCACTACCCTATTAACTTTTTCAGCTTGTTGATTTATGGCTTTTAATAAGCGAATACTATCAACCCCATGAATCAAATCAACATCTTCGATAATAAATTTTATTTTATTTCGCTGTAAATGTCCTATAAAATGCCAATGAATATCTTCAGGTAAATTGGGGTGCTTTTCAACAAACTCTTGTACTCTACTCTCAGCAAAATGTCTTTCGCCCGCATCATAAGCTTCCATTACGGTCTTTACGCCATGAAACTTACTTACCCCTATTAATTTAACATGTGGTGGAATATTTTCTCGTATTTTACTTAAATTCTCTTGTATTGTCATATTATCTATTCTAAAAAGCTACAGTATTTTCTAACACATGTGGATTTAGTTTTTACCTCCAATTAATCAGTCGTGTATTTAAATACATCCATTACATTTGTTTCAGTAATGGAAGCAATTTCATAGTCAGACATTGTACCTTTCATTCCTTGCTCAAGCACTTCTATCGCCTCTCTTAACGTTGAAGCTTGAACAAACATAAAGCTTGCAGTACGTTTTTCTACCCCTTTTTCTTCGTCCAATGTGATAAAAACCACTTTGCATCGATACCAGCGATCACCACCCTCATTCTCAAAAAGTTCAGCAATTCTCGCTCTTTTTATATCTGCAACCAAAAACTCACCACTGATGTATGGAGTCATCTCTTCGTTCATTCGTTCTTCTGCCTCTGTAAATGAAAGTGCATCTACTAAGTACGATTCGTTCACTTTCGTTATTGTCCCATCTTCGCCACTTCTCTCGTATTTTACTTTACATTGAAACCAATTGTGCATATTCTATTCAATTTTTATTTAATATTATTGTTCTTGTTTTTATTTCGTGAAAAAGCATTTAATACCCAACTCTCTCGGATTGCTTTAGCTGTTGAGTCGAACTCGCCAAGACTTTTTTGCAACATGATGATTGTACTATCTATGTTCTGAGCCGTTTTTCTATCGTTCAAAAGAAGTTGAACTGCTCCTTCACCTTCGTTAATCGTTTGAGTTGTTTTTTCCAGTTCACTTATTAAATATCCTGCTTTAAGACTCAATTCATCTATCTTCTCAAAACTCTGATTCAGCTGATCTGATAATTCATTCGTATTTATAAGTTTAGCAATATCACCATCTCCTTTATTAATTTTTCCAGCAATTTGATTCATTTGCAACAAAGTATTATTGACCTCATCTGCAATAGCATCAATCTGATTTGAGATTTGTTTGTTGTTTAGTAAGTGCCCAATATCTCCTTCTCCTTTATCGATTTTTGCTGCAATTGAATTTAGATAAGTCATTGCAGATTTGGATTGATTGAGAATGTCACTCAAATCAAATAGCATATTCACAATATCCAAACTCTCCTTGCTCTGTAAATGGCTACCATTTTTTATAATTCCAGAAGAAGCATTACCCGAAGATATTACAATTAATTTATTGCCCACCAATCCATCCTGTCCAATTTCTGCAATAGCATCATTATATATAAACTTAGCATATTCATTTACAATAGCTAATTGAAGCATCACCGTACTATCTGTAGTAAGCTCAATTTGTGTTACTTTACCTATATTTAAACCCGAAAAACGGACGTTGTTACCTACAACTACACCCTGTACATTGTTGAATGAGGTAGATATATTTATTTTAGAGCGAAATAAATTATCCTTACTTCCCATAAAATAAATAAATACCATCAAAAGAGTAATTGAAGTAAAAACCAATATACCCACGCGTATAGCTCTACTATTTTCTCTATTCATGCTTATGCCTTCAAAAGTTAGTTGTAAATATTTACTCTTTTATGAGTAGTAAATCATTAAAAAACAAAATTACAAAATTTCTTTCGAAAGTTTGATGGATTCGGCCATATCTTAGGAAAGATTACTACTAAGAAATAATTAAAACTGAATTCTAATTTCAAAATATAGTTTAATACTAATACAGTTTTTATTTTTAGCTTAAATTACTTTTCATTAAACTTCTATATTTTAATTTATCTTCACAAAAGAAATAAAATCTGATTTATTTTCAAAAAAAACTGTTAATTTTGATAATCACATGTAAGTTATTCTATTTAATCCTTATGCTTTTGTAACTTTGTTTTTATCACAAAGAATATTTTATAAATTATGGAAGATAAAATAACAAACTTACAACAATCAACATTTGCAATAACAGACTGGACACGCCAACTGTTACAAAACTGGGGCATTTCAGAAGGTTCAATCAATTTATTTAATTTGTTATTACAATTAACTATCGTAATCTTATTTATTTGGGTTTTCCAATGGATTGCTCAAACACTAATTACTTTTATACTTAGCAAGTTGAGTAGACTAAAAAAGTTACGTTTTAGTAAGTTTCTAATTGAAAGCAAATTTCCACATTTTTTGGCTATTACTGCACCTTTAATATGGGTTCAGAAAAGTATTCCTGTAGTTTTTGAGTTCTATCCACAGATTGAAAAACTAATTTTGAAAAGCATGAATCTCGTTGTTATCTGGCTAATATACACCGTTATCAACTCTATTTTCAAAGCTGGTGCTAATTATTTATCTTCAACCCATAAATTTAAAGACAAACCTGTTCAAAGTTACTTTCAAGTTGCTCGTATATTGGTTTTAATTTTAATTATTGGAGCCACTTTCACTGTGCTGACAGGTAAAGATTTATCAAGCTATTTTACTGCTATGGGTGCTGCATCGGCTGTAATGATGTTGATTTTTAAAGATAGTATTTTAGGTTTTGTGGCGAGTATTCAAGTTACCACGAATGATATGGTACGAATTGGCGACTGGATAACCATGCCTAAATATGGTGTAGATGGCGACGTAAAAGAGATTTCTCTTACAACAGTAAAAGTGGTTAATTTTGACAAAACAGTATCAACAATACCAACTTATACTCTTATATCTGACTCGATTCAAAACTGGCGTGGAATGTCAGAAACTGGTGGAAGACGTATAAAGCGTTCAATTATTATTAAGCAATCTTCATTCAAATTTATTGAGAAAGAACAATTAGAAAAGTATAAAAAAATACAATCACTTGAGAAATATATCGATGAACGACAAAGCATAATTGACAATCACAATGAGAGCATCAATGCAAATATGGATTATATTATTAATGGAAGAAACCAAACTAATATTGGTCTGTATAGAAAATATATAGAAGAATATTTGAAAAGTCATCCTGGTATTCATAAGGGTTTATCCATTATGGTAAGACAGCTTGCACCAACAGAAAAAGGCTTACCATTGGAGCTGTACTGCTTTACAAACACTACTGTTTGGGCTGCTTATGAGGGCATAATGGCTGATATTTTTGACCACCTTATTTCAACTGTTCCTTATTTCGACTTAGAGATATTTGAAGATATTAGTAATGGGTAGAATGTAAAGTGACAATTTACAAAAAGAGCCTAATAGTATTACTGTTAGGCTTTTAACTATTAGAATTTTGATAATAAAGCAAGAAACAGACAAGCAATTTACGAAATAAATTCCTTGCTTATTGTTCTCAATTAAAAAGCATTTATTTAAATAAGGCTCCACAGAAGAAAACTAATCAAGCATGAATGCATAAAAAATGATATTAGCATAAAATATAATTTAAGAAATAGCGCTTAAAGCTTCATATTTCTTTCAAAATACTAAATAAATTCTATTTAAGTCTAATCAAGTTAATCCAATAAAACAAAACTTATGTTTCGTTAAACATAATCACATTTAACACATCATATTAACGAATTTACTAATTTTGTTGGAATATAAAATTTAAAATTATTCTGACGAAAAACAGTTCATACTGAACAACAATAGATGAACAAACTAATACCTTCTATACTCATAATATTTACAATTGCTTTAGTTGCTTGCAAACCAAAAGAAGATAGCAACATAGCTCTTTACGAGGTTACTAAACGTGATTTCATTGATGCCATTACAGCGCGTGGAGATACTGATCCATTGACTGCTTTAAGCATTAATTGTCCGCAGCGAGTAAACATGGCAACTATCACTTGGCTTATTGAAGATGGAACATTAGTAAAAGAAGGAGATGTTATCGTTCGATTAGAAAGTGAGGAGCTTGAATCGCAATATGATAATTTATTGACTGATTTGGAAAATCTAGAAGCAGAGATTATTAAAATGCGTGCTAATCAGGAGTTGCAATTAGCGCTATTAGATGCTCAAATAAAAACCAATCAGGCCGAAACTCAAATCACAGCTCTCGACTCTTTACAACTTCTGTTTACAGAAAGCAATCAGAAACGCATAAAGGAGTTAGAGCTTGAGAAAAGCGATATTCAAAATAGACGTTTTCAAAGTAAAGTAAAGACTACAAAACAAATTCAAAGCACAGAAATTCGTCGGAGAGAAATCATGCTTCAAATTGCTCGCAAGCGAGTAGAAGAAGCAAAAGAACGCTTAGAAGATTTGGTAATAGAAGCCCCACGTGATGGTCTATTTATTATATCAAAAAACCCAATGACTTGGAAAAACTTGGTAGTAGGTGATAATATTTTTGGAGGACTCACCATCGCGACAATACCCGATTTAAGTCAGATGCAGGTAATCATAAAAGCACCTGAAGATGCTTATAAGCGTATTCAAGTTGGAGATAGCACGCTTTTTCAATTCGATGCAATGCCCGGTAATTTTGCTTCTGGAAAAATACTGAAAAAATCGCCTGTAGGACAACCTATCAGTTACAGTTCAAGAATAAAGCAGTTTGAAATTCAAGCATCAGTAGAAAAATACGATGAAATACCTAAACCTGGTCTAAGTGTACGCGCTCATATTATACAGCGCTATATCCCCGACACTATCGTTATTCCAAATATAGCTGTATTTGATCACGATTCTTTAAAGGTAGTATATGTAGCACAAAAAAAAGGTTTTGAAATGCGTGAAGTAAAAACCGGCATTAACTCATCCAAAGATATGCTTATAGTAGATGGACTACACTATGGTGAAGTCATAGCCCTATTAAAACCAAAAGACAAAGAGATAAAAAAAGAAGTTTTATTAGAAAAATCAAGTAATAAAAATAATGAAAAAGAGAGTCAATAAGTACATACAATTTTTCTTAGTCGGTGCATTAATATTCTTGTTTGCATGCCAAAAGCAAGAATTGGCTGACGATATTGCCATAGGAGAAGTTACGCGCGGAACACTCTTTCTTGAACTTTATGAGGAGGGCGAAGTGGAGGCAGTAAACTCAACCGTAATCTCTGCTCCTAATGTATCGTGGCGATTTGGGAACTTAAAAATATCCTCTATGGTGAAAGATGGCAAAGAGGTTAAAGAAGGCGAATTGCTGATTGAATTTGACCCATCAGAAGTACAAAAGGGAATTACTGACGCAGAGTCAAGATTGGAAATGAATTTGGCCGAGCTAGAAAAAATGGAAGCACAGCATGCATCAGATTTGGAAGATTTACGTTCTGACTATGAGGTTACACGCATTTCTCAAGAGATTTCTAAAATTCGATTTGAATCATCTGTTTTTGAAGCTGAAATCAAGCGAAAAGAGATTCAACTTAATTTAGAAAAAGCCAACATTGCCTTGGAGCGTGCCAAAGAACAAATAGATAATCGAATAAAAATTCAAAAAGAAGAGATTCGTCAAAAGAAACTTTCTATCGAGCAAGACCGAACTCGATTACGTGAAGCTCACGAAACAATGGATAAATTTAAGCTTTACTCTCCAAGTTCTGGCATTGCTATAATAACTGAAAACTGGACTACGGGTAATAAATTTCAAGTAGGCGATCAATCATGGTCTGGAGCACCGCTAATTCTGCTTCCCGATTTGTCAAAACTGCGTGCTACTATAAAAATCAATGAAGTAGATATCGCTAAGGTAGAAAAAGGTTTAAGGGTTGAGATTAAACCTGATGCTTTTTCAGATAGCATCTACTCTGGAGTAGTAAAATATGTAGCTAATTTAGCTGTCAATAAAGAGCAAAGTTCTAAAATAAAAGTATTCCCTGTCGAAATTGCTATTAACGAAACTAGTGAAAACTTACTGCCGGGACTAACAGTTAGTTGTAGAATTATAGTAGGAGAAATAAATGATGTACTGATGGTTCCATTGGATGCTATATTTAGTGAGGGAAGTAGCAATTATGTCTATAAGAAAACAGGGAAATCATTTGAAAAAATCTTAGTAGAGACCTCATCATCTAACTCTGATTATATCATCATTACAAAAGGTTTGAAAGAGAAAGATAAAGTCGCACTAACATTACCATTTGAAGAAGATGAAGCAAAAGAGAGTTCAAGTGAAGCTAATGAATAAAGATGATTTCAAATTAGATTTATTAAATTAAAAGCAATTTATCTGATGAATAAAATTAAATATATTTCAATATCACTTTTGCTAATTTTCTTCCTTATTTCTTGCGATAAGATAGGCGGTATTGGAAGAACGAAAGAGAAAGAGATAAAAGGTACTCGGATATTTGAAACGGGAGAATTAGCTGCAATTGAACAGCGTTCATTCAATGTTGAGCGATTTAAAGTAAAAATTATTGGTTTGCTTCCTCATGGCGAAAAAGTAAAAGCTGGAGACTCTATTATTCAGCTTGATCCTGCTGAGTTCAACAAGCAGATATTAGATTTAGAAACTGATTTGGAAAATCAAATTGCTGCACTTGAAAAAATGAAAGTCAATCACGACAACCAAAATAAGGATTTAGAATCTAATTTGAAGAGTGAAACAGCATCTTTTGAATTGAGGAAATTAGAGATGGAATCTACACGCTTTGAATCGGAACGCACTCAAGAGGTAAAGAAAATGGAATTTCAACAGGCTGAAATAAACTTCAACCGTGTAAAGCGAAAAATAGAACTGAGTAAAATTAGCCAGATGAATGATTTGAAAATTCAGAACATACGCATCGCTCGTTTGAAAGAAGATATACGCCGTACTCAAGAAATAATACCTAAACTAACAATACGAACACCTATAGATGGTATTTTTCAGATAGCAAAAAGTGGACGAGGAGACCAACTAATAAAATTAGGCGACGAACTATATAGAGGAAATCAGATAGGAAGTGTACCTGATTTAAGCTGGATGAAGGTAAACACAACAATCTCTGAAATGGACTTTTTGAAAATAAGAGAGGGACAAAAGGTGATTGTACGCTTGGATGCACTGCCAGACGTGCCATTTGAAGCTGAAGTAAATTATATAGGAAAATTATGTCGTCCTAAAGAGTTCAATAGCAAACAAAAAGTATTTGATGTTGAAGTAAATCTATTGGTTTCAGATGAGAGATTGAAACCTGGAATGACAGTAAGTTGTGAATACATAATTGATTAAAAATTTGATATGCAATACGAAGAAAATATTCGCGTAGCACTACGCGCACTTATTGATCATAAGTTTCGTTCGTTTCTCACCATGTTGGGGATAATATTCGGTGTAGCCTCTGTTATCACCATGCTATCCATTGGTGAAGGTGCAAAGCGTGAAGCAATCGCAAAATACCAAGATTTAGGAGTAAACAACATCATCATACGCGAAAAGCAGATGAGTGATCAGGAAATTGAAGAGGTTCGCGCCAAATTCTCGCCTGGTTTATCACTCAAGGATGCTGAAGTAATTCAAGAAATTGTACCCAATGTTGCCAATATTGCATCGCAAGCTGAGTTAAGTGCTGATATAAAATACGCAGATAAGCAAAGCAAATCGACCATTATTGGTATCACACCCGAATTTAAGAACATCATGAATTACCAAACCAGTAAAGGTGATTTTATCAATCACGAACAATACAATCAAGGTTTGAAAGTCTGTCTTTTAGGAGCTGGAGTAGCTCGCACGCTATTTGGCTCTGAAGATCCGATGGAAAAAATGGTGAAGATTGGGGATCAATGGTTTGAAGTTGTTGGGGTTTTACAATCAAAAACATTGTTTACTGAAACAGTGGGAGAACTCGCAGCTCGCGATCTAAATAATGACGTTTATATACCACTTAGCTCTTTTTTAGCACGATTTTCACAAGAGAACTTATTGGCAAGTCAAATTCAGCAAATTACAGTTCAGGCAAACAGCTCGAATCACTTGATGGAGATGTCTAAATTAATCAACAGCATTCTTCAACGCCACCATTTCAATAACGAAGATTATAGCATTGTCATACCGTTTGAACTCTTAAAACAGGAAGAGAAAGAGCGACAAATTTACAACTTCTTGTTGGGAGCTATTGCTGCTATATCCTTAGTGGTAGGCGGTATTGGAATTATGAATATTATGCTTGCAACAGTAATGGAGCGTACACGCGAAATTGGAATTCGCCGTGCTATCGGTGCTCGAAAAGCGGATATTATGAACCAGTTTGTGACTGAAGCTGTAGCAATCAGTATTACGGGTGGAATTATTGGAGTGATTTTAGGGATTAGCTTATCGCTCTTCGTATCACTATTTACCGATGTAAAAACAGTAATTCCATTATATTCGGTAGTTCTTGCTTTTGCGTTTTCAGTGATTGTTGGTATAAGTTTTGGCTATTTGCCTGCAAGGAAAGCAGCCGATCTTTCGCCAATTGAATCTATCAGATACGAATAATTAGAAAAATATAAAATAGCATATTGTGTTAATAGAGATAAATAATTTATTTAAAGACTACATCATGGGCGAGGTGATAGTACCCGCTCTTATGGAGGTAAATGTAAAGATTGAAGAGAACGAATATGTGGCCATCATGGGCCCATCGGGCTCGGGCAAATCAACTTTAATGAATATCATTGGTTGCTTGGATTCATCCACTTCGGGCGAATATCTTTTTAAAGGAAAGGATGTTAATCTGCTAAATGATGATGAATTATCAGCCATGCGAAATAGAGAAATAGGTTTTATATTTCAAAACTTCAACCTTTTGCCAAAACTTTCTGCTTTGCAAAATGTAGAGCTACCTCTGGTGTATTCTGGTGTAAACAAGCAAGAACGCCGAGAGAGAGCAATCAAATCTTTAGAGAAAGTAGGCTTAGCCGATCGAATGATGCACAAACCAACCGAGTTGAGCGGTGGACAGCGTCAGCGTGTGGCTATTGCAAGAGCATTGGTAACCAATCCTGGTATTTTATTAGCCGATGAGCCAACAGGTGCTTTGGATTCAAAAACTGGTGTGGAAATTATGGCTTTATTTGATGAGCTTCAGCGTGAAGGAAATACCATCATTGTTATTACTCACGAACAAGAGATAGCGGACTTTGCACATCGCACCATACACATTCGAGATGGTCGTGTGTTTTCAGATCAAAAGAATAGAAATAAAACAGATAATTGACGAACAAATAAAGTATAAAATAGAATGAAGAAAATTTTTCTGTTAAGCCTATTGCTAATGGCTCTTTTCAGCTCAGCAATGGCTGAAAAATATATACTTGACTTAGATAAAAGTATTGAAATTGCAAAAAAACAGAGTTTCACAATGAAAAACTTAGAGCAAGATTTCAAAATTGCTGAATACAATTTGAAATCTGCTACAAGCCGATTGAAAACTCATATTGATATGAGTTTGAATTTGCCTGAGTTTACTGAAACCATTAGGATGTATGAAGATAGCACAGGTATCATCTTCTACCCTATCAAGCAATTGCAATATCAATCTACATTAAATATAAATCAACCACTTCCTACTGATGGTAGTATTTATATGCGAACTGGTTTGTCCAATTACGACGATTTTTTCTCTAGAAATCGATCAACACAATTTAATACACGTTTTGGACTGACCCAACCTATTGACGCTCTCTATTATAACAACATACGATCATCGCTGAAACAAGCACGATTGGCACACGAGCGTTCAAGCAAGCAGCTTACACGCGAAGAGTTGAATTTAGTGTATGATGTAACAAATGCTTTTTATAATTTGCTTTCGGTTCAGAAAAGCGAGGAGATTGCCAAATTAGACCTTGATAGACAAACTGAAGCGTATAATATTGCTAAGAATAAATATGAAGCAGG
>CAYFTO010000042.1:0-10058 GCA_964346125.1 uncultured Paludibacter sp.
GAAACGTGATAAACACCTGGTAAAAGTTCACCAGCAACTTTATACATATTGGGTATCATCAGTAGTAAACCTTGTGAAGCCGTAAATGTAGTTGCTAATGCACCAGCTTGAAGTGCTCCGTGCATTGCACCTGCTGCACCTGCTTCGGATTGCATCTCTTCAACCATTACTGTGTCGTCAAACATGTTTTTTCTACCAGCTGCAGCCCATTCGTCAACATACTCTGCCATTGTTGATGATGGCGTAATGGGGTAAATAGCAGCTACCTCGCTAAACATATAAGCGATATGTGCTGCCGCTTGATTACCATCGCAGGTAATAAATTTTTTCTCTTTTGCCATATCTGTCTAAATTTTAATTAGAAAAATCTATAGTTTTAATTTTCTTGTATTATTTAATAGTATTAGTATAAAAATCCAAATAACCACAAAGGTATTTCATTGCTTGTATCAGTTTTTAATTTATCAACTGCATAATAGACGGATTTTTCTGTTTTATTATTATTGTTATCCGCCTGATATTTGATTTGTTGTTTATTATTGACAAAAAAACCATTTTGCCCACTGCCTATATTCATTTCATGTCGTGATAGAAGTGAGTTTGATAAAAATGTTTTATTTCTATCGCTTGTGTTTACCTCGTTTGAAACAGCGTAGAGTAAATTTGTATTGTAGGGATAAACTGCATATGGTTTTTTTGGAAAACTATTGCCCGTTTTATACAATAAGTTAATCAATCGTGCATCGTGCAGGTATATCAAATAATTCATCACAGTAGTGCGAGATGTTTCTATTTGTACGCTCAGCTGACTAATATTAATAGTACATGGTGCACACTGCATGATTAGTGCTAAAAGCTTACGTATTTTGGATAAATATTTCAAATCTATCTGTTTGATAAGGAGTATATCTACCTCCATCATCATGTTAATGGTTTTCAATAGATTTTCAGAAAAGTCTTTTGACTCTAAGAAAAAAGGGTAAAAACCATGATGCAGGTAATCTTCAAAATACTCCAAAGGATTAATTTGCTTGCAAATTTCAGATGATATTTTTTGATGATTTTTTAAAATTTGATTCAATGAGTAGTGAGGCAAATTAATTCCTGCCTTTAGGTTGATGTATTCTCGCAAAGAGAAACCTCGAAGATTATAAATGGCTACTATACCTCTCAAGTCATCATTCTCTTCACCTAATTTCATTACGGTGGAACCAGTGAAAATTATTTGTAAATCAGAAAAATGATCGTAGCAATAGCGTAGTTCTTTCGACCAGTTTTCATATTTAAATATTTGATCCAATAAAAGAGTACGTCCACCTTGTTGGTAAAACTCTTTTGCAAAATCAATCAAAGTATTGCATGCAAAATGAAGATTATTTAGATTGACATAAAGGCAGAGCTTGCTCTCTACTTCAAAATTCTCTTTCGCAAATTGAAGCAGAAAACTTGTTTTACCTACACCACGTGAGCCCTTAATACCAATTAAACGATGTTTCCAATCAATCTCGTCGGAAAGTAAGCGTCTTACTGGAGAGTTTGCATTTTTTACTAAATAACGATGTGTTTTGTATAGTTTTTCCATGTGACGTGTGTCAATTTCTATACAAAATTAGATAAATTATTTGATTTTGCAAAGTGGAGTTGACAAATTTAATGAACAATATAAGTAGTTATTTGTTGTCGCCTAAATAAATAGCTTTTAGATACTTATATTCTTGTTTCTTTCATTTGGAAAAAATATCAAAATCTTCTATTTTATAACCAATCTAAATTACAAACTAATAGAATATCAGTGTTAAAGTAAGAAATTTAATAGTATTATGCTGCCAGCCATTATAGCTACACCTACTATAAATCCAACAATTGCATAGTGGTGTTTTCCATATTTTTCGGCAGCAGGCAGTAATTCATCCACCGAAATATAAACCATTACACCAGCTACTCCACCCATTATGACACCTAATAGATGAGGTGTAAGGTATTTGTATAGTATAAAGAAGCTAAAAAGAGCACCAAGAGGTTCGGCTAAACCAGAGATGAAGGATAGGGAAAATGCTTTGGATCGCTTCCCTGTAGCATAATAAATTGGAATAGAAACTGCGATTCCTTCAGGAATATTATGAATTGCAATAGCTACGGCAATGGGAATACCCAAATCTGGTGAAATCATAGCCGATGCAAATGTAGCAATACCTTCAGGGAAATTGTGAATAGCGATAGCTAAAGCTGCCATTATCCCAACTCGTTTTAATTCAATTTCATTCTGTTTATTTATCTCTTCAACCTTATGTAATTCGTGCGGATTATTAGATTTGGGTACAAGCATATCGATAATAAAAACGATTAGCATACCGACAAGAAATGAAATTGTTGTAATAATTTCGGCTTTATCAATTGGCTTACTTTCGCCTATTAGCTTAATTGACTGAGGGAAAATCTCTACAAAGGAGACATAGATCATTACTCCTGCCGATAGTCCTAAAGCAAAGGAGAGTAATTTTGTATTGGTTCTTTTTGTGAAAAATGCTAAAGCGCTACCTATTCCAGTGCTCAAACCAGCAAATAGAGTTAATAAAAACGCAAAAATGACATTCCCTTCAAGCATAATAAAATTATCTTTTTCTTATAAATTAAAATAATTTTTTGGGTATAGTAGCCATAAATTCTTTAAGATAAATAGGTTCAAAGTAAGCTACATCAGCAAAATTATTCTCCTTGTATTTTTGTTCTGCACTGCTAATCATGTTTTTAGCCAATACTTCAACATCATCAATAAAATGTGCATTTTTATCTGTGATAATGTCTTTTGTTTTTGAAGCGCCGTTGCCAAAAAAATATGTTTTGTGATGTGCTAAATGACTTTGATAAGCATTTTCATCAATGATAAGAGGACGAACTTCGTCAACTATTTCTAATTTATTCGTGTAAGTTGCGGTATAAACCTCCATACGACGTGCATCGAGCATGGGGCAGAGTAGGGCGTCATTCTCGATTTTATGAGAAGAAATCACAGCATTGCATAAAATTTCTAAGCTTGGAATAGTAATAAGAGGGATGTTGAAACCGTAACTGAGGCCTTTAGCTGTAGATGTTCCAATTCGTAAGCCCGTATATGAACCAGGACCAGCACTTACTGCTACTGCGTCTAATTTTAAATTCTTGCTTTTCAGAAATTGCAAAGCCTCATCAACAAAAGGACTTAAGCGCTCAGCATGTTTCATGCCTTCGGTATCTGTTTTTTCAAACAATAATTCTCCATTACGGCTTAAAGCTATAGAACAAATTGTTGTAGATGTCTCAATATGTAAAATTGTCATGTTATTTTCTATTTAATTTGTTTCAAGCTACTCAATTCGATTTGTTGGAATTTCAATCTCTTTTAATTCCCCTTCAGTTTCTATATTATTAATATCATCCAGAGTTTCAATCGCTTTGTCTGTTTTCTTTTTCTTTTTCTTTTCTTTTCTTAGTTTTTTGTTCTCTTTTGCTAACTCTTTTTTCTGTAATTTAGCTGCTTTTACTTCTCTTTTTAAATTTCGTTGAAATGCTATACTCTCTTTTGACTCTTTCCCTTTTAGCTGAAAGAAGTAAGCAATATTTGCTGACACATTTATATGGTTTGAGTTGTGAAAGTAATCAGATTGCTGATTGGGCATAATATCCCCAAGTCCATAAAACGCACGCAATTCAAATTGATAAACTCCAGATCTAGGAAGTTTTAGATTGTAACCAAATCCAGCAGCAATACCATAATCAAATTTGCTATTAATTGGCAAAATATGTTGATCAGCAGTAGGGTTATTATGATTATTAATCAAAATATTATCTTTGATTAGATAGCTTACTTTAGGACCTAAGTTAAAAATAAAACGATTTTTCTTACCTGTATAAAGGTGTGTTAAAAACGGCATTTCAATATAGCTGAGTTGCCTGGAGTAATTCTTATCTGCTTCAGCCCATCCACGTTCTGAATAGTTTATCTCTAATTGCAATCCAAAATGCTTTTCTGTTATGTAGCGCATGGATATTCCGCCATTTACACCCAAAAGATATGTTTGGTTGATAATAGGATTAAAGAATACCATTGAGCCAGTAGCACCGCCAGATGCTCCAATGTAAAGTTCATAAGGATCTAGCAAAATAGTTTGTGCCTTGTTTTGATTGATATTGAGACAAATAATGCTCAATATAAGAATAAAAGTAAGCTTAGTTTGTTTTTGCATTTTCTTCAATTAAGTACATGCGTGTATTAATAAAACCACCTTTATTATTGTTTGTTCGAATGAAGCTAAAACTTGACTGAACTCCTTTATTATAATTTAAAGATTGAGTATTTAAGTCAAAGTTGAACCCATCTTTTGTCATTGTAGAAAGGAAGTAGTTGCTTAAATCATAGCCTAAAATATCAAAGCGAGGATTGAATGTGTTGCTCTCTTTTTTATAATATTGCTTGAATTGACTTTCGTAGTATTTTGTAGCGTCTTCTGAGCCTGTAAATGGAGAAACATAAATCATGTTAGGCTTTGCACCTTGTTGCGCTCGCCAAGAATATTGCCCAAATGTCGTAATGCTATACGTGCTACTTAAAGCTTGAAGATTAGCCAAATACGTTTTAGTGTCATTATAATCTTCATTATCAAAAATCACTAGGTTATTTGTTGCAGGGTTGAGGCTTGTTTCTATATTTTCCACTTTAATCTGTTTATATTCTATACTATGACTATCAAATCGCTTTTTTAGTTCACTGTATTCAGTTTTGTCTTTACTTCCTGTTTCAACCATGATGATGTTGTAAAAGCGAAAACGATTTTTTATTGTATTGACCAAAAAATCCAATTGCACGTCTTGATCAGGATTGAATTGAAAGAGATAAGGATTGTTCTCGATTTGACTTACTTTAGAGCTAAATGGAATAACTGTGTTTATACGATGTCTTTTTGCAAAATCTGAAATAATGGCTATTTGTCCTGTATATGCTGGACCAATAATTAAATCCATCTTCTGCATCTCAGGCTTATTAATAACCTCGTGCACTTTGGTTTCTGATTTTTCAATGTCAAAGGCGTATATTTCGTATTGAATGGGATTGTTCTTGGCATTATTAACCGCTAAAAGTGAGCCTAAATAGAATTCTATAAAACGTCTTGAAGTAGGATCAATTGAACTGTTATTACTCATAAAAGGTAATAGATAAGCAATTTTATAACTTGTTTTATCTTCTTTTTTCGTAATAACTTCTTTTTCACTCTTTTCCTCTTTACGAGCAACTTTGATAGGGATTTTTAATTCTTCACCTATTCGTATAACATTAGCTGCTTCAGAATTTAGAGCAGTTATATCATTTACATGAACTCCATATTGTTTAGCTATCGAATAGAGTGTGTCTTCAGCTTTTACAGTGTGAATGAAAAAATTGCCGCTTTCCCCAATATGTAAGGTGACTTCTTCATCCTTCTGAATGATTTCGCCCTTGCTAATATCTGTTTTAGGTTCATCATTTGTCAATTCTAATTCAGTTTCGTTTACAGGAATTAAAATAATTGTACCTGCTTTTAGTCCATTTTTTAATATCTCTGGGTTTGCATTAGTAATTGCTTCTTGCGTAACATTATACTTCCGAGATATTGCAAATAAAGTTTGTCGCGGTTCAACCTTGTGTCGTATCAAAATATGAGCTTTGTCAGTTTGAGCAGCTTGACTTTTTTGCTTTACGATAGGAATTAAAATCGTTTGGCCTGCTCTTAGTCCACCATGTATATGCGGGTTCAATCGATTAATTTCTGCTTGTGTAGTATTAAAGTTTTTGCTTATACTATACAGCCCATCACCAGGTTTTACTGTGTATTGGTAGTATTCCTTATTATTTATGGTTTCTATTGGAAAGGAGTGCTCTTGAGCATTTACAAATCCAGTAGCAGTGATCGATAATAAAATTGCTAAAAATAAGTATTGTATCTTTTTTTTCATAATTAATAGTAATCTGATGGTTGAATTATCTCTTTCTTTCTACTACGTACTCTACTTTGGGCAAAAGGCCGTGATAATGGGCTTAGTATAAAAGAAAATTATAAGTCTTATTCAAATATAAGCACATAAGCTATGACAAAAGTACAAAATTATTCAATATTTATAGCCAATATTATATATAAAATAAATGTGCTCCTCATTTTTGTTCCACGATTGAATAAATATGTCGGAATATCGGTTAATCTTTCCATTTGGCTATCTTATTTTAAAATTATTGTTTCAAAATGTATTGATTTTTTATAATTTAGAATAAAAACTTGAGAGTGATTTGATTAAATAGTATCTTTGAACTCTATATTCAAATATATATTTTAAATATTACTAATTGATAAATACCAATTTAAAATGCTTAAAAGAATCATCCCTTTTCTGTTTTTAACTTTTGCTTTGACTTTACAAGCTCAAGAATCTTATGTAGAACTAAGTGACACTAAACCATTTGATAGCCAAGAAATATGGAACAAAACACTTAAAAAAGATTTCTACTTTGAGTGGGGTAATACAGATACACGTTATCCTAAGTTGTCTATCCCTAATAAAATCGGTATGGCTAATAAAGATGGAAAAGCAACAAGTATCAAATTAGACGTTTGGCGTGGCGAACGAGTAAATTTGCAAGCTTTGATTTATACAAAAACTGATTTATCGGATGTAAATATTAATGTTTCTGATTTGCAAAGTGGTAAAAATAGCATAGCAGCATCTGCCGTAAAAATTCATCCAGTAAGTTATGTGATGACTGATGAGCTGAATAAAGATGGAAAAGGTGCTTGCGGACATCGACCAGATCATTCAATATATGACTCTACTTTAGTAGCGGATGTTTTGAATAATATTCATCATAATCTTGAAATCCCAGCCTATACTACTAAGCCAATTTGGTTAAACATTTCTGTTCCACAAACTGCTGTTGCAGGAAAATACAAAGCTGTTCTTTCTCTTACTACTAATGGTGTGAAATCTGACTTGCAAATAGAGTTGAATGTAAAAAATCATGTCTTGCCAAAAGCTGCAGATTGGGCTTATCATTTAGATTTATGGCAAAATCCTTATTCCGTAGCGCGTTATCATGATGTACCACTTTGGAGCAAAGCACATTTTGATTTGATGAAACCTCTGATGAAAATGCTTGCAGATGCTGGACAAAAAGTGATTACCACAACCATTATGCACAAACCATGGGCAGCTCAAACCGAAGATCATTTTGATAGCATGGTTACTCGTATCAAAAAATTGGACGGCACATGGGAATATCGCTACGATGTGTTTGATAAATGGGTCTCATTTATGATGGAAGAAGTGGGCATTACAGAGCAAATTAATTGCTACACGATGATTCCTTGGGCTATGAGATTTGATTATTACGATGAAGCTACAAATAGAATTCAATTTGTGACTGCTCAAACACATGATGCAGAATACAAAGAGTATTGGTTACCATTTTTGAAAGATTTTGCACAGCATTTAAAATCAAAAGGATGGTTTGAGAAAACTACCATTGCCATGGACGAGCGAGCTATGCGCGATATGCAAAATGCGATTAAAATAGTGAAAGAAGCTGATGCCGATTATAAAGTTACTTTGGCAGGAAATTACCACGAAGAGATTGAAGCAGATATTTATGATTATTGCATCGCTTTCGAACAGAAATTTTCAGAAGAAGTGAAAGCACGCCGTGATAAGGAGGGAAAGCGTAGCACAGTTTATACTTGCTGTGCAGAGCCATTTCCAAACACATTTACCTTTTCAGCTCCTGCTGAAGCCACTTGGATAGGTTGGCATGCTATGGCTGGAAATTATGATGGTTATTTGCGTTGGGCATATAATAGTTGGACAATTAGCCCACTGCAGGATTCGCGCTTCCGCACTTGGGCAGCTGGTGATTGCTACCTAGTTTATCCTGATGGACGTAGCAGTATCCGTTTTGAGCGTTTGATTGAAGGTATTCAAGATTATGAGAAAATTAATATTTTACGCTCGAAATACAGTGCCGATAATAAAAAAATAAAGCAATTAGAGGAGGCAATCAAAGGCTTTACAATGGAAACTAAAGGAACTCAAGCTACAGATGCGCAGGTTAGAGAAGCACGAAAGCTATTGAATTCACTCTAATATAAAGCCGTAATTAGTTTCATTACTTGAAACTTTGGAAAAAGCTATATCATGAAAAAAACATTATTTGTAGTTTCACTTTTGCTACTGTTTTCAATAAGTAGTAAAGCACAAGAAAAAATTTGGGACGAAACAGAAGAGCAAAAAACTGAGCGAATGAGCTGGTGGACAAACGACCGATTTGGTATGTTTATCCATTGGGGAATTTATGCTCAGCCTGCTCGTCATGAATGGGTGCAAACACGTGAAAGAATTCCTGCAGATAAATATCAAAAGTATTTTGATGTTTTCGACCCCGATTTATATAATCCAAAAGAGTGGGCTCAAAAAGCAAAAGAGGCTGGAATGAAATATGCCGTCATCACAGCTAAGCATCACGATGGCTTTTGCTTGTTCGATTCAAAATATACAGACTACAAAGCTACTAACACGCCATACGGTAAAGATATTATTCGAGAATGGGTTGAAGCATTTAACGAAGCTGGATTGCGAATTGGTTTTTATTACTCCTTGATTGATTGGCATCATCCACATTTTACGATTGATAATGTGCATCCGCTTCGCCCAAGTTCTCGCGATGAATATGCACGTCTCAACGAGGGGCGCGATATGAATGTTTATCGCCAATATATGCGAAATCAGTTGACTGAGTTGTTGACCAATTATGGTAAAATAGATATCCTTTGGTTGGATTATTCCTATCCAGGTGAGTTTGGCAAAGGGCGTGATGATTGGGCTGCGGTAGATCTGATAAAGATGGTGCGCAAGCTTCAACCAGGCATTATAATTGACGACCGTGCTGACCTAAAAGATGTAGAGGGCGGTTGGGATTTTGTTACACCCGAGCAATTTAAGGTGGATAAATGGCCTGAAATTGATGGCAAACGAGTTCCATGGGAAACTTGTCAAACTTTTTCGGGAAGTTGGGGCTATTACCGTGATGAAACTTCATGGAAAGATAATAAACAATTGCTTGTGTTGTTAATCGAATCGGTTAGCAAAGGTGGTAATCTACTTTTGAATGTAGGTCCTACGGCTCGTGGCACTTTTGATTATCGTGCAAATAAAGCTTTGGCAGAGATGGGTGAATGGATGTACTTCAATAGTCGCTCAATTTATTCATGTACAGAAGCACCAAAAGAATTTCAAGTTCCTGAAAACTGCTTGCTAACTTACAATCCTCAAACGAAGCGACTTTATATTCACTTGTTGGATTATCCATTGCAAAATTTTAAACTACCAGGCTATAAAGAGAAGGTGAAATATGCCCAATTTCTACATGATGCTTCCGAATTACAAATCACAGCCCCTTACGGTCATCATCGAATGGATGGTGGTTTGGGTGCCGATGATTTGAATTTAAGCTTACCTGTGAAAAAGCCTAATGTAGAAATACCCGTAATAGAATTATTTTTAGAATAGAATATAACAATGTGCATCCTTGCGTGGAAAAATTATAAAATTATGAAGAAAACTTATTTAATGCTGTTAGTAACAGCCCTTTTTAGTTTCAGTTTTGCATCTGCTCAAAAATCGAGTAATAAAATACGTAAAAAGTGGAAAGCTGAACACGTAATATTTATTGGATTAGATGGTTGGGGAGCTTATAATGTGGATAAATACAAAACAGAATTACCCAACATCAATGCCTTGATGGAGAGTGGAAGCTATACACTACAAAAACGTTCGGTGTTGCCATCATCAAGTGCTGTAAACTGGGCGAGTATGTTTATGGGTGCAGGTCCTGAACTGCATGGTTACACCAATTGGGGCACGCAAACACCCACTTTGAAATCGAGAGAGCTCAATGAAAACGGTATGTTTCCCAATATGTTTCAACTATTGAGAAAGGCAGATCCAAATGCTGAGATAGGGATGATTTATGAATGGGATGGTATTAAATATTTAATTGATTCGCT
>CAYFTO010000042.1:10158-16797 GCA_964346125.1 uncultured Paludibacter sp.
GGAATCTATGATAAAACAATTATCATCGTCACTTCAGACCATGGTGGAATTGATAAGGGGCATGGAAGTACATCAATGATGGAGATGGAAACACCCTTTATTATTTCAGGAAAAGGAATTAAAAACGGTGGAGAGTTTTTTGAAAGCGTAATGCAGTATGATGTAGCGCCTACTATTGCTGATATTTTTAACTTGCCAAAACCACAAGTTTGGGTAGGTCGCTCGATGAAGCAAGTATTTAAATAAGTTATTACCAATAGATAGATGAGTATGTTAAACAGAAAGTCACTCTATGTTTCGGTGCTAAGTGCTGCCTCTTTTTCTTTGTTGGCTCAAGCACCAACCAACTTTGTGTTAATCAATTTAGACGATGCGGGCTATGGTGATTTTAGCTACAACGGAGCTTACGGATACACAACACCCAATATTGATCAGTTGGCAGCAGATGGGGTTCAGTTTACGCATTTCTTAGCCGGTCAAGCTATCAGTGGTGCATCACGAGCAGGAATGCTGACCGGTTGCTATCCCAATAGAGTAGGTTTTGCAGGGGCACCCATGCCAGATTCAAGCTTTGGTATTCATCCTGAAGAAATGACTATGGGTGAATTGCTAAAACAGAAGGGCTATGAAACTGCTATTTTTGGTAAATGGCATTTAGGCGACTCTTTTCAGTTCCTTCCTTTGCAAAATGGATTTGACGAGTATTACGGTTTACCTCATTCAAATGATATGTGGCCTTTTCATCCACAACAAGGTCCAATTTTCAGCTTCCCCGATTTGCCTACAATTGAAGGAAATGATATTGTTGGTTTTAATACCGATCAAACTCAATTTACAACTGACTATACAAACCGTTCTATCGATTTTATAAAAAGAAATAAAGACAAAGCTTTTTTCCTCTATTTAGCACACTCAATGCCGCATGTTCCCTTAGCTGTTTCTGAAAAATTTGAAGGGAAAAGTGAATTGGGACTTTATGGTGATGTGATGATGGAGTTGGACTGGAGTGTGGGACAAATTATGCAAACATTGAAAACGCTAAATTTGGAAGAGAATACATTGGTGATTCTCACTTCGGATAATGGACCGTGGATAAGTTATGGAAATCATGCTGGCTCAACAGGTGGTTTGCGTGAAGCAAAAGCGACAACTTTTGATGGTGGTAATCGTGTACCGTGTATAATGTATTGGAAAGGGGTGACTACAGCTGGTACGGTTTGTAATAAACTAAGTTCAAATATTGATTTATTCCCTACTATGGCCGAAATTAGTGGAGCTAATTTACCTAATCATAAAATTGATGGCGTAAGTCTTCTTCCACTTATCAAAGGAGAAGATGTAAATCCGAGAACTTCATTTCTATATTATCTTAATAATAATGATTTGGAGGCGGTATCTGATGGTGAGTATAAGCTAATTTTTCCTCATCGCTATGTAACTTATGGCGAGTTTTTACCCGGAAATGATGGACAGCCAGGAGAATTGACTACAAAGCAAATTAATAAACCTGAACTATATGATTTGCGACGCGATCCGGGCGAGCGTTATAATGTGATAGAACTATACCCCGAAGTAGTTCATAAATTGATGCAAATAGCTGATGAAGCTCGCGAGGATTTGGGTGATGATTTAAGTGAGAAAAAAGGAAAGAATAGAAGATTGCCAGGCTATGCCAAAGATTATAAGTGAATGCGGCCCCTTTACCCTCCAAAGGGGAAGTTCCAGGGGAAGTTGTAGAGCATAAATTTTCATTACAGTTTGTATCGTTAATAATGGCTTGAGTATAATTTAATAATCAATACTGACTACTTTAGAATGGCTGAGTAGTTACTAAATAATAAATACATTAATCTATGAAACAAAAATCTAATTTAATCAATAGAAAAACAAGTTTGTCTTATAGCTTGACTTCACTTTCACGTAGTAGTTTGGGTGCTTACCTTGGTTTAGGTGCTGTTTCGCTTAGTTTAGCATCTTGTTCCCAACAAAATTCTGAAAAGGAGAGCGAGCGTCCCAATATTTTGTTTATACTTTCAGACGATCACACTTCACAATCTTGGGGGATATATGGGGGAGTATTAGCCGATTATGTGAAAAATGAAAATATTCAACGCATAGCTGATGAAGGTGTTACCTTGCAAAATGCTTTTTGCACAAATTCCATTTCGGTGCCAAGCCGCGCAGCCATTCTTACTGGTGCTTACAGTCATGTAAATGGTGTGTATACTTTAGATGATGCTATTGATCCAGAAGCGGATAATATAGCCAAAAGGCTTCAAGCTGGTGGATATCAAACAGCTATTTTTGGTAAATGGCATTTGAAGAAAGAGCCAACTGGCTTTGACCATTATGAAGTGTTTTATGATCAGGGAGATTATATTAATCCCAGTTTCAAATCGGCTGAAAACTGGATAGATGATGATCAAGGAGATAATGGTGTGAGGGTTGAGGGTTTCTCAACAGATATTGTTACAGATAAAAGCATCGATTGGATAAATAATCGTGATAAGGAGAAACCATTTATGCTTTTTTGCCATTTCAAAGCCACACACGAGCCGTGGGATTTTCCTGAAAGAAATAGGCAATTGTATGAAGATGTAGTTTTTCCAGAGCCACATAATATGTTTGAGTTTGGTACCGAAAAATCGGGTAGGGCATTCCCAGGCCAACAATTAGAGAATATGGCTTGGCGTTGGGAAACAGCCTCAAAAGATCCTGATAGCTGGTGGTGTCGCTATCCCGAATTGCCATTTTCAAGACAGGGATTAGATAGCATAGCTGCTCGTAAAGCAACTTATCAAAAATTAATACGGGACTACCTGCGATGCGGTGCTACAATTGATGATAATATAGGGCGGCTTCTTCAGTTTTTGGATGAGGAGGGTTTGTCTAAAAATACGGTGGTGATATATGTTTCAGATCAGGGTTATTTCTTAGGCGAACATGGCTTCTTCGACAAGCGGATGATGTACGAAGAGTCGCTTCGAATGCCATTTGTTATTCGTTATCCAAAAGAAATACCGGCAGGCGTGCGAAATGAAGATATTATTCTCAATACAGACTTTGCGGCACTATTGGCCGACTATGCAGAAGTGGATGCTCCCGAGCAGTCGCAAGGTCGTAGCTTTCGTGAGAATTTGAAGGGAAAAACTCCAAGTGATTGGCGTAAAAGCATGTATTACCGTTATTGGACGCAACACCGTATCCGTCCTGCACATATGGGGATTCGTACCGACCGCTATAAATTGATGTTTCTCTATGGTGATCCATTGCATATGACTGGTTCGGAAAAAGAGAGCGTAACTCCAGCTTGGGAGTTTCATGATTTAGAAAAAGATCCGTTTGAAGATTACAATGCGTATAATGATGCTGAATATGCTGAAATTATTAAATCACTCAAATCAGAATTACAAAGACTTAGAAACGAAGTTGGAGATAATGATTTGAATGACAAAAGGATGGCGGAGATTATCAAGGAGTATTGGTGATTTTACTAGAAAATAAAAAAGCTCAGAATTTTATCTGAGCTTTTATTTATCTGTCTTTTTCTTTTATCCAAAGAACCATTTGTGAAGAGCACCGAAATATTGCTGATATAACTTAAAACTATCTTCAAGAATTTCAATAGCAGTATCTTTGCCAAAAAACTTTTCAACTACAACTGTTTTATTTTCCAAACGAGTATAATCTTCAAAAAACGACATCGTTTCTGTAAGCATATGTTGCGGAAGTTCAGAAATGTCATTATAGTGATTTACACTTGGATCTCCAGCTGCAACTGCAATGATTTTATCGTCAGCCTCACCATTATCTAACATACGCATTACGCCAATAATTTTTGCAGGCACAATACAAAGTGGAACTACTTCTATTTGCGAAAGAATTAAAATATCCAAAGGGTCTTTATCTTCACCATAACTTTGTGGAATAAATCCATAGTTAGCAGGGTAATAGACCGATGAATATAAGACACGGTCTAACTTCAAAAGGCCACTATCTTTGTCCAATTCATATTTAGCACGAATACCCTTTGGAATTTCGATGATGCCATTTACTTCTTCGGGTAAATTATCTCCTGGCGATACATGGTGCCAAGGGTTAAAGTTGTTTCTCATATAGCATTTTTATTTTTATCAAAATTAGGAAAATTATAAGATAAAAAGAAATTTTTAATAGTGAAAAGTATTTTATTTCAAAATTTGACTCGTATGTTCTTTTGTTTTAACGGCTCTTCCTCTAATAATTTCCTCTATAATTCCATTTTCATCAATAATAAACGTAGTTCGAGTCATTCCCATATACGTTTTACCGTACATACTTTTCTCGCCCCACGTTCCAAATTGATTTGAAAGCACCTTTTCAGTGTCAGCAATTAATGGAAATGGTAAGTTATGCTTCTCAATAAATTTTTTATGAGAATCTTCACTATCGGCACTCACGCCTATTACAGCGTAGCCTTTGGCCAATAACGCATCATAATTATCACGCAAATTACAAGCTTGTGCTGTACAGCCGGGAGTGTTATCTTTTGGGTAAAAATAAAGTACCAACTTTTTACCAGCAAACTGAGAAGACTTAAGCGCTTCTCCATCTTGATTTTTTCCCAATATTTCTGGGATTTTATTGCCAATATCCAATGCCATAATCCGATTATTTTTTAATTTTATTGTATAACCACAACACTACAAATGCACCAAGTGTAGCTAAAAAAATATTTGGAACGCTAAATTGTTTGAAAGACATACCAAAAACGAAAGATCCGATTAAACCTCCTACGTATGAACCGGAAATTCCTAACAACAGGGTTGATAGCCATCCTTTCGGAGTAAGACCCGGAAATAGTAACTTGGCAATTAAGCCAACTATTAAACCTAATATTAATAAACTTATTGTTGTGAGCATTTGTTTAGTTATGTTTTGATGAATAGTGCAAATATATGAATATAAGCAGAATTTGCAAAATTTTACAGATAAAGCTTTTAAATTGTAACTACTCAGCCATTTTAAAGTAGTCCATATTGGTTATAGAATTATTCTCAACCCATTTATTAATGATATAAACTTGAATTTATGCACTACAACTCCCCCTTCAGGGGGGTGAGGGACTGAGTGGTTACTTTAAATTACTCCTTGTGCAATTGTTGCTTTGGCTATTTTCATAAATCCAGCGATATTTGCTCCTTTTACATAATTGATATACCCATCATCTTCTGTGCCATATGTAACGCATGTGTCGTGGATGTTTTTCATAATCATTTGTAATTTTTCATTCACTTCTTCACGCGTCCAGTTCAAACGCATAGCATTTTGAGTCATCTCCAAGCCTGATGTGGAAACACCGCCTGCATTTGCTGCTTTGCCAGGAGCATATAGAATTTTGTTTTTAAGAAATACAGCAACAGCTTCTGGTGTTGAAGGCATATTTGCTCCTTCTGAAACTGCGATACAGCCATTATCTATTAATGTTTGTGCATCATCTCCTGTCAACTCATTTTGTGTGGCAGATGGAAGAGCTATTGTACATTTCTCAGCCCAAGGACGCCCTCCTTCTACATATTTGCAATTGTATTCTTCAGCATACTCACGAATACGCCCTCTATATACACTCTTCAGCTCCATTATGAAGTCCAACTTCTCTCTGTCAATTCCTTCAGGGTCGTAAATATAGCCATCGCTATCTGACATGGTTACCACTTTACCGCCTAATTCTAATACTTTTTCAGCAGTATAAGTAGCAACATTTCCAGAGCCAGAAATAGCAATTGTTTGTCCTTCTAAAGTTGTTATGCCACGAATAGCCAACATATTCATTAAGAAATAAATATTGCCATATCCAGTAGCTTCAGGACGAATCAAAGAACCACCAAATTCAAGTCCTTTTCCCGTAAAAGCTCCCGTGTTTTCGCGTGCCAACTTTTTATACATACCATACATATAGGCAACTTCACGGCCTCCTACGCCAATATCTCCAGCAGGAATATCGGTATCAGCACCTACGTTTCGCCACAATTCGAGCATGTAGGCCTGGCAGAAACGCATGATTTCAGCATTTGACTTTCCGCGTGGATTAAAATCAGAACCACCTTTAGCACCACCCATAGGTAAAGTAGTGAGTGCATTTTTAAGCGTCTGCTCAAAAGCTAAAAATTTAAGAATGGATAAATTAACGGAAGCATGAAAACGAATTCCTCCCTTATAAGGACCAATAGCGTTATTGTGCTGTACGCGATAACCCATATTGGTATGTATGTCGCCTCTATCATCCACCCATGTTACTCGAAAACTGAAAATACGATCAGGAATGCAAAGTCGTTCAATCAGATTTTGTTTTTCAAATTCGGGATTGCTATTATACACCTCTTCAATACTCTCAAGTACTTCATGCACTGCTTGAATGTATTCAGGTTCATTAGGAAACCTTCTTGTTAAATCGCTTGTAATTTCAGTTGTTTTCATCTTTTATGTTAATAAAATGTGCTGTTTGTTGACAAATTGTTTGCAAAAGTAGGTAAATTATTTTAATTGTGATTAAAAAGCACCGTATTTTATTTAAATTATAGAAAAAATATTCTTGGAAGAATATTTTAAGAATAATAAATCAAATCTTCTCCAGCAAAATTTTGCCAACATTCAAAGTCT
>CAYFTO010000043.1:0-16561 GCA_964346125.1 uncultured Paludibacter sp.
TTGATTCGCTATTTTATTTTGAGCGGAAAACGAGACTCGAACTCGCGACCCTAACCTTGGCAAGGTTATGCTCTACCAACTGAGCTATTTCCGCAATAAATGTCTTTTTCAGATTCTTTCCTCAAAAACCGAGTGCAAAGATAGATAAATATTTTTATTTGAACAAATAATAAATGCTGTTTTTTTTAATTTGTCAGTTGTACTGTATTTTGATTACTTCTACTTTATCTTTTCTTCTTAGCTTGAGGCTGGGCGTCCAAGCTACCAAGCATGGTCATTGCACAGCGAAAACCAATATCGTTTGCTGATTTGTCTTGGTCTAAATAGCGACGAGTAGCAGGGTTGAGCCAGTACGCTCTATCTTTCCAAGAGCCACCTTTATAAACTCGTGTTTTGTTCGAAATATTTGGAGCTAAAATATCTGTTGGATCAATTTGTGAGTTATTTCGTAAAGCGCTAAGCCCTTCAGGGTCAGTATGCAACTGAAAATCGGTTGTAATAGCACCTCTACCATCGCCATGGCTTCTGAAGTCATCGTCTTCCAAAACAGTACGTGCTAATCTTCCAAGCGAGTCAATTTGATACGCAAATCCACCATTTTCATCGGATGTTTCAGCTAAATAGCTATATGACTGATTGCCTCTGTAAGGATTGTAGTCAGCAACTTCTTGATGAGAAGTTGAGCGATATACATCCAAAACCCATTCGTTTACGTTACCAGCCATGTTATACAGTCCGAATTCATTAGGAGGAAAAGCATTACCAGGAGCTGTGGTTGCGTACCCATCATTCAGCGCCCCAGCTACACCCATCATATCTCCGCGTCCTCGTGCATAATTAGCCATCATTTGGCCTTGTGTTTTGCCTTTTTTTGTTTCACGTAAGCGATTACCAGTCCAAGGGTAAACTCGCCCTTCAGCTACCAGACCATTCTTGTCAGCTTTAACGCCGTAAGCTGCAAATTCCCACTCGGCTTCAGTAGGTAGTCGAAAGTTTGGAAACATCAAACCATCACCCATTTGAGCTTTACGAGGGCGCCCATTTGCACCCATCAATGGCTTAGAACCAACTTCAGGATTGTAGTTGCGGTCTAACAAATATTTTTCAGTATTGAACACAAAATTTCGAGCTATTAAATCATGGTCAGCTACATCCTCAATGTATGAAAAATCAGGTGGTGCAATTACACCAGCTTTTACCAATACTAATTCATTCATACGGTCTGTTCGCCACTGGCAATAGTCCATTGCTTGCTCCCAAGTAATGCCAACAACAGGGTAGTTATTGAATGCGGGGTGGGTGTAATATCTGTCGTAGTAGGGTTCGTTATAAGTTAGTGGGTCGTCCAGTTTGCTGATATTGGGTTGAGCTTTTTGTACCAACTCAGGTGCTACTTCACCAAATACAGTCTCCATCCAATGGGTATATTCACGCCACATCAGATTGCTCACTTCAAATTCATCCATATAAAAAGATCCAACTGACACACGGCGTGGAATGTTGTTGCGTTGTCCAGTAATATGATCGGTAGTCTCGCCCATTACGAATGTCCCACCCTCAATTACTACCATGCCACCCGGTATAGTAGGTTTAAAGTTCTCTTGGGCAGCAAATCCAGCAGAAGCATAAGCATTTCCTCCCGAAAATCGCTCGTTTTGATAGGTCCATCCAGTTGCAGTAGAAGTGGTAGATCCTTTTGGTGCTGGAGCTTGTCTTGCTTGATTGCTACGAGGTGCACACGATGCAACTCCCCAAAGCAATATAACAATAAGACTTATATTTTGAATGCTTTTTAATGTCATAATGTTCGATATTTCAATACGTATAAAACTGTTTCAAAACTATAGATAGCTATACTATAACTACTTTTATAGCTAAAACGTATATTTTAACGTTTTATTTTTTTAGAAAATACTGTTTTGCTCACAAATTGCTGAATTATACGCTGCTTCAGAAAAACAAATGGATTAAATTGAACAATAAAGTAAAATAAACAGTTTAATTTCTTATTTTTGTAAATTAATCAATAGTACAAACGTCAAAACATCTTGGATATTTCATAGAAGCTATGTATTTCAAACCCCATCAACTCAATATAAACGGAGAACTCTTAGCATTGGATAAGCCTATAGTGATGGGAATTATCAACTTTACACCCGACTCTTTTTATAAGTCGAGCCGAATTTCCAATGTAGATGCTTTGCTTGCGAGTGTTGATAAGTCTTTATCTGATGGAGCTAAGATTATTGATGTAGGAGCTTATTCAACTCGCCCTTCTGCAAGTGTTATTGCATTAGAAGAGGAGAAAGAGAGATTGAAAATAGCTTTGTTTGCCATTCGTCAGGATTTTCCAAATGCAGTTATTTCATTAGATACCTTTCGAGCAGAGGTGGCTGAATGGGCTGTTGGTGAATATGGTGTGCAGATAATAAATGATATTAGCGGTGGTGATTTGGATAACAAAATGTTTGATACCATTGCTAAATTACGTGTGCCCTACATTATGATGCATATGCGTGGTACGCCACAAAATATGCAGCAGTTGACTGATTACGAACATTTGTTGGCTGAAGTACTTCAAAGTTTTGAAAAGAAAACGGCTAAATTGACAGAGATGGGAGTAAATGACATTGTGATCGATCCAGGTTTTGGATTTGCCAAAACTTTGGAACAAAATTATGAGCTACTTGCTAATATGGCTGTTTTTCAAGACTTAGGTTTTCCGGTATTAGCCGGCGTTTCACGAAAATCAATGATATATAATCTCTTGGAAATTTCGTCAGAAGATGCTCTTAATGGCACATCGGTTGTAAATACTTTGGCTTTGATTAATGGAGCCAGTATTTTGCGAGTACATGATGTAAAAGAAGCTGTTGAAACGATCAAATTATTCAATCAATATCAAAAATACCGATAAATTATGTTGATATTTGACATTTCTATAAAAGATATTATAGATATCGCATTTACGGCGTTATTGCTTTTTGGTGCTTATCGTTTGTTGAAGCGATCGGGTGCAGCTAATGTCTTTTTGGGCATAATGACCTTTGTGATTATATGGTTCTTCATTTCGCAAGTTTTGAAAATGGAGTTGCTTGGCGGTATGTTAGATGCGATAGTAAATGTTGGTGCTTTTGCTTTGATTGTTTTGTTTCAAACTGAGATAAAACGCTTCTTTTCAAGACTTGGGACACGTAGGAATTGGGCTGTGCTTCGGTTTATGCCAAAGATATTTAAACAACAAGGTCAGGATGTAAGCACAGATATAGTCTATGAGGTTATACAAATTGTATTGGCTTGTCGTAATATGTCTAAGAGTAAAACAGGAGGTTTGATTGTATTGACTAAAGAGAATAAGTTAGACTTCTTTGCTCAAACAGGCGAAGAAATAGATTCTCGTATAAGTTCTCGCTTGATTGAAAATATATTTTTCAAAAACAGTCCGTTACACGATGGTGCCTTGATAGTTTCTGATGGGAAATTGCGTGCAGCTGGTTGTATTTTACCTGTGTCGAGCAATCAAAATATTCCAAAGCGTTTGGGTTTACGACATCGCTCTGCCTTAGGAATCAGCGAACAATCTGATGCGATAGCAATTACGATTTCAGAGGAGACAGGCCAGATTTCTTGGGCTCAAAATGGAAAACTGAAAATCAATGTTAAGCCTGAAGAGTTAGAACATTTCTTATCAAGTGAATTAATTAAAGCAGAATAAATTTTAAACATATACCTTATGAGATATTTTATAATTAGCTTGTTTTTAGTTTTTCTCAATCTTAATACTTTGCATGCTGAGTCTAAAACAGTCCAAGTATTTAAGAATGAGAATATACGATTTAATCCAGCTGTGTATCCAGATGGACTTAATCAAACGGATAATATCTTTCATTTAGCAAATGGACGAATAGCAATTCACAAAATTGTTTTACCCACCTTCAAACGAAATACGCAAGTTTCAGCTAAAATAAACTTAACTTCTAATGGCGACCCGTGGGATAAGTCAGGTTCTTGCTTTATCATACCCAAAAACTCAGCTATAAATATGATTGATATAGCGAATAATTCTAAAACTTACCCGACTGTAGATGCCGATAAATATGAAAATCTTGTAGGAATAGTTCCGGGTAATGCATATCAACCTACGGTAGAATTGATGCGTTTTATGACACCTTTTGGAGTAGGGCATTTTAGTGCACCCAAGGACTCATTATCGAGCAAGCGTAAACCAGTTTATATTGATAAATGGGCAAGTGAAGTAGTATGGGAACAAGATGTGAGCCACCTAATATCTATGCTTCAAGGCGAAGTTTATATTGGTGTTTTTATTGATACATGGACAGAAATGGGTTACAATTTAAGTCTGGAGCTTAGTTACAATGAGAGTAAAATCAAGCAAGATAAATTGTCAAAAAGCCAAGTGTTGCCTTTGGTCAATACAGTCTATTATTTAGGTCAAAGCATTCCTGATATTTTTGCAAGAAAAGATATAAGCATACCGTTTACTCTTCCCAAAAAGGCCAAGAATGTTAAGTTAAAATACATAACAACAGGACATGGAGGTCATTCAGGAGGTGATGAGTTTGTGCAGAAAGAAAATATTATTTTTGTAGATAATCAAAAAGTGCTTAGTTTTATTCCCTGGCGCGATGATTGTGCATCTTTTCGTCGTTTTAATCCTTCTACAGGTGTTTGGTTAAGAAAAAGAACGGTAGCCTATATTGCAAGAGATGGGAGAAAGGAAAAAGAGGTGGAAGAGCCATTGGGATCATCTGATTTATCGCGTTCCAATTGGTGTCCAGGAAGTCAAGTAACTCCTGAAACAATTGATTTGAAAGGTATTGAAGCGGGTGAACATACATTAAGAATTAGTATTCCTGAAGCTCAGCCTTCAAAAGATAATGAATTGAATCACTGGTTAGTGTCGGCTTATTTGGTTTGGGAGGAATAAGCAAGTAAAAAGTTAAAATTGAGGATAATAATAAATTAATTGCTTTCAATTTTCCTTTGCTTTTAAGCTTATAGCTATAAGGAAAAAGAGAGCTTCGGTTAAAATATGAATATATTACTTATTGGTTCGGGAGGACGCGAACACGCAATGGCATGGAAAATAGCTCAAAGTCCAAAATTATCAAAGTTATTTATAGCACCCGGAAATGCAGGTACAGGCGATGTTGGGGTTAATCTTCCAATCGGTGTAAATGAGTTTGATAAAATAAAAGAAGCGGTGATCGCACATGATATAAATTTAGTTGTTGTTGGTCCTGAAGATCCTTTGGTAAATGGAATTGTCGATTTTTTTCAAGAAAACGAGCAAATTCAGCATGTGCCAATTGTAGGTCCGAATCGTATTGCAGCACAATTGGAGGGAAGTAAAGATTTTTCCAAACAATTTATGGTGCGACACAATATACCTACAGCTAAGTATCTAAGTGTTACAAGTGAAAATATTGAAGAAGGTGTAGCTTTTTTGAAAACAATGAAAGCTCCTTATGTGCTAAAAGCAGATGGTTTGGCAGCCGGTAAAGGAGTGCTGATTTTGGATGATTTAGATGAAGCCGTTTCAGAGCTAAAAACCATGTTGAGCGGCAAGTTTGGTGCTGCAAGTACTACAGTTGTTATCGAAGAGTTTTTATCGGGTATTGAGTGCTCGGTATTTATCATAACTGATGGTAAAAACTACAAAATACTTCCTGAGGCAAAGGACTATAAGCGCATTGGCGAAGGCGACACAGGACTGAACACGGGAGGAATGGGTGCGGTATCGCCAGTCCCATTTGCTGATAGTGATTTCATGAAAAAAGTGGAAGAGAGAATCATTATTCCAACAGTAGAAGGTTTGCAAGCAGATGGTATTGAATACAAAGGTTTCATCTTCTTTGGTTTGATAAAAGTAGATGGCGAGCCGTATGTAATCGAGTATAACGCAAGAATGGGCGATCCAGAGACTGAAGTTGTTATGCCACGCTTGAAGTCAGATTTTGTTGAACTACTTGAGGGTGTAGCACAAGGGAATTTGGATGAGAAAACAGTGGAAATTGACGAGCGTGCTGCTGTGGCTATCATGCTGGTTTCGGGTGGATATCCTGGCTCTTTTGAAAAAGGGAAAGAGATAAGCGGATTGGCTGATGCTGCGGATAGTATTGTGTTTCATGCTGGAACAATAAGTAAAGAGGATAAAGTAGTTACGAACGGTGGTCGCGTTATTGCTGTAAGTTCTTACGGTTTGACTAAAGAGGAAGCTTTGGCTAAGTCTTTTGAAAATGCAAAACGCATTGATTTTGAGAAAAAATATTTCAGAAAAGATATAGGGTTTGATTTATAAAAATAGAAGAAAATGGCACGAATTTTAGTGATTGATGATGAACGAAGCATCCGAAATACGATGAAAGATATCTTGGAGTTTGAAAAGCATAAAGTTGTATTGGCTGAAAATGGGAGAGTGGGTTTAGATACAGCTTTAAATGACTCGTTTGATATGATTTTCTCGGATATTAAAATGCCTGAGATGGACGGTATCGAGTTTTTAGAAAAACTTCGTGTAGAAAATAGTGATACCCCCGTAGTGATGATTTCTGGACATGGAAATATCGATACGGCCGTAGAGTGTATCAAAAAAGGAGCTTTTGATTTTATTGAAAAACCCATTGATTTAAATCGTCTTTTGGTAACAGTACGTAATGCCTTGGAGAAGGGTTCACTGCTTACTGAAACCAAAAAATTGAAACGTAAAGTTTCATCAAAGAATCAGATGATTGGTGAATCAGAGGGCATAAATCGGGTGCGTGAGATGATTGAAAAAGTGGCTCCAACGGATGCACGCGTCTTGATTACGGGCTCGAATGGTACAGGAAAAGAGGTGGTAGCTCGCATGCTTTATGAAAATAGTAATCGAGCGGGCAATCCTTTTGTTGAGGTAAACTGTGCAGCTATTCCTTCAGAACTTATTGAAAGTGAGTTGTTTGGACACGAAAAAGGCTCGTTTACTTCGGCTCACAAGCAACGTATTGGAAAATTTGAGCAAGCTGATGAAGGCACCATATTTTTAGATGAAATTGGTGATATGAGCCTTTCGGCGCAAACAAAAGTGCTTCGAGCCTTGCAAGAAAATGAAATATCACGTGTGGGAAGTGACAAAAACATAAAAGTAAATGTTCGTGTTTTTGCTGCAACCAACAAAGATTTAAAAGCAGAAATTGAAAAAGGAAATTTTAGAGAAGACCTTTATCATCGTCTCAATGTGATTCCAATTCACGTACCTACATTGGATGATCGAAAAACGGATATCCCTCTTTTAGTCGATTATTTTTTAGAGCAAATATGCAAAGAACAAGGCATTCAGCTCAAATCAATAGATAAAAAAGCCATTGACGCATTGCAAGCAAGAAGCTGGCCAGGGAATATTCGTGAACTTCGCAACGTTGTTGAGCGTTTGATAATTCTGGGAGGAAGTAAAATATCAGAAGAAGATGTAAAAAACTTCTCTTAAATTAAAAACTAATTTATCAATAAAATTATGAAGTCGATAGAAGAATTACGCATAGCTATTTGTAATGACCACGCCGGTTACGAATATAAAAACGCAATTTTAGAGCATCTTAAAAAGAAAAACCCATTAGAATTATATGACTTTGGTTGTTTTTCAACGGAAAGCTGCGATTATCCTGATTATGCCCATCCTATGGCTGAAGCTATTGAGGCGGGTGAATATGATTACGGTATTTCGATTTGTGGCACCGGGAATGGTATCAGTATGGTGTTGAATAAGCATCAAGGTATTCGAGCAGCTTTATGTTGGAATGTAGAGATTGCTCAGTTGGCACGCTTTCACAATGATGCCAATGTTCTCTCTATGCCTGGGCGTTTTGTATCGGAAAAGGAAGTAATTGCTATGGTAGATGCTTTCTTTGAGACCGAATTTGAGGGTGGACGCCATATTCGTAGGATTGAAAAAATTCCAGTAAATACATTGAAGTAAAAATAATAAAAATATTATGACTGATATTTCATCATTAGGTGAGTTTGGATTAATAGACCATCTGACAAAGAACTTTAAATTGAAAAATCCATCGTCTAAAATTGGTGTGGGTGACGATGCCGCTGTGCTTGATTATAAGGAGAAGCAGGTGCTTGTAACCACTGATTTATTGTTAGAAGGGATACATTTCGATTTGATTTATACTCCATTAAAACATTTGGGCTATAAGGCTTGTGTTGTTAATTTCTCAGACATTTATGCCATGAATGGGCAACCCAAGCAGATTACCGTTTCTTTGGGTATTTCAAAGCGATTCAAAGTGGAAGATTTGGATGAAATTTATAGTGGAATTCAGTTGGCTTGCGAGTTATATGGTGTTGATTTAGTAGGTGGTGATACAACAGCTTCGCTAACAGGTTTAACAATTAGTATTACTTGTATTGGCGAGGGAGAGAAAGATAAAATTGTGTATCGCAACGGTGCTAAAGAGAATGATTTAATTTGCGTATCGGGCAATTTAGGTTCAGCATACATGGGCTTGCAACTTTTAGAGCGTGAAAAAGTCGTTTTTTCAGGTGAATCAGAAAATATCCAGCCCGACTTTACAGGAAAAGAGTATATTCTTGAACGTCAATTAAAACCCGAGGCAAGAAAAGATATTATTGCAAGTTTAGCTGCGAAAGGCATTCAGCCTACCTCTATGATGGATGTATCGGATGGTTTATCTTCTGAGTTGATGCATATTTGTAAGCAGAGCAAAGTGGGTTGTAGGGTATATAGTGATAAAATTCCGATTAACATTGAAGCAGTGGAGATGGCGGCTGAACTTAACTTTAATATTGTAACAGCTGCACTGAATGGTGGTGAAGATTATGAGCTATTGTTTACGGTCTCGATTGATGATTATGAGAAAGTAATCGCTTTGGATGATGTAAATGTAATTGGTCATATCACTAAAGAGGAACATGGGCTCTATTTGGTAGGGCGTGAAGGAGAAGAAATTGGGCTGAAAGCACAAGGTTGGGCGTCGCTATAACAGTAGAATCTTATTAAAAAAGATATACGACTATTTGGTAAGAGAGTCGAGTTGACCGCAATTTGAGATAATACTTACAATTTGATTTTTAAATCAATGAAATAGATTCTATTAATTGAAGAAAACAATTCAGAATTAATTTTTATGTTACAAAACGAATATAATACTATGATCAGAAAATTTGTCTTTGTTTTTGTGATGCTTTTTGCGAGTTATTTTACTTACTCACAAGAGTTAAATATAATTCCTCAACCCAATTCAGTGGTTTTGGGTAAAGGGGAGTTTGATTTGTCAAAATCAAATCGGCTTGTCTTTAAAGGTTTGAATGGAAAGCAAAAGAAGCTTTTTACGGCTTATTTACAAGATGCTGGTTTTTCTTTTGTAAAAAAGAGCAATGCCACAAACCGTATTTCACTCGCAATTGATAAGTCTTTTTCAATCAATTCGTCTGCCGAATCATACAGATTAAAAGTTACTGCAAATGGTATTGAGATAAAAGCACCCAGTGAAACAGGACTTTTTTACGCTGTTCAGTCTTTGTTGCAATTGAAGCAGACGAATTATAAAATTCCATCTGTTGAGATTGAGGATGCACCACGCTTTGGTTATCGAGGTGTGCATATTGATGTAAGTCGTCATTTCTTTTCGCTTGATTTTCTAAAAAAACAGATTGATATGATGGCACAATTGAAAATAAATCATTTTCATTGGCACATAACTGATGGTCCGGGTTGGCGCTTGGAGATTAAAAAATACCCACTATTGACTCAAGTTGCAGCTTGGCGAACGCATGAGTTATGGAAAGATTGGTGGGCAACGAAACCACGCTCGTATGTAGATATGCACAGCGGCGAGGAGATGTATGGTGGTTTCTTTACACAAAAAGAAGCAAAAGAATTGGTCAAATATGCAGCAGAACGTCACATTACTGTTATTCCAGAAATTGAGATGCCAGGGCATTCAGAGGAGGTTTTAGCCGTTTATCCTGAGCTGTCGTGTGTGGGTGAACCCTATAAACAGAGTGAGTTTTGTATTGGAAATGAAGCTACATTTAGTTTTTTAGAGAATGTTCTGAAAGAGGTAATGCGTATTTTTCCATCAGAATATATTCACGTAGGCGGAGATGAGGCAGAAAAACATCATTGGAAAGAGTGTCCTAAGTGTCAACAACGCATGAAAGAAGAGGGTTTGAAGAACGAAGAGGAGTTACAAAGCTATCTGATAAGACGAATTGAGCGATTTTTGAATAAGCATAATCGTAAACTTTTGGGTTGGGATGAAATTTTGCAAGGAGGACTTGCTCCTGCAGCAACAGTGATGTCATGGCGTGGAGAAGAAGGCGGTATAGCTGCAGCTAAAAGTGGGCATGACGCTATTATGACACCGGGCGGTTTTATGTATTTTGATAGCTATCAAGCAAATCCTGCAACTCAACCAGAAGCAATAGGAGGTTACTTACCTTTAGAAAAAGTATATAGTTATGACCCAATTCCTACAGAATTGACTGCAGATGAAGCTAAGCATATTTTGGGAGTGCAGTCTAATCTTTGGGCAGAATACATCCCAACAGAAGCACATGCAGAGTATATGCTTTATCCGCGTGTATTAGCTCTTGCAGAGGTTGCGTGGACAGAAAAAGAGCAGAAAGAGTGGAGTGATTTCAATCGTCGCGCCAATCAAACAATCCCTTTACTGCGTGAATTAGGATATAATAGCTTTACACTTTCTGATGAAGTGCTGTTTGAACACAATGCCGACAGTGTGAATCAAGCTATTGCCGTAAGTTTGAAAACAGAAAAATACGGTGTAGATATACGCTATACAACCGACGGCACGCAACCAACAGCAAATAGCAAAAAATATGTATCTGAAATTTTAGTGCGCGATTCGGCTATTATCAATGCACAACTATTTGATAAGGATAAACCCATAGGAAAATCGATTAAAAATCGATTTGATTATCATTTAGGTATTGGTAAAAAGATAACGTATAATATACCAATTAACAAATACTATCCAGCATCAGGCCCAAACTCACTGATAAATGGTGAAGTGGGAGGTATTTCTAACAGTGATGGTCGTTGGCAAGGTTTTATGACAAATGGAATGGATGTAACTATCGATTTGGGAGAAGTAATGCCTATCCGCTTTATTACAGCTCGATTTATGCAAAGCATTGCTCCGTGGATATTTTATCCAAAAAATGTAAAGATTTCTGTTTCAAATGATAATGAGAATTTCACCTTACTGAAAGATATTCCAAGACCTGTAGATGAGAAAGCACCGGGTACGCTTTTTCACCATTTTGGATGGAGTGGCGAAGCTAATGCTCGATATATTCGTTATCAAGGATTGCCAAATGAAATTAGAGGTGGTTGGGTTTTTGTGGATGAAATAGTTGTGTGGTAATTCAAAATCTAACTATAAATTAAGCCCTATCCTTTTTGGTAGGGCTTTTTTATACCGTTATTTCGCCACACAAATTGCTTTGCATAAGTTCTTTTACCTTCTCTATGTCACTGTTTTCACCCAAAAGATACATCAATTTAGCGATTAATGCCTCAGTTGTACTGTCGTAACCACTTATAACACCCGCTTTTAGCAAATTTAAACTGGTAGCATAAAGCCCCATGTTGACTGTACCGACGTTGCATTGCGATTTATTAACGATGATAATACCTTTCTCTGTTGCATTCTTCAATGCATTGCTAAACCAATCAAACTGAGGAGTATTGCCTGCTCCGAAAGTTTCTAAAACTACTGCTCTTAATCCAGGAATATTGAGTACACTAAGCACCATGTGTTCGGTAATACCAGGGAAAATTTTAAGAATGGCCACATTTTGATCGGTTTTAGTACGTACTTTTAGTTTCTCCCCAAATTTTACTTTTCGAATAAATGTCTCTTGAAATTTAATATGAATACCTACTTCTGCTAATGGGGGATAATTGAACGAGGCAAAGGCATTGAAATTTTCAGAGCTTCGTTTACTCGATCTATTTCCTCTAAAAAGTTTATCTTCAAAAAAAAGAGAAACCTCTGGCACCATAGGATTACCCATATTATCTACTGCACCTGCTATTTCAACAGCAGTGATTAGATTCTCTTTAGCATCTGTCCGCACCATCCCAATCGGTAGTTGAGATCCTGTAAATACTACCGGTTTTGACAATCCTTCTAGCATAAAACTTAGTGCTGAAGCCGAATAAGACATAGTATCAGTACCGTGTAACACTACAAATCCATCCACATCATCATAATGTTCTTGAATGATTAATGCAATCCGCTTCCATGCCTCAGGACCGATATCTGACGAATCTACCATGGGAAGAAGTGGTTCGGCCTTAATTTCAATTCCGAGTGAACTCAGCTCGGGAATCATATTCAACATAAATTCAAATGTAGCTGGTCGTAGAGCTCCTGTCTCTTGGTCGGCAACCATACTGATGGTTCCTCCTGTAAAAATCATCAATACCTTTCTTTTTCTTGCCATAGCTATTGAGTTTTTTGCGTGTTTTTCAATAAGAAATTGTAGAATCTGTATTTATTGACAAAGATAATGTAAAAAAGGGGATTGTGATGTCAAATTGTCGAATAAATGCGTAAATGTCACTGTAATTCTTTACATAATGATAGGATAGGTGTTGGGTGGTGTGAAAATAGTAAGTTTCATTATGTGAATCACTTACTTGAAATTGAATAAAACTGTAAAATGCTGAGCTTGAAAATTGATTTATGATTTATAACTTTCATTTGAAAAATAGCAAATTGTCATTTTTTGCTATTGAAAATAAAAAGGGTGCTAAATAAAATAATTTATTCAGCACCCTTTTTTATTTAATATCTAATTGTTTAAATTTAGACTGTTTATTTCAAAAACTTCACACGATAAACGAGTCCGTTTTTATCTTGAATTCGAACGAAGTAATTACCACTTGCATAGCTTGAAAGATTGATTTCAATATGCGTATGGGAGGAGTCAGCGAAACCATATTCCATAATGCTGCCAGCAGCATTGTATACAGTGTAGTTATATTCATTAATACCATCTTGGAATGGCAATTCGATGTTAACAACAGATGTAGCAGGCACAGGGAATGTACGCAAACTTGGCATATCAATACTTTGTACACCAGTTCCATCTGCCAAACAGCCAATAAAATTGAGCTCCGCTATCGATGTCCAGTTTTCACCATTTACTTCAGATAAAGCTACTAGTTTAGCATATTGAGCTTTCACTGGCTCAAATGTGATTTTTTGTTCGCCACTATTATTTTCAAATTGTCCTGTTGCTATTGCTTCACCCCAGTTTTTATTATCCATAGATAAATATAATTCATAATCTTTAATTCGACCATTCTCTCCATCCGAACGACCTTGATATATCATAGAACTAACATTATATTCTTCACCAAGATTAATTTGTATATTATGTGGATGTGCAGGTGAGCTTGGACTCCATTGTGTATGCCAAATTGTTGATGCATTGCCATCAAAAGCATAGCTGCCAGGATTGCCACCTTGCTGGCTGTCAACAGAGATTAGCTTCCACTCTTTTTGTGGAAGTCTACCAGGATTATCGCAAGTATAAATTGAAGGACACTCTTTTACTTCAAACAAGTCTTTAACTGTTTTTGAATAAGTTTGTCCGTCTTTTGTTACAGTCAATGTTACAGTATATTTACCTGGTTCGGCAACTTTAACTCTTGGATTGCGAATGCTTGTTGAGCTAATTGATTTTGGTGCAGGATGAATTTCCCATTCCCAGGTCACTCCTTCTTGATTTAGTAAAGAATGAGAGTCAAGTTGAATAACTTCATCTTTACAATCATATACTTTTTGTGCAACCCAAGGAATGATAATAGGTGTAAAATCAGGCTCTGCTAAAGGCGATTCCCACACACCGCTATTACCTGAAACACGTATTTTACTATCACGATAAAAAGGTAGGGCTAAATTTACACGAAGCCCATGTGGATATCCTGTATCAAACTCAGTCCAATCCGCATCTCCATCTTTGCGAATAAATACTTCTGCCTGATTGCCACCAGTTGATGTTGTGAACAGATATACTAAATCCTTGCCAGCTTTGGTAGGTTGAATAGCAATACTTTTAGTAGTCTTATTAAAGTTAGACCATTTCTCCCATGTGTTTCCACCATCTTTCGTGCGATAAACATCACCGTTCTGACCGCCTGTTTGAGGTGCTGCATATACATAGTCAGAATTATATGGTGAAATAGCAAAAGTAATAATACCTCCCCATGACGTAGGCTGTGTTTTTCTTGTCCAATTTTCTCCACCATCTTCTGTTTTGTATAATCCCTGTCCCACGACATCTACATACATCACATCGGGATTGCTAAGAGCAACGTTCAAGTACCTTACTCGTCCAGGGAAAGTATATAATAGTTCATAACTTGCTCCGTAATCGGTGCTAACCCATACGCTATTGTCGCTACCCACATATAGTGTACCTGAGTAGTAGGGATGCGTAGCAACGTTGCTTCGATTTGCGCCATAACCATCCATATTTGGATGTTTGGTAAATAAAAATCTACCTTCCCATGGTTGTCCTAATTTCTTAGGTAATATATAACCGTCGCCAATATCGTCAAAAGCTACGTGGCGGCTTTTACCTTGAAGTACCCAGCCAGTAGGTGATTCACCACCACCCATGCGTACAGCATTATCATGTCCGTAAAAATCAGTAATCACTGTATTCCCGTTGTGGTATCTACCTCCAACTAAAATATCTTCATTCCATCCTTGGTCAAAACCCCAAAAGTCTGAACCTACAATTCCGTCAACAGAAGCTCTGTACTGATTGGGGCGTACAAAGCCATCAGCTGAAAAGTTTACTCCACCATCAGTTGTTACCCATATTCCACCATCAGGTAAAAATTTAATTTCTTGAATGTCTGGATGGATGCTGTAGCTTCCTGCGTAACCACCAATTGCGGAAAATGATTTTCCAGCATTTGTCGATTTAAATAAAGAGGTAGTTCCAGCAAAAATCACGTTTTTATTGATAGGTGAAACGGCAAATACAATATCAAAATAACCTTGTCCATTATTTAGAATTCCACTTGTAAAGCCACCATCAGAGCCTTTATATACTTGTGTCCAAGTCCAATTGTCCCCAGCATCTGGTTCACCTTTGTATATGTAAGGGCGTTTGTTCTCATTTTCAGATAAAACAAAAACATATAAGGCATCAGGGTCTGCTGGAGATACAGCGAGTAAACCGCCGCTGTGTTGTTTGATTTCTTCTGGAAAATTGAGTGAATAGAAACGAGACCCACCATTTGTCGATCGTAATACGTTGTAGCTATTATTTGCTTTTCTATTCAATGAATAAATAGTATCGGTTGTGTTGGGTTTGAATTGCACATCCCAGCAATCAGTTGTAGCTCCACCGCCTCGCTTCCAGCTATCACCTCCATCTTTTGTATAGCGTACCCCTGTGCTTGATGCAACAATTAAGAAGTCAGAATCAACTTCGCTCATTCTCATTCTGTTGGTATTGAATGAGTTGCGAGCTGTGGTAGGAGTCCATGTTTGACCACCATCTTCTGTTTTGTGAACAGTTCCTCCGGCTGCAGCATATGCGATGTTTGTGTTTTCATTATGTGCAGCTACTGCAGTAACAGCGCCACCAAATACATAATCACGCCCGCATTGGTGCCAAGTAGTACCGTTATTGGTTGTTTTGTTTACGTAGCCTGTCTCAGTTCCAATGTATAGGGTTTCCAAATTGTTTAAGCTATAGTCAATTGAATACACATTGGCTTGCCATGGTGCTTCTACGTTAGGGTTGTCATGCCAAACTGTTTTCTTAGGACCTACAAATGACCATTCAGATGTGTTGCCTTGTTGAGGTGCACGTTTGATGCCTTTGCTGCTTTTCATCTGTATCTTGTACAGATTACTATATATTGCATCAATATCGGGTAAGTCTATTGTTCCATCTGTTAATACATACGGTTCTACACTTTTATTCCATATTCTGTAGTATTTAATCAAAGGATTTCGAACCTTATTCATGTTAGTGCGTCTTTTTTCAGCTTCTTCCCATTTGGTGTATGCCTTAACAACTTCATGAAAGTTTACAGGATACTGATAAAGCATTTTACCCCAATCGGGCATATCTTCTCTGTATTCTGGTTTAATTGTTTGATGAGCAGAAGGCAGATAATCATAGGGTGTAAGCCTTTCTACTTTTTTTTGCGCTATAGCAAAACTTATGGATATTGCTAAAGTTAACAATAATAAGCTTAGTTTTTGAATGGAATTCTTTTTCATTTTATTCGAATTTATAAATATAATGCTAACTGTTTTGTTTTCAACCTACAAATGTATTGTTTTTCTAAGTGATCAGCAAGAAGGTGATAATTTTTAACACTTATAAGGTTATCATTTTATCTTATTCTTTTTGTTGTTTTTTCTAATTGTTATTTTAAAAACATATCTCTATCTTCTTTGTTAGTATCATGTTGTTGTTAAATAGTATGAGTAAATTATGTATATTGATACAAAATTCTAAAAAA
>CAYFTO010000044.1:0-16333 GCA_964346125.1 uncultured Paludibacter sp.
CGAACAATGGTGGAAATAAAAACTGGTGCTAACAGGCGCTTGGCACAATGGCGGGGTGACGTGCAAACTTGGAGCTTTGTGCTTCTAATAAACTTTAGTAATAAATTGAAACTTTGTGCTCCGAAACCCGCCCGAACGCAAAGCCCGAGACCGTTATCTAGAACATAATAAACAATATACACTAACTCCCAAAAACCAAACAGCTTAAAACAAGAAAAAAACTATCGCACAAGCTTTCCGCATCAAGCACATCCACCTTATCCGCTACACTTATACACAACTATTTACTAAAAATATCCAAATAATAAAAAATGCCATTGAAAACCATCTTGTATATAGAATAAAAAATGAATAAAATTTGTAACTTTGCAAACTTAATTATCTTCATTTCAAAAAGATGGCAACAAAAAAAATAAAGAGAGCTTTAATATCTGTTTTTCATAAGGATAACTTAGAGCAAATTTTAGATAAACTAAACGCTGAAGGCGTAGAATTTTTATCAACCGGAGGTACTAAATCATTTATCGAATCATTGGGTTACGAATGTGACGCTGTTGAGGATTTAACTTCTTATCCATCCATTTTGGGTGGTAGGGTAAAGACACTTCACCCAAAGGTATTTGGCGGTATATTGGCTCGTCGTAATTTATCAAACGACATAGAGCAACTAAGCAATTATGAAATTCCCGAAATAGATTTAGTTGTTGTTGATTTATATCCTTTCGAAGACACCGTAAAATCAGGCGCACAAGAAGCTGATATTATTGAGAAAATTGACATAGGTGGTATTTCATTGATTCGTGCAGCTGCCAAAAATTACAATGATGTAGTAATCGTAGCTTCCAAAGATCAATACAAACCATTTTTGGAATTGATAGAGCAAAACGGAGCTGTAACTACGCTTGAAGAGCGTCGCTGGTTTGCCAAAGAAGCTTTTGCTGTTTCATCACACTACGACTCAGCTATTTTCAACTATTTTGATGGCGAAAAAGCAAGCGGATTTAGACACACATCTAACGAAGCTAAAGTACTACGCTACGGAGAAAACCCACATCAGAAAGCTCGTTTCTTTGGTGCATTTGATGATATGTTCGAACAGCTTCATGGCAAAGAGATTTCTTACAACAACTTGTTGGACATCGATGCTGCAGTAAATTTGATCAATGATTTTGAAGATATTACATTCGCTATCTTAAAGCACAACAACGCATGCGGTATTGCTTCACGTGCAAAACTTGTTGATGCATGGAGTGCAGCTTTGGAGGCAGATCCGATATCTGCATTTGGAGGTGTGTTGATTACAAATGCTATTATTGATAAAGAAACAGCAATTGAAATTGACAAAATCTTTTTTGAAGTAATCGTAGCACCTGACTATGATTTAGATGCTTTAGAGATTTTGACTCAGAAGAAAAATCGCATCATTTTGATTCAGAAAACCAACAAACTTCCGCAGCAACAATTCCGCTCAACGCTGAATGGAGTGTTGGTGCAAGATCGCGACAATGTGGTGGATAGTGAGGAGATAGTGAAAGTGGTAACTCAAAAGACACCTACAGAATCAGAAATTGAAGATTTACTATTTGCACAAAAGGTAGTTAAGCACTCAAAATCAAATGCAATTGTTTTAGCCAGAAACAAGCAGCTTTTAGGTAGTGGAATAGGTCAAACATCGCGAGTAGATGCTTTGAAACAAGCTATAACTAAAGCGCACTCTTTTGATTTTGACTTAAATGGAGCAGTAATGGGATCAGATGCTTTCTTCCCATTCCCAGACAGCATTGAAATTGCTGCAGATGCAGGCGTTTCAGCCGTTATTCAGCCTGGTGGCTCCGTAAAGGATAACGAAAGCATCGAAATGTGTGATACGCGTGGTCTTAGCATGGTGACTACCGGTATTCGTCATTTCAAACATTAGTATTTTTACTTAAACCAAGATTATTTACTTTAGAATTACAATAAAAAAATGGGATTTTTTTCTTTTACACAAGAGATAGCAATGGACCTTGGCACCGCCAATACCGTTATCATACAAAACGGGAAAGTGGTTATTAATGAGCCATCGGTAGTTGCATTAGATAGACGTACTGACAAATTGATAGCTATAGGCGATAAAGCACGCCTTATGCAAGGTAAAGAGAATGAAGGTATCCGTACTGTTCGTCCACTTCGTGATGGAGTGATTGCAGATTTCCACGCTTGCGAATTGATGATGCGCGGATTGATCAAGAAGATACCAAGCAGAAACCGTCTTTTTTCACCTACATTAAAAATGGTGATTTGTATTCCATCTGGAAGCACAGAGGTAGAAATAAGAGCAGTACGCGACTCGGCTGAACACGCTGGTGCACGCGAAACTTATATGATTTTTGAACCGATGGCAGCAGCTATTGGTATTGGAATCGACGTAGAAGCGCCAAACGGTTGCATGATTGTTGATATAGGTGGTGGAACTACTGAAATTGCGGTTATTTCATTAGGCGGAATCGTTTCAAACAAATCAATCCGTGTTGCTGGTGATGACTTGACATCAGATATTATGGAGTATATGGGACGTATGCACAATATCAAAGTGGGAGAGCGCACTGCAGAACGTATTAAGATTGAAGTTGGATCTGCTTTGACAGACTTAGAAGATGCTCCAGAAGATTTTATCGTTCACGGTCCTAACAGAATGACTGCTTTGCCAATGGAAGTGCCTGTTTCTTATCAAGAAATAGCTCACTGCTTAGAGAAATCTGTTGCAAAAATTGAGACAGCTATCTTGAGTGCTTTGGAGCAAACACCTCCTGAATTATATGCCGACATTGTAAAACAAGGTATCTACTTAGCTGGTGGTGGTGCCTTATTGAAAGGTTTAGACAAGCGATTAACCGACAAGCTCAATATTCAGTTTCATGTAGCTGAAGATCCATTACAGGCTGTTGCACGCGGTACTGGCATTGCATTAAAGAATGTAGATAAATATCCATTTTTATTGCGCTAATACATTTCAGTTTTGGGATTAGTTTATTGCAATTAATAGTTGCTTTATTGTTCTATTTTATAATTTTACTTACTCCTATTTCATCTATTTAGAAATAGGAAGAATGGATTAATTTGAAAAATTTACTCAATTTTTTTGTACGATACAGCGTTGTTTTTCTCTTTGTTTTTTTAGAGATAATAGCTGTAATATTGATAACACAGAATCGGGGTTATCATCGTAGTGTTGCATTGTCATCAATCAATTGGGTGAGTGGAAATATTTATGAAGTAAGTAATGAAATAGTAGAATTTTTCAAACTAACAGAGGCAAATAGAAATTTATCGAACGAAAATACATTGTTATTAAATCGTGTAACAGAGTTAGAAAATCAACTTTACACTTTTACCGATTCTCTTAGTAGCAACGAGTGGAAGAAATTGGAAATAACACCCGAGCGTGACTACAAGTATATACCGGCAAAGGTAATACGAATAACAACTAATCAGGTAGAAAACTATATAACTCTCAACAAGGGCTTAAAAGATGGTATAAAAACAGATATGGGCGTTGTTGCTGACAATGGGATTGTTGGAGTTGTAGATAAAGTTTCCAATAATTTCTCTCGCGTTCAACCACTTTTACATCCAAAATCAACTGTAATTTCAAAGTTCAAAAAGAACAATTATTTCGGTCCTTTGATATGGAATGGTAAAGATTATCGTTATGCCAAATTAAATGATATAGCACGACATGTGAAATTTAGTTTGGGAGATACTCTGCTTACTGGAGGTTTCAAGACTTTTCCCGAAGGAGTGATTGTAGGAACTATCGATAATTTTGAACTGAAAGAGAGTGAACAATACTACGATATCGACGTTAAATTAGCTGTTGATTTCAAAACATTGACACACGTAAAAGTGGTGGATTATAAAAATTACGAAGAACAAAAAGAGTTAGAAGATTATTAAAATTCAAACGAAATTATAGTATTATAATTTGGGGTATATGCATATTGCCATTCAAAACATATTGCGTTTTATTTTTCTGATAGTTATCCAAGTTTTTTTATTGGATAATATTCAAGTAATGGGATATATTACTCCAATGATTTATATTTTAATTATCCTCTTATTGCCAATAGAATTACCTCGGTGGGCTTCGCTACTCATTGCTTTTGCTCTTGGGCTAATTATAGATATGTTTAACAATACGGGCGGAATTCATACTGCTGCAACTGTTCTCATTGCTTTTCTTCGAAATCCAGTGATTAAGTTATTTATTTCTGAAGAAGAAATAAGTAAACCTACACCATCTATTTCTAATTTTGGTTTGAGTGCATATTTGAAGTATTTAATCTTGTTAGTATTGACGCATCACATTGTTTTGTTTACTTTGGCCTCATTTTCACTGTTTAATATATCACTATTACTACCTAAGATTTTTATTAGCTCATTAGTTACCATTATTTTAGTCTTAGCAGTACAATCTTTAGGATCTCTTAAACGACAATGAATGATCATTTACGAAATAGAAGCTTTGTTATTGCTGGTATTTTTATTGCCTTCATCCTTATTTATATCATCAAATTATTTTCATTACAAATAATTGAGGATAAATACAAAAAGGGTGCAGATAGTAACGCATTTTTAAACAAAACTATTTTCCCTCCAAGGGGTTTGATTTACGATCGAAACGACTCTCTTTTGGTTTATAATAAATCTGCTTATGATGTAAACTTTATTCATCGCGAAATAGTCGATTTTGATACATTGTCTTTTTGTCGTGATTTAGATATTACTGTTGAGTACTTCAACGAGCGCATGAAAGAGGTAAAAAGCATGGTGGGCTATTCTCCTTTTCGACCTCAAACTTTAATGTCGCAAATGGAGATGGAGCAAATAGCTACAGTGCAACAATCTATTTATAAATACCCCGGTTTTTATATTCAAGCAAGAACTTTACGCGAATACCGCTACAACGTTGGCGGACACGTATTAGGCAGTATTGGTGAAGTTACTCCATCGATGATTGAAAAAGATGATTATAATGATCCGGGAGATTATGTGGGTCGAGAGGGCTTAGAATATACTTACGAAAAAGATTTACGCGGCGTAAAAGGTGTAGAAGTATTGCTACGGGATGCAAGAGGTATGATACAAGGTAGCTATGCCGACGGAGCAAATAACAAAGCGCCTATAGCTGGGAAAGACTTAAAAACAACATTAGACATTGAGTTGCAAATACTTGGAGAAGAGCTACTGAATGGAAAAATGGGAAGCGTAGTAGCTATTGAACCCGAAACAGGGGAGATTTTAGCCATGGTATCAAACCCCACTTTTTCGCCTTCATTATTGGTGGGTCGTCAACGCTCTAAGAATTACAATATGCTGGTGCAAGACCCATTGAAACCACTCTACAACCGCGCAACTCAAGCAACCTATTCGCCAGGTTCGACTTTCAAAGTGTTTCAAGCTGCAGTTGGGTTGCATTTGGGTGGAATAACTGAAGACACTCGTTTTTATTGCAATGGACCCGCCTCATCTCCTATTCGATGCTCTCACTTTCACGGCTCTTCTATTAACTTTTTAAATGCAATTCAAGAGTCATGCAACCCTTATTTTTGGCAAACATTTCGTAATACCATTGAGAAAAATGGCTATGGAAAAGATAATAAGCTCTATAAGGATGCTTATAATGATTGGCGAGAAGCCATAATGAGCTTTGGTTTTGGCGACCGTTTCAAAGATGGTGATTTATATCAGCAAAGTACTGGTTTAATTCCGTCTGTTGAATATTACAATAAATTTCATGGTGAAACTGGATGGCGTGCCTTAACTATCCGCTCTTTATCAATAGGACAAGGTGAAATTTTAGTTACGCCATTGCAGTTGGCAAATGCAACTGCTGTAATTGCTAACAAGGGCTATTACATATCTCCACATCTTAATAAGGCAGATTCTTTACTACAATATAAACACGATACAGGAATAAATAAGGATTACTTCAACTTGATTGAAGAGGGTATGTGGCGAGTTATTGAGTCTGGAACTGGGCGCAGATGGAAGATTCCTGGAATTTCAAGTTGTGGTAAAACCGGGACTGTAGAAAATAGTAGAGGTAAAGATCATGCATTTTTTATTGGATACGCTCCACGTGAAAACCCAAAAATTGTGGTAGCTTGCGTTATCGAAAATGCCGGATTTGGTGGTACTTGGGCAGCACCTGTTGCTAGCTTTATGATGGAGTATTATATTAAACGAAAAATAGATGCTAGTCGGATTAGTATCAAAGAAAATTATTCAAAATCTGTAACCAATCCCAATGCAAGACAATACTAAAATAAAATTTTCAATCGATAAGCCTACGGTTTTTATCTATTTGACTTTAGTTATATTCGGATGGCTCAATATCTATGCGGCAAGCTATAATTTTGAAGATGTTAGTTTTTTTGATTTTGATAATCGCGCCGGGAAACAGTTTGTGTGGGCATTAACTGCATTTGGATTAGCTGGAATCATCATTTTGTTGGACTCTCGTATCTTCAACTATTTTGCGTATATATTTTACGGTTTTGTTATTATCTTGCTTGTAGCTACTATATTTTTAGCAACCGACATCAAAGGCTCTAAATCATGGCTTGTATTCGGTCCTGTAAGCTTTCAACCTGCCGAATTGGCTAAAACGGCTACCGCACTTGCTATTGCTAAATATATGAGTGCTTATAATTTCAAACTCAAGACATTTCGAGATTATATACCAATCATTTTATTGATATTTGTGCCTTTTGCTCTTATTGTTTTACAGAAAGAAACAGGAGGAGCACTTGTTTTCGCAGCCTTTTTATTGGTGCTTTATCGCGAAGGGATGAGTGGTATGATACTGCTGTTAGGTTCATTTGCCGTGCTGCTTTTCGTTGTAGCTATTAAATACAGCAAAACGCTGATTTTTGAAGGAAATCTTTCTACTGTAGGTATGGTTCTAGCCATGCTTATCATTTTTATTGCTCAAGTTGTTTATACTTTTTTCTATCAAAAGAAAAGGTTAGAAACACTCTATGTCTTATCAGCTGCTATAGTTGTATCGTTGGCTGCTTACTTAATCAATCTTTTTACGCCTGTTAATTTTGATCTTGTAGCCATTGTTTTTTTACTAGCTACATCTCTCTATTGGTTGATTATTTCTCGAATTAAACGAATAACAAGCTTCTTTTTTCTTTCTATTATTACATTTGGTTTAGTGGCATTTACATTTTCAACCGACTATATTTTTGAGAAAGTATTGGAACCGCATCAGCAAATCCGTATCAAAGTACTCCTGGGTATGGAAGAGGATTTACGAGGCGCTGGCTACAACGTAAACCAATCAAAAATAGCAATAGGATCTGGAGGTTTAGTCGGAAAAGGCTACCTGAATGGTACGCAAACCAAATTAAAATATGTACCTGAACAAGATACTGATTTTATATTCTGCACAGTAGGCGAAGAGTGGGGTTTTGCTGGCTCCACCGTTCTTATAATACTTTATTTAGTGCTTCTTCTCCGAATCGTCTATTTAGCCGAAAAGCAAAAATTTGATTTTAATCGAATATACGGCTATGGTGTAGCGAGTATTTTATTCTTTCACCTAATGGTCAATATAGGTATGGTAATTGGACTGATGCCTGTAATTGGTATTCCACTACCCTTTTTGAGTTACGGTGGTTCTTCATTATGGAGTTTCACAATTCTTCTGTTTATCTTTCTTAGGTTAGATGCTACAAGAATGAGGTATTAAAATTAGCTTTACATTCTTTCCCAATAAGTTTCAAAAAGAATATCTCTAAGAATTATACTTTCACAACGCTTAAATGTAACAAAATAGTAATGCATCTACCGTGTTTTTAACTGCGTTTATTAGTCGATATCGAAGCTATATCTTTAAGTTATTAAAGATTTGTCAAGCTCTTAAAAAAATTCTTTTTTATAAAATTTTAATTCTCAGTTTTATCAACTATCATTAATTTTTGCTACATTTGTAAGCTGTAATATCTTTGTAAAAATGAATAAAGCAGCAAAAATAGGTTTCGACCACCAACTCTATATCCAACACCAAACAGAAGCTATTCTTGAACGTGTTAGTCAATTTAAGGACAAACTCTACCTTGAAATGGGTGGCAAAATCCTGTATGATTATCATGCCTCACGTGTGCTTCCTGGCTTCGATCCTAATGCAAAGATTCGCCTTCTACAACAACTCAAAGACAAAATAGAGGTTTTACTATGTGTGCACGCTGGCGACTTAGAACGCAATAAAATACGTGCTGATTTTGGTATTACTTACGATGTTGATGCATTCAAAAGTATCGATGATATGAAATGGTTTGGTATCAATGTTTCCTCCGTTATCATTACACGATACAATCATCAACCAGCTGCTGATGTATTTAAAAATAAGCTTGAACTAAAAGGGATTAAGGTGTATTTGCACTATCCTACCAAAGGTTATCCTGCCGATATTGACACAATCGTAAGCGATGAAGGATATGGAGCAAATCAATATATTGAAACAAGTAAACCCATTGTAGTTGTAACAGGACCTGGCCCTGGCAGTGGAAAATTAGCCACTTGCTTAAGCAATATGTACCACGATTTCAAGCAAGGTATTGTTTCGGGGTATGCAAAATTTGAAACATTCCCTGTTTGGGATTTATCTATCAATCACAAAGTAAATGTAGCTTATGAGTCTGCTACTGCTGATTTACGCGATTTCAATAAGATTGATCCCTATCATTTAGAGGCTTATGGTATTGAGGCTGTAAGCTATAATCGTGATGCTGAAGCATTTAGACTTTTAAAAAATATTATTGAAAAAATTTCTGGTAATGAATCTATTTACAAATCACCTACGGATATGGGCGTAAATAGAATAAGCAAAGGTATAATAGACGATGATATTGTACAAAAGGCTGCATCCCAGGAAATTATACGTCGTTATTTTAGAAGTTTAGTAGAATATACCATGGGCTTAACAGCTAAATCGACTATACAACGCACAGAAGAAATTATGAAACGTGTTGGTTTAAATGAAACCGATAGGAATGTCGTAGCTTCTGCACGTAAAGCAGCCACTGAAGCTGAAGAAAAAGGTATGGGTTATGGAGGAATATACAGTGGTGCTGCCATTGAATTAAGAGATGGTACTATAATTACAGGTAAAAGTTCTTCACTATTCCACTCGTCGGCTGCTATGATATTAAATGCAGCAAAACATCTTGCTGGCTTGCCTGACAATATGCTATTGCTTCCTGAGATGGTTATCGATTCTGTTACGCATCTAAAGAAAGATATATTGAATGGAAAACAGGTCAGTTTGGATGTAGAAGAAACTTTAATTGCTTTAGCCATAAGTGCTACCAATAACCCTGCAGCTAAAATGGCCATGGAGAAACTAACCGAGCTTTATGGCTGCGAGATGCACTCTACACACATTCCAACACCTGGAGATGAAGCTGGATGTAGAAAACTGAAGGTAAATCTTACTTGTGATCCTGTGTTTTCTAGTAAGCGACTTTTTATAAGTGAATAAGCCTATACACTCAAGATATTGTATTTCTTATTAATCACATCTTTGGCCTCGTTGATTTCAAAATCAGTTGGGAATTTAATTTTATGCTCCTCTTCTACTCCACTTTCATTGATAACAGAGTAGGTAAAATAGCCATCATCCCCTTTTTTAAGTCCTTTCCACTCGCTTTGATCATTGTGTCGGTACTCAAAAAAGTGATATAGTATCTCGTTATAATAAATTTCAAAGCCAATTCGAACCTCCTTACCACCAGGACGTTCAAAAACAATATAATCCGTAAACTCTGCCATTTCTCAATTATTTTAATGTTATAATATCCAAGGAAACTTAAAACAAGATTCGTTATAAAGGCTATAATCAGCTTCACCATTCACAGCAAAAGTTCGTATATATTTTGCTTTTTCAAGTAAGTTGATTGCCATTTTTACTGTTCCACCACTTTTTATTCGGTCGTCAACCAATAGAATCCGCTTATTTTCAAAATCAAAATCAATTGGTTCTAAAAGCTGTGGAGAATCATATTTAGGCTGATGAGACGGGTCTCTGAAGTTTATTCTAAGAAGCTGAATTTCTATATTCAGTCGTTGATTAAGCAAAGCAGCAGGCACAATACCACCATTTGCAATAGCTACAATCATATCAAATTCATCCTTAAATTCAATGGATTGAAATCGTTCTAAAACCTCTTCAAAACTCTTTGAATTCACCATATCTACCACTTTTCAATTAATTTCAAAATAGCAAAACCAAATAAAACTTGCACCAACATACCAGGAAAACCCAATCTGAAATCAGACACAGCTATCCAAAAATCCCTTAGCATAGCCCATTCAATAACTGTACCTACTACTTGATAAAACAAAACAGCCAAAAGTACAGCTACAATGCTAACTCTTTTGAAGTAGTGCGCTGCATATGCCGCTCCGATTGCCAATAAACTTGACTTTATAACAATAATACTTAGCATATGTGCTGGAGGCATTCCAAAAACAATATGATTGATTAAAGGCGTTAAAACCGATGTTAATAAGCCCACTTTAATACCATATTTATAGGAAGCTATTAGTGTAAAAAAGTAGATTGGAAGTAATATTAAACCACCTTGTGGGATTTGATGTGCTAATTGAGGGAATACAATATTACCAACAATAAAAATAGTAGCAAAAAGATATGTTCTTATATCTAAAAATGAGAGCGAATATAATTTAGAAGTTGATTGCATAAGACTCAGATTTTTTAATGGACAATATGCGAAGTTAGTAAAATTTTATATTTATTTGATAGAAACGAGAAACTTAGGGAATAGAAATTTTAACCCTATTAGGAGTAATACTTCCTACAATACCGACACCACCTTTTATATTGGAATAAATTTGTACAGGTTCTGAGAAAATTGGCATATGAGTATTATGCGCCTCTAAGGATCGTAGATAGAGATAGTATTCGCTCGATAGATGCTGTAGATTGATTTCTAATTCATTTCTCACAAACTCGATATCTTCAATATCAACTGGATCACCATTTAAGTCAACACGATTCTTTTTTAGCATCACCGTTAATTCCAAACCATACTCTTGTCCATCAAAGATTTCATCCGTAAATAAAACAAATAAATTACTTTCAATATCATCATCAAATAATCCATTCAAGCTACCCAAGTTTTGTGCAAATACGGCATCATTTGATGAATACATAGAACCAAAATACCAATATAAATCTTCCATTTGTTTGTTGCTAGAAAATGGTATTTCTGTAATAATAGCGTAGTCGTATATATTTATCATTCGTTGCCTTAATTCTATTCGATAATAATTTTTAATTGATTGATCATCTTTGAAGTTTAATTTCAATTTAATTTTGTCCCATAGCATATAAGCTACTGTATCTATAACACCTTCATATATATCAATTTTTCCGTCGTATTCATAGTCGCTAAACTGAAGAGTAGGAATTCGAATCTCCTCTATATCAATTATTTCAATTTCAACTTTTGATAGCTTTTGAGGAACTATAATTTCTGAATAAACAGGTGTTAATGTTCCACTATTTGCACTTAATCGAATTTTATCACCAGCCTTAGGTATATAAGATGATTCATAAAAACCATATTCATTAAAGTCATTGTATTCTATTTCGTAAATATCATCATTGCCATAAATTGCCTCTTTAAAAATCAAAGTTTCTTCAAATTCTCCATTTACATACAGCATTACCTCACCATCATTTATTCGCTTGAAAGGCTTATCGTCTTCAAGAAAAAATTGACTTTCAGTTAAACTTACTTGAATCTTTTCACCAACTTCAACTAATGCATTCATTACCAACATCGGATCTGAATCTTCGCCTTTAAATTTGATTTCGTATTCACAAGCTACTACGCTTAGCAGAATAAAAGCTCCTAAAACTATATTTCTTATTGTTTTCATATTCACTAAAACTTATAACTGTAACTCACTGAAGGAATAATAGGGAAAATAGTAATTTTTACCAATTTTCGTTTTGAAACATCATTTACATAGTCATACGTCGTATTTGTAGTAACTATAAATGGATTTAACTGATTGTACAAATTGTAAACACTCAAATTCCACGTTCTTGTACCATGTTTCTTGAATTTGTGAAAATTGACACCAAAATCCATCCGATGATAACTTGGGTATCTAAAATTATTTCGTGTTGGAATATATGGTAATGCACCAAAATCATAAAAATAGTTGCTGTTAGGTGTTCTACCCGTCTCATAATATTGTATTTCAAGCGTTCCAGCATTACCTGTGCTATATACCCAAGTGCCCGAAATATCAATTTTTTCACTAAATTTGTGTGACGCTACAACGCTGATATCATGTCTCCTGTCGTATTTGGCAGGAAAAATTTCTCCAAAATTAAGTTCCTCTCCTGGACGATTGAATAAGCGTTCCGATTTTGACCACGTATAGCCAAGCCATCCAGTCGTGTTTCCATATGAACGCTGCGCTAAAAACTCAAGACCATACGACCATCCTCTTCCTATGCTTACTTTCTCCTCCCAATTGGTACTTGAACCAAAAAAACTGGCTCCATCTTTATATTCTATGATATTATCCATATTTTTATAATATCCTTCTACCGATAAATCCACCCAATTATTCAAATTATAAAAGAATCCTGCTGAATATTGCTGCGATGCCATCGGCTCTATTCGTTTGGTTACAGGAACCCACAAATCTGTTGGTAAACTTATATTGTTGTTGGAAAGCAAATGAATATATTGCGACATATATGCATAAGCGGCTTTAAAGGATAACTTATTGCTCAACAACATGCGAGTGCTTAGCCGTGGTTGTAGTGAGTGATAAAACTTGTTTTGAACAAAAAAACTAGAATAGTGCAAACCTACATTAGCTTTCAAATAGTCCGTTATTGTAATATTATCTTCTCCATAAAGTACTGCTTCGTGTGATAAAACTGGAGCATCACCTATACTAATATCGATGGGTCTTTCAGCCAAGGATGTCTCTTTGAATGAAGAAACACCGGGCTTAAATTGATGATAAATATAATTAGCACCAAATTTCACTTCATGATTTGTAGATGGGAAATAATCAAAATCAAGCTTAGCCGAATAATCTTCTATCCCAGAATCATATGTGATAGCTAAGGTATAATCATTCGTTGTTGGCGGTTTTTCTTTATATTCATCTCTAAGTCCTAAAATAAAGCGATAACGTGTGTAGGAAGCTGTGGTATTCATAAATAGTTTTCTATTTATCACATGATTCCATCTCAATGCAGCAAGCATATTACCCCAGTCCCAATTCATTTTCATCCTATGCGTATAGTCAACAAGATTTCCGTTATAATCGTTACTACCCGAACTGGTTTTAATAGAAGTATAAACCGCATCATCTCCGGAGTAAAAGCTTAAATACAATCTATCTCTATCTGAAAATTTATGATTTATCTTAGCGTTGAAGTCATAGAAATAATAACCAGCTTTTGTTCCATCAGCTCCTTGCTGTTTAGCTACATAGCCAATCAATGGTTGCGATAGAATATCAAAATAAGTGCGTCGTGCCGAAATATTAAAGCTTGTTTTTTCTTTTATTATTGGCCCTTCAACATTGATTTTTGATGATATCAGACCCACATTAATGTTTCCGTGGTATTCATTCATATTCCCATCATTCATACGAATATCCAGAACAGATGAAAGTCTGCTACCAAAACGAGCTGGGAAATTTCCTTTGTACAAAGTAACGTTTTTTATAGCATCAGCATTAAAAACAGAGAAAAAACCAAATAGATGATTTACGTTATAAACTGGAACGCCATCTAATAAAAGCAGGTTTTCATCTGGTCCACCACCCCGCACATAAAGCCCTGCTGAGCCCTCTGCTCCACCCTGCACACCTGGAAGCAGTTGCAAGGCTTTTAACACATCTGTTTCACCAAAAAGTGACGGTATCGATTTAATCTGCTCAATTGGTACTTCAATAGCACTCATTTGTGTGCCTTTTACACCTAATTCAGTATGGTGTCCTATTACGGTTAACTCTTTCAGCTCGGTTGCCTCTTTCAAACTGATTGAGAGTATTGTATCATTTGCAAGAACAAAATTATGAGTTTCAGCAAGAAATCCTACATAGGAAAATCGTAAAGAAACTTCCCCTTCTGGCAAACTTAAGGAGTAAAATCCATAAGGATTTGTTACAACTCCTTTTCCACTAATAATATCGATAATTGCTGCTCCAATTAGAGACTCACTACTTTTTGCATCTACAATATAGCCACTTATGGTATAATTTTTTGCATAAGCTAATTGAAAACAAATAAGTAAAGAACTTATTAAATATATAAGTCTTCGCATAACGTTCAAGTAATTGCTAATTATAATATAATAACACTTCAGTAGATAAACTAGTTCAATATTAGTAGCTAATCAATCCTATTGTAGCGTATTTATGTGCAAACTTAGTGAAATATATGTATATAAATTATGTATTAGATAAAATTAAGGTATTAAATAAAGTGCCATCATTAATAAGCCTCTAATCATTACTCATAGTTGTTATTTTATTTGGAGAAAGCACTGCATTATGAGCAGCTTTCCAAGCGCTGTTTACCTCACTTTCTGTCAAATTTTCTGGCCGATATGGATTGTTTATCACTCTTTTATCAAACAACATTTCATACCATGTACAAGCTGCTGTATATCTACCAATTTCATGCTTAAGATGATAGCCATCTCTACAAAAATTATCACCTACACTATTGGTTCTTCCATTTTGAATAGCGGTTCCAACTGGAATAACTTTGTCAATTGGTATTAAATTTTTTGCACGCTCTATAGCATCAACTATGGCGTGATACATAGTCATTTGATCATGATTGTAATTTCCATATAGAGGATGAGTTGAATCTTCAGAATATGCCCAAGTCTGATGCAGTATGTATTTCACATTTTCATTCGTAACATTCTCATTTACAAATTGATACAGCTGAGTTAAAGTCTCAACAAAACTTTCAAAAATACCGGAACTCGAACTAACTTGCTGAAAACTAATATAATCCCACTCTTCATCGGCCAAAGCTGAAGTTATAGAAACATTAGGAGTATTTGTTTTTTCACCCAATGTGTTTATCTTTCTATAGTCATACAACGCAATGTTTTCCAACGCATTTTTTAAGTGCAAATCAAGAGAAGCCCCCCCAATATATAGGTTTCCTATAATAATATTTGAATTGTCAGCTTGTGACAATTCATACAGATGTGTCTCCAATGCATCTTGCGAAAAACTATTACCGATAGCTAATAATTTTATAATTTTTTGCTCTTGATCTGCATTGACTGAATAAACTACTTGCTTACAAGCAGTAAATAAAAAAGCTATTAATAGCAGTACAAATATATTTACTTTATACTGTTTCATAGAGTTTTATTTTTAAAACAAAAAAAGTATTCAACAAAGTTGCTGAATACTTTCTTATAAATTGAAATATATTATTTCTTCAATAACCCACCAAGTAATCCACCTAATCCACTTGATTTACCAGAATTACCACCTCCTAGTAAACCTCCCACCAGATCAATAATTCCTCCTGCAGATTGATTGTTACTTGTACTTGATGAAAGTAAACCACCTAAGATATCACCCAAACCATCAGCACTAGCATTTTTAGATTTCTTTTCTTGACCTAAAAAACCCATAATAATAGGAGCCAACATACTAAATAAAGCACCCATTTTATCTACGCCAATACCTGCTTGTTTAGCTGCAGCAGTTTGTACAGATTTTGTATTATTACCAAAAATATGACCTAAAATTCCATTGCCATCTTGCTGAAGAGCTGTTAAATTACCTAACGCACCACCCAAATCACCAAGAATACCACCGCTATGTTTACTATCCAGCGCTTTACTCAAACTTTCAGCACCTTTTTCTGATTGCGCATTTTTAGTCAATCCGCTTAGTATTGCTGGTACTGCAACACCAATTGCATTTGCGGCCTGCTTGTCATCTAAACCTAATTGAGATTTCACACTCCCCAAAAGAATATTTCCTGCAGGTCCACTTAATAAATCTGATAAATTCATAATCTTATTGTTTAATTTTAAATGTTCAATTTTCAAATATACGGATAATATTAAACAAAACAAGTATAATTATAGAAATGTTTGATACAGAAATTATCAGTCTCGAAATTTCAACATAGTATATCTTGATATAATAGAGAATTTGCTTAGTTAGTAATCTTATAAAGAGTACATTAAATTAAAATATAGGTCCTATAATTACTATTGAATTACTATTGAATTAC
>CAYFTO010000045.1:0-16288 GCA_964346125.1 uncultured Paludibacter sp.
TTAGCTGGTTAGCTCTTATTGGTTATTTAGCTGGAGCATTTTTCTATATTGCCGAACATTCAATTTTTCATTCGTTTTAATTAAAAACTGATTTCAATACTATAAAAAACTGCTTTGAATATATTCTCAATGCAGTTTTTTTATAACGAATTATTCTGATTCAATATTGAAACAATATTATCAAAGAGTTTTTTCTAAACCAGAATAATTTATAAAGCTCGAAATATAAATAGAAGTTACGCATGTACTCCAATAAAAAGATTTTTAAAATAACTTACCCTATTTTCCTCACTTTGGTAGCACAAAATATAATTAATGTTACCGATACAGCATTTTTAGGAAGAGTGAGTGAAGTTGCTTTAGGGGCATCAGCTATTGGAGGTGTCTTTTACATAGCCTTATATATGGTTGGCTATGGATTCAGTCAAGGTGCACAGATTTTGATTGGTCGCAGAAATGGTGAAAAGAACTATACTAACATTGGTGATATCTTCAATTCAGGTTTAATCGCCGTGTTATTTTTGGCACTCATTTTCTTTGTTTTATCCAAGATTTTTATGCCCAGTTTGATGGGTTTTATGGTGAACTCTGAAAATGTTTACTCTGCAACAATGGAGTTTCTGGATTGGCGGATTTATGGGCTTTTCTTCTCTTTTATCAATGTGATGTTTCGTTCGTTGTTTGTTGGTATAACACGAACAAGAGCTCTAACTACTGCTGCATTTATCACGGCACTAAGCAATGTGTTTTTAGATTGGGTGCTGATATTTGGTAAACTGGGATTGCCTGAATTGGGTATTGCAGGTGCTGCAATTGCATCTGTTATAGCTGAAGCGATAACTTCATTGTATTTAATTATAATAACCTATAAGCAACACGATCGCAAAAAACTTCAATTGCTAATTTTCAATAGAATTAATTTTGGGCAGATTGGCAAAATACTTGATTTGTCAGTTTTCATTATGTTTCAGTATTTTATTGGCGTTTCTACTTGGTTTATCTTTTTTATTTTTATTGAAAAGTTAGGTGAGCGGCCTTTGGCAATTACCAATATTGGAAGAAGTATTTATTCATTACTAATGATACCTGGGGCGGCATTATCGACTACGGTCAATACTTTGGTAAGCAATATGATTGGAGCTGGTCGTAAAGAAGAAGTTATTCCCTTTATGCATAAAAACATACGACTTACCTTGTTGGTGGTTGTGCCACTAATGCTACTGACTTTTGCTTTTCCTGAGGCCTATGCACGCATATATACCAATGATATGTCTCTGATTTTAGCATCAATTCAAACTTTGCGAATCGTTTCAATAGCTGTACTTTTTAATTCTATAACCAATATTATCTTTAGTGTAGTGATAGGAACTGGAAATACCCGAACAGCATTTGTTTTCGAAATGGTATCCCTTATTTTCTACTTGGCATATATTTATTATACAGCTATCGTTTTGTTTGCTTCGGTCGAAGTAGTTTGGCTTTCTGAGTTTGTGTATTGGTCAATAATTGGAACTTTGGGTTATTTTTATATTCTAAAAGGAGATTGGAGAAGCCGAGAGATTTAATTTGTTGTTTTCTATTGGGATAATTTTTCAAGCTATAATTGTAATAAAACCAACTAATATTAAAGATTTTTCTTATCTTTGACATACAACTAATCGTTTTTTTACCAGAAAACAATGATTTAGCATGAATAAATTATGAGTCCTGCTTTTATTTACATTCTCGAAATTTTTCTTGTTTTGCTGGCAATTGGAGCTTTTTTGGTTATTATTTTTGAAAATGATAAGCCTTCACGCCAATTTGCATGGATTCTTATTGTCTTTTTTATACCCGTATTTGGCTTGATTCTTTACGCACTTTTTGGTCAAAATCGCCGTAAACGTAAGATTTACTCATACGATAAAGTTATCAAAATGCAGCAAGTTGCTAAGTCAAATGTCGATTTGGAAACTCTTAATCGTGTAGGTTTAGAAAATAGGCATCTTAATTTGATTAAACTTCTTCATCGTAATGCATATGCTATCCCTTATGTAATGAATAAAATAGAGGTTTTAGGAGATGGAAAAACGACTTTTGACGCCTTCATTCAAGCTTTGAAAGAGGCTAAGGAGCATATTCATTTAGAGTTTTACATTATTGGTGATGACAATATTTCAAATCAAATTCGTGAAATTCTAATTCAAAAAGCGAAAGAGGGTGTAAAAGTAAAAATTATTTACGATTACCTTGGAAGCTTTACTCTTTCCAAAAAATACATTAACTCATTACGTGCTGCAGGCGTTGAAATGCGCTCATTTTTGCCTTTGAAGTTCTCATTTATTCGTAGTCATATCAACAATAGGAACCATCGAAAAATGATAATCATAGATGGTAAGGTTGGTTTTATAGGAGGACTCAATCTTGCAGATAGGTATTTACACGGAAATGCTTTAGGAGTGTGGCGTGATACTTTTTTGCGAATAGAAGGAGCGGCTGTACATGGCATTCAGATGCAGTTTTTAATTGACTGGGGCTTTGTTACGGGCGAAGCAATTTTGGATAAGCAGTATTATCCTGAATCTGAATTATTCCCAACAGAAAACTTAGTGCAAATAGTTTCGAGCGGTCCAGATTCAGATAATTCGGCTATTTTGCAGGGCATTGTAGCTGCTTTAACGTCGGCTCGGGATTATGCTTACATTCATACCCCTTATTTTGTTCCTAACGAAACACTGTATAACACGATGAAAATTGTGGCAATGAGTGGAGTAGATGTCCGATTGATGATTCCTCACAAGTCTGATTCACCGGTAGTAACGGCAAGTATGGCAAGTTATTTAGAAGAGATGATGGAAGCAGGTGTAAAGGTTCTTCGCTACTCAGGTGGTTTCTTGCATAGCAAATCCATTGTGATTGATGATATGATTTCAATTGTTGGGTCGAGTAACTTAGATGAAAGAAGCTTTGAGACCAACTTTGAAGCAAATGCCTTTGTTTTATGTAGAGAAACGGCTAAAATAACACGTAAGCTCTTTGAAGAAGATAGTGAACATTGCATTATGTTAGATTTAGAGCGTTGGCAAAAGCGAAAATTAGGACATAAATTTAAAGAGCGATTAGCAAGATTATTTAGCCCATTGATGTAGCATGCCTAATTGGCTTAAAGTTAAATGCAAAATTTTAGGAGAATCAGCTCGGTAAAAGGGTTTAATTTTTTAATAAAGAATGAGGGACAGATCAATAGATATTATAGCAAAAACGTTAAATTTAGAAAAAGATAAAATAAAATCGTATCTAAGTTCAGCTGTTGAAACTTACAATACGCTTGATTTTATAGAGCATGATCCCATTCAAATTCCACATCGATTTTCTAAAAAAGAAGATATTGAAATAGCAGGTTTTTTATCCGCCAGTATAGCTTGGGGCAATCGAAAAAGTATATTGAAAAACGCAAATAGAATGATGGAGATTATGGAAAACGCTCCTTTTCAGTTCTTAATGGATAAATATGCGTTGCACGATAATCGACATTTGATAGATAATTTTGTTCATCGCACATTCAATGGCTCAGATCTGTTTTTCTTCTTGCAATCTATACAAAACATTTATGCAAAGCACGGAGGATTAGAAGCTGTTTTTAACCAAGGTTATCAAAAAGATGAAACTATAAAATCTGCTCTAATCCGTTTTAGAGAAGTGTTTTTATCCATTCCTCACGAAAAACGCGTTCAAAAACACCTGTCGAATGTAGCTACTAACTCAGCAGCAAAAAGGCTTAATATGTATCTTCGTTGGATGGTGCGAAGTGATGACAATCATGTTGATTTTGGGATTTGGAAGCTAATACCCATGTCGGCTTTGATGCTACCTTTGGATGTGCACACAGGCAATATAAGCAGGCAGATGGGATTACTCTCTCGAAAACAGAATGATTGGAAAGCAGTAGAAGAGATTACAGAAGTGCTTCGTCAATTTGATAAAGAGGATCCAATAAAATACGACTTTGCATTATTCGGTTTGGGAGTTAATCCATAAACAATCTAATAGCTAAAAAGTCTAAAAATCTAGAAAAACAGATTGTTTCCAATTCAATCAATAATATTGTCAATAAATGGTAAACTATTCCTTATATACCAAGAGATTTGTATATTTGTAGATTGACAAGTTGTCAACTTGATTTTATTTAGTGCATAAATTGCACGTTGCGGTATGAATTGTAGTATTCAATTCTATGAATCAAAAAAATAAAAACGAGTAAAGCCATGAAAATATTTCTTACATCACAGATTGCAGAATTGGATAAGTACACCATTGAACATGAGCCAATAGAATCTATTGACTTGATGGAGCGAGCGGCAAATCGTATTTTTCAAAAGTTCAAACAGCAATTCTTAACAGATAGAAAAGTGCTTGTTTTAGCAGGGCCAGGTAATAATGGCGGCGATGGATTGGCGTTGGGTCGTATGCTTTTGCAAGAAGGTTTTGAAACTAAGGTTATTTTGCTTCATTCAGGAAAACTGAGTGAAGATTGCCATGCTAATAAAATGCAATTAGAGAAGCAATTTCCACAGTTTTTCAGCGAGCAAATCAATCGGTTCGAAGCACCTCAAATTTCAAAAAATGAAGTTATTGTGGATGCTCTATTTGGATCTGGATTATCACGTCCTTTGGCCAATGAATATAAAGAGGCTGTGCTGTGGATGAATGCTTTAGATAATGAAATCGTGGCAATTGATGTGCCTTCGGGCTTGTCTGGTGAGGCTTGCGAAAGCGATTCAGAAGCTATAACAAAAGCAAATTTTACTTATACACTTCAATTCCCCAAGTTGGCTATGTTTTTTGCAGAAAATGAAAATTACTTGGGCGAATGGTCTGTATTGGATATTCAACTCCATCCAAAAGGGATTGAAGAAACTGAAAGTAATTACCATTTTCTTGAAAAGAAAGATGTGAGTTCATTTTTGAGAAATCGAAAACGCTTTGCGCATAAGGGTAATTTTGGAAATCTATTGATATGGGGTGGAAGCAAAGGAATGGTAGGAGCTGTTTTTCTAAGTGCAAAAGCGGCATTGCGTAGCGGTGCAGGACTTGTTTTTGTGCATACAGTAGCTGAAAACAGAGAAATAATTCAAAGCTCTCTGCCTGAGGCGATTTTTAAAGAAACTGTTTCTCCAGTCAATAATTATTCGAACCTACTTATTGGTCCAGGCTTAGGAACCGATTCTAATACAGAGGCAAGGCTTATAAAACACATTCAACATTATAGTAAGCCGCTTGTTTTAGACGCAGATGCTTTGAATTTGTTGGCCAAAAACTATGATTTTTTATATAAACTTCCAAAAAACAGTATTTTGACCCCGCATCCTAAAGAGTTCGAACGACTTTTTGGAAAAACACGAAATAGCAAAGAGAGAATGGAGAAAGCGGGCGAAATGGCACAACGATTCAATATTATTATTGTGCTAAAAGGGGCAAACACGCTAATTGCAAGTCCGGATGGAAAGTTTTATTTTAACTCTACTGGAAATCCTGGAATGGCTGTTGGCGGCATGGGTGATGTGTTAGCCGGAATAATAGCTGGCTTGCAATCCCAAGGGGTTGAAGCTTTGGAAAGTGCTTTATTGGGAGTCTATTTGCATGGTTTGGCAGCCGATTTAGCTTTAGAAAAGCAATCTTATGAAAGCTTGTTGCCTTCTGATGTAATAGATTATCTGGGAAAAGCTTTTATAGAAATAAGAAATGAAAAACAGAAAAACATGTGATAAATATTATTAATCAAAATAAATACATTGAAATACAGAATAGAAAAAGATACGCTAGGAGAAATTAAAGTGCCAGCAGACAAATTTTGGGGAGCTCAAACAGAGCGCTCACTTGAAAATTTCAAAATAGGTCCTAAGGCATCCATGCCACTTCCAATTATTCATGCTTTTGGAGTGTTGAAAAAAGCGGCTGCCTATACAAATCACGAATTGGGTGTTTTGTCCAAAGAAAAAAGAGATGCTATTGCTTCAGTTTGTGATGAAATAATTGCTGGAAAACTTGATGGAGAATTTCCGCTCGTAATTTGGCAAACAGGATCAGGCACACAGTCCAATATGAATGTGAATGAGGTTATTGCTAATAAAGCGCAATACGACCTTTATGGGAAAATTGAGGGAGAACTTTTTATAAAAGCCAATGATGATGTCAATAAGTCGCAATCATCAAACGATACTTTCCCAACAGCTATGCACATAGCTGCTTATAAAATGCTGATTGATAAAACATTGCCAGGCTTGCAGCAATTGTATGAATCTTTATTGAGGAAATCAGAAGAGTTTAAGTCAGTTGTGAAAATAGGACGTACGCACCTAATGGATGCTACACCCTTAACTTTAGGACAGGAGTTTTCGGGCTATGCAGCTCAATTGGAGTATGGTATTAAAGCGTTAAAAAATACCTTGGCACATTTAAGTGAGTTGGCTTTAGGTGGAACGGCTGTAGGAACTGGCTTGAATACGCCGAAGGGTTATGATGTGCTGGTTGCTAAATATATCTCTAAGTTTACAGACCTACCTTTTATAACATCAGCTAATAAATTTGCTTCGCTGGCTGCACACGATGCATTTGTGGAGTCGCATGGTGCTTTGCGTCACGTTGCGGTTGCTCTCAATAAAATTGCAAACGATATTCGCCTTTTGGCTTCAGGGCCACGCTCAGGTATTGGGGAGATATTTATACCAGCTAACGAACCTGGTTCGTCCATAATGCCAGGGAAAGTGAATCCGACGCAAGCTGAGGCTTTAACGATGGTTGCAGCGCAGGTAATAGGTAATGATATGTCTATTGCATTTGCAGGAGCACAAGGACATTTTGAATTAAATGTATTCAAGCCTATTATTGCAGCTAATTTTCTTCAGTCAGCTGAGTTGTTGGGTGATGCTTGTGTCTCTTTTGAAGAACTTTGTGTTCGAGGAATTGAGCCTAATCACAAACAAATTGAGCATCTTTTGAATAATTCACTGATGTTAGTAACAGCTCTCAATACAAAAATAGGCTATTACAAAGCTGCTGAGATAGCACAGACCGCTCATAAAAATGGTACCACATTGCGCGAAGAAGCAGTACGCTTGGGGTATTTAACCGCTGAAGAGTTTGATGAATGGGTAAATCCGGAAAATATGATTTGATTTTTAATAGCAGAAAGGATAATAAATAAATAGGAAAACACTATTGAGTTTGTGAAATAACATTAAGCTTTATGTTAATCAAGAAAATTCAAGTATTTTTGTGAATAATTTTGCGAAAATATAAAATTGAATATGAAAAATTTAAGATTATTGCTATTTGTAGCATTCACGCTCTTTTTTAGTTTTCACATACTATCACAAGATAAAGTGGTAGAAGTTGGCGTGTCTGTTGGTTATGGACATAATGTATCAAAACTAAAAAGTGAGTTGAATTTGTCTAATGAGCTTTATGCAGGTAATTTAAGTGGATTGCACGCTGGACCAATAGTTAAATTGAATATTGATGAGCAGTTTGCGATTCATACTGGAGCTCTATTTAATTATTTTGGAGGGACACAAATAAGTTTGCAACAAAAAACTATGAAAAAGAATTTGGGAACATGGAATCAGACAAAATCAACAATTACAGCCTTGGATTTTCCCATACGATTAAATTATGCAGTAGAATTGGCCGATGACTTTTACTTTAACATTTTTGCTGGTCCAAATCTTAACTATGCTTTGACCCGACAGGTAAATAAAGAATATTACGTAGATAGAAAATTTAACGAGTCTTTGTCCAGTAAGGGTGTGAACGTTTACGAATCTGTAAATTACAATAAGTTAGATTTGCAAATGGGTGCGGGGATTGGTGTGCAATGGTTGAAAGTCTTTGTTCGTGGTGGTTTTGATTGGGGTTTTCTTAATCGAACCAATTATCCGGAGTCGACGCTTAGGGCGAATGACATTAAGATTTCAGTCGGTTATGTTTTCTAAGCATTATTGTTAATAATTCTTTTGTAAAACAGCTTAAACACTTATTTTTACTACTTTTGTAAGAATTATTCTGATATAAAAAGATACAAATTGGGAATGAATTCAAAAAACATATTTCTACTTATTTTTACTTTCTGCGTTTCGATAGCGACTTATGCCCAGTCAGATACAGAAAAGCTTGATGACAGTAGAAAAGTCATTTACAGAGCAGAGCTTGGGTATGGACAGGATTTTCGTCACGGAAAGTTTACAGTAACTTCTCCTTATCACTCTATTCGAGGTGGTTTGAATCTTGAGTTTCCTTTAGTTTATGGCTTAGGGATTGAAACCGGATTAAAATATACCAACTCCTTTGGTAGTCGAAACGAACTTTTCGCTCATAATGATACGGCGTCTTACAAATACAATGGACACTTTTTGGATATTCCCGCGCGTGCAACTTACACTTTACCCATTTTTTGGGGATTAAAGTTGTTTGCTTTTGCTGGACCTACTTTGTCGGTTGGAGTTTTGCATACTGACGTAGTTGATTTTACCAACAAAGCACCTAATCTTGATCCTGCTCCTACTCATCCAGTCAAATATCCACAAGCTGGCACTTATAATTCCTACGCCAATGATTTGCGTCGCTTCAATATCCAATTAGGCACTGGTGGAGGTTTACAATGGAGAAATTATAGGGTTAAAAGCGGTTATAATTGGGGTATTAATAGTTTGAGTAAAGATAAAAATTACCCCCAAAGAATGCAAGGTTGGCACGTAGCTTTTGAATACGAATTTTAATCAAAGAAAATTGTTTTCAATCGGTTTTGCTAAGGTAAAACCGATTTTTGTTTTGTTAAAAAATTGACAAATAGCGTTTGTTTGTCCTTATTAAAATAAGAGATTAGAAGCAATTAATGGCAAATTCATCCATCAACATATTAAACGAAAAACTTGGTACTGAGAATGTAGGTAAATTACTTTGGTCCTATTCATTACCTGCGATTGTTGGTACAATGGTTTCGTCTATTTATAATGTGATTGGACGAATATTTATTGGTCAAGGTGTTGGTCCTTTGGCCATTTCTGGCTTGGCTCTTACTTTCCCATTTATGAACCTGCTTTTTGCATTTGGGATGCTGATTGGAGTGGGTTCGGCTGCTCGTATTTCCATTAGCTTGGGCGAAGGGGATAATGATAAGGCAAATCGGATTGTAGCAAACTCACTTCTACTCAATTTCATTATAATTGGCTCAGTAGCTTTGCTTTCTCGAATCTTTATGACTCGGATATTGATGCTGTTTGGAGGGAGCGAAAACACGATAGGTTATGCCGAAGAGTATATGCGTATCATTATTCCAGCTATGCTTATCAATACCATTACATATAGTTTGAATAATGTAATGCGAGGCTCCGGTTATCCAAATAAGGCAATGTACACCATGTTTATAAGTGCTGTGATTAACCTTATTCTTGCACCGATTTTTATTTTTTGGTTTAAATGGGGAGTTACAGGTGCGGCTTTAGCAACTGTTGTGGGGATGTCGGTAAGTGCGGTGTGGGTTATTTCTCATTTCCTAAAAAGCAGCTCTTCAGTTCGTTTCGAACGAAAACATTTTGTACTCGATAAAGAAATTATAAAATCCATACTAAGCATTGGTATGTCTCCTTTTAGTATGCAAATAGCTATGAGTGTAGTAGTAGTACTGATTAACCAATCGTTAATGACTTATGGTGGAGATTTGGCAATAGGCGCTTTAGGAATTCAAAATAGTATTTTGTCGCTGATAGTTATGCTTATTGTTGGAATAAATCAAGGAGCACAACCGATTTTAGGTTTTAATTATGGAGCTGGAAAAATAAAACGGGTAATAAAAACATTGAAGTTAACAACAATAACAGCTACTGTTGTTTCAACAATCGGATTTTTAATGGGCGAATTTATGCCGCAAACTTTGTCACGCTTATTTACTCAAGATGAAGAGTTAATCAGACTTTCAACCGAAGCGTTGCGTATATCGATGATGTTTTTCCCCTTGGTTGGCTCCCAAATTGTGATTACAAATTTTTATCAATCTATTGGGAAAGCTAAGATATCCATGTTTTTGAGTTTGACTCGACAGGTTCTCTTCTTGATTCCAAGTTTGCTTATATTGCCGCCAATATTCAATTTGAAAGGTGTTTGGGGAGCTATGCCACTAGCCGATTTATTGTCAGTGATTGTAACAGGAGTAACTTTGTATTACTTCTTGAAAAAATTAAAAGAAAACCACACTGAAAATGTTTTAGGAGTAGAGTAGAAAATGAAAAAATTAAAAATGTAATCTCGTTTCGTTTTGTTCTTAAAAATGAGTATTTTTGCTAATCGCAAGTTTTAACAGCATATGTTTGGGATAAAAAAATTAGATAAATATATAATTAGGTCCTTTCTAAGCTACTTTTCAATGACCTTTTTTATCAGCTTATTAGTTTTGCTGATGCAATTTACATGGAAACAACTTCCAGATTTGATAGGAAAAGGGATAACCTATGATATTATAGTCGAGTTTTTTTGGTATGCTTCCTTGCAGACAGTGCCTATGGCCTTGCCCTTAGCAATACTCTTAGCAGCATTGATGAGTTTTGGTAATTTGGGAGAAAACTTTGAATTGACTGCTATGAAGTCAGCAGGAGTTTCACTCTTTAAAATAATGAGAGGCTTGATTGTTTTTATTGCATTCATTATGGTAGGGGCCTTTTTCTTTTCAAATAATGTGCTACCCATGGCACAGCAGAAATTGTGGACTCTTGTTTTTTCACTCCGCCATAAATCTCCTGAGTTTGATATACCCGAAGGGGAATTCTATAAAAGAATTAATGGCTATAATCTATACGTAAGAGAGAAAGATACGGATAAAGGATTGTTGAAAGATGTCATGATTTACGACTTTTCCGATGGGTTTAATAATACGGTTGTGATGGTTGCCGACTCGGGTCGCATTCAGTTTACAGCAGATAAGAAATACCTGAAACTTACACTTTACGATGGTGAAAGTTTCGAAAATCTAAAAGGACAATCGGGAGGGTTTAGAGCAACGAATATTCCATATCGTCGAGAAGTGTTTGGTGAAAAGGTGATGGTTATGGATTTCGATTCTGAATTTAATCGTTACGATGAATCTATCTTAAAAGATCACAATATCAGTAAGAATATCAAACAGTTGAAGGAGACAATCGATTCTGTGAGTGTTGTTGTTGCGGAAAGAAGTGCAGAACAAGGTAGAGAGATGATAAATACCCAGTTCCCTATTGTTCAGCGAGCTTTTAAAACTAAGACGGAAGAAAGGGAACAGCTGGAAATGGTGGAAGACGAAATGGAGCAAAACTTAATTATTCAGAAAGAAATTTATCCTGCAGAAGATGTTGTTGGTGTGGTAGGAGAAGATGATTCGGAAGAAGATAAAATAGAAAATGCTAAACTTGAAGCAAGCTCAAAGCGTTATTTAGATTATGATTCCCTGTTTCGCTCACTTACAAAAGAACAGATGGAGGCTGCCGTTGGAACTGCTAAGCGCAATGCTACTGATGTAAGTAATCAGGTAGAATACAATAAAATAATGTTGACAAATCCTTCTTTAGAGGTTCGTCGCCATCAAAGTGAATTACATCGCAAATTTACGCTCTCATTTGCCTGTCTAATCTTCTTTTTTATTGGAGCTCCTTTAGGCGCAATCATTCGAAAGGGAGGAATTGGTTTCCCTATTGTAGTATCTGTAATCCTATTTATTGTGTATTATATGATTGATACTACAGGCTACAAACTTGCACGCGAAGGCGTTTGGGAGGCTTATCAAGGTATGTGGATGAGTTCAGCATTACTATTTCCGTTGGGTTTATTCTTAACTTGGAAAGCAGTAACTGATGCCAGTTTATTCCGCATAGAGGGCTATCAAAAGATATTTGAAAAAATTAAAGAAAATACCATACTTATAAAAAATAAGCTGAAATTATTATTTGTGAAATCAAAAACAACGAAGGCTTAAATTAAACAACGAATAGCTATGAATAATAAATTAGATCGAATAGAGGATGCTATAGAAGATATCCGTAACGGGAAATTTGTAATTGTTGTAGATGATGAAGATCGTGAAAATGAAGGCGATTTTATCTGTGCTGCTGAAAAGATTACTGCTGACATGGTAAACTTCATGTTGAAACATGGACGCGGAATTTTATGCGCTACACTTACCGAAGATCGCTGTAAAGAGTTAGATTTAGAAATGCAAACTCCAGTCAATACGTCGATTCACTCAACGCCATTTACTGTAAGTATCGATAAGATTGAGGGCTGCACCACTGGTGTTTCTACAGCCGATAGAGCAGCAACACTTTTAGCTTTAACAGACCCAAGTGCTACACCTGAAACCTTTGGTCGTCCTGGTCATATATTTCCATTACAAGCTAAAAATCGTGGGGTATTACGACGTGCAGGACACACAGAAGCTGGAGTTGATTTAGCGCGTTTAGCAGGTTTGTACCCAGCCAGTGCATTGATAGAAATAATGAACGAAGATGGTAGCATGGCTCGTTTACCAGACTTAATGAAAATTTCCAAAGAATTTGGTATTCGGATTATATCGATAGAAGATTTAATTGCTTATCGAATTAAAACGGAGACATTAATTGAGGCTGGTTCTGTTGTAGATATGCCTACTGCTTATGGACATTTTAAACTTATTCCTTATAAACAATTGTCAAACGGCATGGAGCATGTAGCGATATTTAAAGGAGAATGGGAAGATAACGAGCCAATTTTGGTTCGAGTTCACTCTTCGTGCGTTACTGGTGATATTTTTGGATCAAAACGCTGTGAGTGTGGCGAACAGCTTCATAAGGCGTTGGAAATGATTGAGAAAGAGGGTAAAGGCGTCTTGATTTATATGAATCAGGAAGGGCGTGGAATTGGATTGATGAATAAAATCGAGGCTTATCGTTTGCAGGAGGAAGGAATGGACACCGTTGATGCTAATTTGCATCTTGGTTTTAAGGCAGATGAACGCGATTATGGTGTAGGTGCGTCTATATTGCGTGATTTAGGTGTTACGAAAATGAAACTGATGACTAATAACCCTCAAAAACGTATTGGTTTAGAGGCTTATGGCTTATCAATAGCTGAAAATGTTTCAATAGAAGTGTGTCCAAACGAATATAATCAGTTTTATATGGAGACGAAGAAGACTAAAATGGGGCATGACCTAAAAAACTAAATTTATAAAAAATAGATAGATGAAAATAGCACTAATAACTGGAGCTACAGCAGGATTTGGACGAGCTATAGCTCTACGGTCAGCCAAGTTGGGGTACAATCTGATCATTACAGGTCGACGAAAAGAGCGCCTTGAGGATTTAACAAAAGAGATTGAAAAAGAATATTCGGTAGAGGTTATCGCATTAAATTTTGATGTAAGAGATAAGCAAGCATGTCAAATGGCTATTGAATCGCTTCCCAATCCTATGAAAAAAATTGATTTGCTCGTTAACAATGCTGGTTTAGCTGCTGGGGCATCTCCATTCGATGAAAGCTTATTGGATGATTTTGAACGAATGATTGATACCAATGTCAAAGGCTTGCTTTATATGTCAAAGCTAATTACTCCATTAATGATTGAGCAAAAATCAGGTCATATTATCAATATATCATCTATTGCAGGTATAGAAGTATATCCAGGAGGACATGTATATTGCGGTTCAAAGCACGCTGTGAATGCAATTACAAAAGGTATGCGAATTGACTTAGTAAAACACGGTATCCGTGTTAGCTCAATTTCGCCAGGAATGGCAGAAACGGAGTTTTCCATAGTTCGCTATCATGGAGATAAGAATAAAGCAAAAAATGTTTATCAAGGAATTTCACCTCTTGTAGCAGAAGACATAGCTGATGCTTTCGAATTTATTGTGACGCGTCCGGCTCATGTGATGATAAATGACATACAAATTAATCCTTCACAACAAGCAAATGCGTATATTACGCATCGTAATGTAGTAGAAAAAGAATAATAAATACATATCTATGCTTTATTTGAAAAAAATAGATTATTTTTGTAAGATTATGTGATAATGTTATTTTGCCTTAAATAAAAACCAGGCAAACAAAATGAATGAAATTATGAACGCACAAGACCCTTCTTTGGAAAAAGACAAATTGAATGAAGATCAAACTGCTAATCAAGAGACTGTTAATCAGGAAGTAGAGCAGCTTGAAGATAAGCAAGTAGAGCAAGTTGAACAGCCTAAAGAGCTTGTTGTAACTGAAGTTGACTCTGAAACAGCAGAAGTTGAAGAAACAGCTGTTGAAAGTGAAACACCTAATGAGACTAAGGCTGACGAAAAGGCGCAAGATAGTCAAGAAGGTGAATCAGCAGAAGAGCTTACAACAGAAGCTGAAACAGAAAAAATTGAAATCAACAATTTATCGAAAACGGAACTTATCGAACTTTTAAAGTCATTGTTACACGAAAGTTTAGATAAAATTAGAGAAGATGTTGAAAGTATTAAACAAAACTTCTACCGACTTTCGCGAGAAGAGGCTGAAACTGAGCGTTTAGAATTTTTGAATGAGGGAGGGGATGAAAATGAGTTTGAGAGCTCTGAGCCTATCCTTGAAGTTGAATTTAAGGAGTTGTATGCAGCTTATAAGCAGAAAAGAGCCAATTTTACTGCTCAATTAGAAAAAGAGCAACAAGATAATCTGGAGAAGAAAAAGCAAATTATTGAAAAAATCAAAGCCTTGGTTAATACTAAGGAAGATGTTTCAGCCAATGTAAATGTCTTTAGAGATTTGCAACAAGAGTGGAAGGAAATAGGTTCTGTTCCTGCATCTGAAAATACTACACTTTGGCGTGATTACAATCTACAACAAGAGGCATTTTGGGACTTGATTAAAATAAATAATGAGCTTCGCGAGTATGATTTCAAGAAAAATTTAGAGGCGAAAAATAAGCTTATTGAAATAGCTGAGGGCTTGGACGAAGAGAAAGACGTTATCAGTGCTTTCCGCCAATTGCAAAAATTACATGAAGAGTGGCGCGAATTAGGACCAGTATCTCGTGAGTTACGCGAAGAGATTTGGTCAAAATTCAAACAAGCTTCTACTGTAATCAATAAAAAGCACCAAGAATACTTCGAAAAAGTAAGAGAGATTGAAAAGGCAAATTTGGAGAAGAAAGAGGAGCTGTGTGAAAAAATCGAAAACTTTGATACAAGTGGCTTAAGCAGCTACGCAGATTGGAGCAACGCTACAAAAGAGATTTTGGCTCTACAAGAAGATTGGCGCTTGATTGGTTTTGTTCCACGAAAACACAATCAAACCATTTTTGAAAGATATCGTGCAGCATGCGATAAATTTTTCTCGGCAAAAGCTGATTTTAATAAATCTGTAAAAAACACACTATCCGATAACCTAAGTAAAAAGATAGAGTTGTGTGAAAAAGCAGAAGCGATGAAAGAGAGTACAGATTGGAGACGTACAACTCAAGAATTTGTAAAAATTCAAAAAGAGTGGAAAACAATCGGTCCTGTTCAAAAGAAACACTCTGATGATATATGGAAGCGATTTATCTCTGCTTGCGACTATTTCTTTGATCAAAAAAGTAAGAATGATTCAGGCAAAAGCGAAGAAGAACAGAAAAATATGGAGTTAAAGCTTGAAGTTATTGATAAAATAGCCAAGTTTGAAAAAACCGAAAATACTTCTGAATCATTAGCTGCATTGCGTTCTTTAGCTGCTGAATGGAACGCTATTGGGCATGTTCCTTTCAAAGATAAAGATAAGCTCTATAAAAAATACCGCACAGCATTGGATGAGCAGTTTGATAAACTGAATGTAGATGTTTCACAACGTCGCTTAGAAAGTTTCAAAAGCAATATCTCTGAAATGAAAGGGAGAACAGATAATAGGATTTATCGTGAGCGTGATAAGCTGAAACGAGCCTACGACCACCTGATTACCGAGATTGCTACTTATGAAAACAATATGGGCTTCTTGAGTATATCTTCTAAAAAAGGTAGCGGTGTATTGCAAGAGATGGAAAGAAAAATTGAGGCTTTGAAAGAAGAAGTTAGTTTGATTGAGAAAAAAATTAATTTGATTGACTCTCAGTCATAAAAAATAAAAGATTCGATTCTTAATACAAAGGTGCAATTCAAAAGATTGCACCTTTTTTGTTTTTAGAGGCAATTAAAGTTTCTATGAGCAATCTAAATCGTCTGGATAATGTTTTTTTACGTAATAGACTAATAATATAGATACTGTCCCCAAAAGTGTGTAAAGTACAATTTAGTATCTTTGAAGTATTATC
>CAYFTO010000046.1:0-16161 GCA_964346125.1 uncultured Paludibacter sp.
CCGTATCAGTTTTTCGGTAATTTTACAAAAATGAACTTATCGGAGGGGATTCAAAATTTCAGGTTTCAAGATTTTTGTTCTTTGCATCTCTTTGTCCGTAGGACAACATTCGATTAACTGCATGATTTATCTTGCGGTATAAGAGCTAGGTAGAGCTTCCGCCCGTAGGGCGGCACTAATATAATGCAATAAGCGATAAGCAATCAGCTAGTATGGACGCACGGTCGTGTGTCAGATTATTTCAAGATTCCAAATTTCAAAATATATCTTGCGTAGTTTAGGATATTGCAACACCTCAATCGAATATCAATCGAATATCTACTGAATTACCATTGAATCACAACTCTTTGCTCTTTGCTCTATACAAACTTTCAACTTTAAGCTTCAACCCGAAATAATTTTAATTTTAATTTTGATTGTCAATGAAAAATGTATTACCTTTGTACTCGCAAAAGAGAATGGTACTTTGGCCGAGTGGCTAGGCGCCGGTCTGCAAAACCGTTTACGGCGGTTCGAATCCGCCAAGTACCTCTATTAAAAGAGTAATCAATCTGTTGGTTACTCTTTTTTTTGTTTGGAACTCCGCAAACGTTTGAAGCCTTTTTAATCGCTTGTAGCATTGATTCACTTTCTATCTGTTTTTGAATGAGATATATTTGAATTATTATTATTGATACGCTTTTCTCAAAAGCTTAAATTAAAATATATAAATTGACATCTATGAAAATTAAGTTTACTGTAAATCACCAAGCTGAATGGGGGCAAGAGGTTTTTCTTTTCATACGTGAACCCAATAATGAACTGTTTGAAATTTCGATGAAATGCGTGGCTGAAGCCAAATGGGAGGCTTTATACAATGTGCAAAATAGTGAGGTTGTTGAATATAAATATTTTGTAAAATGTGAAAATCAAGTTTGTATAGAAGAATTTGGAGCTTATAGAGTCTTGGATTTGCCAAAAGCAGAAGATCAAATTCATGTGGTGGATACTTGGAGAAAAAGAAATGGCGACTCACCTTTTGAAACAATTGCATTTAGCGATGTCTTTTTTAAACGATCTGAAATTAAACAAAAATCTTTCGACGCAGATGCAAATTTGATCATTCGTTTACGCAATCCGCAAGTCGAACCCAATCGCCATATAGCGATTATTGGTAATCAGCAGGCTTTAGGTGATTGGGATGTTTCGAAAAAAATAAGACTTAACGAATCTGAATTTCCTTTTTGGACGGTGGCTTTGAACAGCAAAGAAATTCAATTCCCTATTGAATATAAATACTTGCTAATTGATAGCAAAACAGATGAAGTGATAGAGTGGAGTGGGGGTGAAAATCGTATTATTGAGCAAGTAGCTAATGATGAATTGACAATTCAAACCGATGAACACTATCGCAGAACGGTAACTTCTTGGAAAACAGCAGGGCTTGCAATACCTGTTTTTTCGCTTCGTAGCGAAGAGAGTTTTGGTACGGGAGATTTTATGGATTTGAAGAAAATGGTTGATTGGGCTTACCTTACCGGGCAGCATTTTATTCAGATTTTACCCATTAATGATACCATATTGTATCATTCAAATTATGATTCTTACCCATATAATGCTGTTTCTGTTTATGCTTTACATCCCATTTATCTTCGATTGGAGGCGATGGGAGAGTTAGAAGATAAAAAAGAGATGATCTATTTTGATAGAATGAAAAAGAAACTGAATAAAAACAGTTTTTCTGATTATCAAAATGTATTGAATGAGAAATGGAAGTTCTTTAAACTTATTTTCGAGCAAGATGGAAAGAGCTTATTAGAATCAAGCAAGTTCAAAAAGTTTTTTACTGACAATCAAGAATGGTTGCTGCCTTATGCTGTTTTCTCCTACTTGCGAGATAAAAATGGAACACCAGAATTTGGAAAATGGAGTGAGCACAGCGTATATGAAAAGGAGAAAATTGACGAGTTAGCTTCCGAGGATTCTCCCTGCTATTCTGAAATTTCATTTTATTATTTCTTGCAATATCATCTTCATGAGCAGCTTATAGAGGTGCGGGATTATGCACATAAGTATAAAGTGGCGCTTAAAAGTGATGTGCCAATCGGTGTGAGTCCTCGTAGCGTGGATGCCTGGGTTGAACCTCAACTTTTCAACACCCACATGCAAGCAGGAGCGCCACCCGATGATTTCTCTGTTACGGGACAAAACTGGGGTTTCCCTACATACAATTGGGATGAAATGGCCAAAGATGATTATCAATGGTGGAAAAAACGTTTCCGGAAGTTTGTTGAGTACTTTGATGCTTATCGCATAGATCATATATTAGGTTTTTTTCGAATATGGGAAATACCAGGCAATGATGTGTGGGCAATGACAGGCACTTTCAGTCCAGCTTTGGGCTTTTCAGTTTCCGATTTGTCACAGCGTGCCTTGCATTGGGACGAAGAGCGATTTTTAAAACCTTATTTAAAAGAGCACGTTGTTCGAGCTATTTTTAATGAATATGCCGATGATGTCATGCGTGAATATTTGAATATATCAGGTTGGCAAAGTTTTGAATTTAAGAAAGAGTTCGATACACAAAAGAAGATCGAAGCGCATTTTGCAAGTTTAGGCTACAATTTTACAAAAAAGGAACTCAAGATCCGTGACGGATTATACGCACTACATAGTGAAGTTTTATTTGTTCGCGATAAAAATGATGAGACTCTTTTCCATCCGCGTATCTCGATGCAATCTTCTATAGGATTCCGAGACTTGGATGAAGATACACGACGCGCTTTGGACGCAATATATAACGAGTATTTTTACAAGCGTCATAATACTTTTTGGAAAAATGAGGCCATGAAAAAACTTCCAGCCATCATATCGGCTACCAATATGCTGGTTTGTGGCGAAGATTTGGGTATGGTACCAGAAAGTGTGCCTGAAGTGATGCATGAATTGGAGCTGCTAACTTTAGAGATTCAACGAATGCCTAAAAAGATGAATATCGAATTTGCTATGCCTTCTGATGCACCCTACTTGTCGGTTTGCACTACATCTACGCACGATATGAATCCAATCCGTGCTTGGTGGGAAGAGGATGAACAACTTACGCAGCGATTTTTTAATCGTGCTTTGGGAAAACATGGACCTGCACCCAAAGAGTGTACTGTAGATATTGCGGAGCAAATAATCGATCAGCATTTACAATCAGATGCTATGTTAGTTATTCTTCCTTGGCAAGATTGGCTATCAATGGATAAAAAACTGCGAAATGAAAATCCACATGCTGAGCGTATCAACGTGCCAGCAGATCCACGAAACTTTTGGTGTTACCGTATGCACTTGACCTTAGAGCAGCTTTTAGAAGCTAAAAGTTTCAATGCAATGATTAAAAAGAAGATCAAAGAGAGTGGTAGATAGTGAGTAATAAGTTTATATAATGCACTTAAGTAAAAATAAAAACTAAATTTACTTTGTTTTTTGTATCTTTGTATCTTAAATTGTTTTAGTCGCTTGTGTATGGAAGTTGTTTTTACACATGCGGCTTAGAAAAGAGTATTTATTAAGATTAATAAAATCCATACTTTGGAGCTATGGCAGAAAATCAAAAGAAATCAAGCGATCGTTACGATTTACGAGGAGTTTCAGCCTCGAAAGAGGATGTTCATAACGCTATAAAAAAGATAGACAAAGGACTTTACCCACAAGCTTTTTGTAAAATAATTCCCGATTATTTAGGGGGAGATGAGGAGTATTGCAACATAATGCACGCTGATGGTGCAGGTACTAAATCATCTTTAGCTTATATGTATTGGAAAGAGACTGGCGATTTGTCGGTTTGGAAAGGAATTGCACAGGATGCATTAATAATGAATATTGATGATTTGATTTGTGTTGGTGCAACGGATAGAATATTGCTTTCTTCTACTATTGGGCGAAACCGTAATAAGATTCCAGGTGAAGTGATTTCAGCCATTATTAAAGGCACGAATGAATTGGTGGAAGAGCTACGAGAGATGGGTGTGAATGTTTATGAAACAGGCGGTGAAACGGCAGATGTGGGAGATTTGGTACGCACTATCATCGTAGATAGCACTGTTGCTTGTCGCATGAAACGTTCGGATGTAATTGATAATGCTAATATTCAAGCAGGTGATGTGATTGTTGGATTATCCTCTTCGGGACAAGCTACTTATGAAAAAGAGTATAACGGCGGAATGGGAAGTAACGGTTTGACCTCTGCTCGCCACGATGTATTTGCCAACTATTTAGCTGAAAAATATCCAGAGAGTTATGATGATGAAATTCCAAGTGATTTAGCTTATTCAGGAAATTATAAACTAACTGATCAAATTGAAGGTCTGGGTGTTGATGCTGGTAAATTGGTTCTTTCACCCACGCGTACTTATGCTCCTGTAGTGAAAAAAATATTAGAGAAACATCGCTCCCATATTCATGGTATGGTGCATTGTAGTGGTGGAGCTCAAACGAAAATTCTTCACTTTATTGACAAGTTGAAAGTAATTAAAAATAATCTATTTCCAGTGCCTCCCCTTTTTCAAATTATTCATGAACAGTCGGGTACTGAGTGGAAAGAGATGTACAAGGTGTTTAATATGGGGCATCGTTTAGAGGTTTATCTTCCAAAAGAATACGCACAAGAAATTATTGATATATCAAAATCATTTAATATAGATGCCCAAATCGTTGGCTATTGCGAAGCGAGTGACAAAAAAGAACTTGTAATAGAGAGCGAGTTTGGTCGATTTGAGTATTAAAACCTCTATATTCCAAATCTGGATTTAAAAAGAAAAAGAAATTCACTATCATTCTCTTAATTTATATAAGAGAATTGATAGCTGAAATTTCTGAACCTTATAAAAAACTATTAGTTTTCCTCCCCAATTTTCTCTTAGGACTTTTCCTTTTTGGGCTTGAGAAGTTGGCGCACTTATGCTGAGTATCCTCTCTTACTATCCTTATCGATCAATCTTATCTTAAAATTATCAGCTTCAGCATATTTTTTTAATAACTTAAGGCTATAATCAATGGTTTCAGCTAAGCCATCTTTCCCTGAATATCCATTTATAATAAGCAAAAGATTGCTTGTGTTGTCCGTTATTTTGGTTCGCTCTTCATCGCTGGATGGTGTCCCAATGCCGCCAATGGCATCACGATAAACGGGCATGTTCTCAATATTAAGCAATCCGCGTCCTATAGCTTCAAATTTTTCATCTTTTTCACCAACACCAAGTAGTAAGTCTCCTTTAATTTTATCGGCATCAAAGCCACCTATAGAATATCTATAGCGCATCGAAATGAGATTGATTAAATCAACCAATGTGTCAATTTGATACAGCGACATGCCTTTGCTTATGCGGCGTAGTAGTGCTTCGCCTGAAGGACGATAGCGATTGGGTTCTTTTCCAAGCGCTTTATAAACCGCTCTTGTCTCGCTTAAGTTGGGAAGTTTATTTATATCTGAAATTTTATATTTGGCACGAAATTCAGTTGAGAATTCTTCAATCTCATCCCATAGTTCAGCTTGATGCTTAGAGTTTTTTACTGTACACTGAATAGCCGCCAAAGTAAACTGAGGACAAACTGCACTGATTTTTGCACTTATTGATATATTCATTATTCTTGCTTATTTTGTTCTTCTTGCAAAAATAAAGAAAAAACAAATAACTAAAAATTATTTGTTAAATTGAGATGTTTTCACTACATTTGGTATTCGAAACTTTGACACATACAATATACTTGAAAATTTTAACATGTATAAAAAAGCATTGAAATCGTTGTTATATAGAAATGGTCTATAAACACATATAGAATATAGTTATTTTCTCTTTCGAAAATAGCTTAACTTTGTAACACAAAATACATACACAATTATTAATTAATTAATACAACAAAAACATGGATGCAAATTTAGAGGTAATTAACATGCCAAAAATTGGAGACAAAGCTCCTTCCTTTACTGCAAAAACAACGCAAGGAGATATCAATTTCCCATCAGACTATGCTGGAAAATGGAAAATTTTATTCAGTCACCCTGCTGACTTTACACCAGTGTGTACTTCAGAATTTATGACTTTTGCTACAATGCAAGATAAATTTGAAGCTCTAAACTGTCAGTTGGTAGGTCTTTCAGTTGATGGACTATATAGCCATATCGCTTGGTTAAGAACTATCAAAGAGAAAATTGAATACAAAGGAATGAAAAATGTAGAAGTTAAATTCCCATTGATTGACGATATCTCAATGAATGTAGCTAATAAATACGGTATGATTCATCCTGGAGAAGCAACAACACAAGGTGTTCGCGCGGTTTTCTTTATTGACCCAGAAGATGTAATTCGTACTATTATTTATTACCCACTATCATTAGGACGTAACTTTGACGAGATTGAGCGCGTACTTATTGGATTGCAAACTGCTGATGCATTCGGAGTTGCACTTCCTGCTGACTGGCGCCCAGGTGACGAGGTAATCGTTCCTACAGCAGGTTCATGCGGTGTAGCTGAAGAGCGTATGCAAGCCAATGACGAGGATAGAACTTGCTATGACTGGTTCTTCTGTACCCAAAAGCTACCTTTGGAAAAAGTTAAAGAGAAAGTAAACTTCAAATAATAGGTAGATGATTACATAAAAAATCCCCGATTGAATCAAATTCAATCGGGGATTTTATTTGTTACTTATGCTTAGAGTAGAAACATTATGGTTCTACAATCGAGAAATCATTTTCAGGTAATAAGTTGAACGTGAAATTACCTTCTGAATCAGTGCCTCCAGCTCCTCTTACTTGTGCTTCAATGCTGTAGTTTGCATTTGGATTGTAGCTGCTCACTTCCAAATTATAGTAAAAAGGCTTCACTTTGTTTGTTCCTCTAAATGCATCAGCTAAGGCATGATGACTGTCTTCAGATATAACTTTGCCATTTTCCAGAAGTTTCACGCCATCAATTTCTAAATAATTACTTCCTTTTGTGAAGAAAAAACCTGCAACTGCTTTTCCGTTTGTATAGACTTTTGATGTAACATCAAATTGGATAGTGCTGTAAGTTTCTTGGATATCTTTTGAGCTCCAAGTGCCAGCAATATAGCCACCAGGTTTATAATAATCCATCTTTAATGCATCTAATCGTTTTTGCTCACCTTCTAAGCGAGTCATGAAACTATCAAAATCTTTATTATCGAGTTGTGTCCAAGCAATTTCAGCTAAGGCTAAAAGTCGGGGGAATACATGAATATTCATATCTTTCAAATCTTGCGTCAATGCCGTCCACATATTAGCCTGAACGCCCAGTACCAATTTTTCCTCATCTTTGCTTAGTCCGCTTGATGGATCGTATGCATAAATTCTATCCAAGGAGTTGATGTGTCCATAAGCTAAATCGCTTGGCGTACCGTCGTTTCTGTTTGCTTGAGTAATATCAAAATAGATGTGGGAGGAGGGGGTAGCTACGGCTTTGAATCCGTTGCTTGTTGCATCTTTTATACTTGCAGCGCCTAACCAACTCATAATGGCAGTGTTTTTTGATAAGTTTTCATCATCTGCCAAAATATCGTTCCAGCCAATTGGACTTTTTCCTAAATCGTTGATTATTTCAGAAACACGATGCACAAAATAGCTTTGTAATTTTTTTACGTTGTCTATCTTATTCGCTTTCATAAACTCAAGAACGTGTGGCTCCTTTTCCCATAATATATGACGAACTTCATCGCCACCAAAGTGGATATATTCCCCAGGAAACAGCTCGGCTATTTCTGTAAAAACATCTTTAAGAAATGTGTAAACCTCCTCTTTCGTTGGGTCAAGAGTGTTGGGTGTAAACTGGTTGCCCCAATAGCCCCATGAAGAGACAAAAGGAAAAATATGGAAAGGATAGCTGTTTTTATTTACACCAAGTTCGGGGTAAACTAAAATTGTAGGCCATGAGTGCCCAGGTACGTCTATTTCAGGTACTATCGTGATGTTGAGAGCTTTTGCATAGGCAACCACTTCTTTAATCTCTTCTTGTGTGTAGAATCCACTCCTTTTTGTGGGTTGGTTTTCGCTGTGATGAAAAATAGTAGCTTGCTCCGAAGTAAGTTTTGGATATTTCTTAATCTCGATGCGCCAGCCTTGGTCGTCTGTCAAGTGCCAATGAAATGTATTTAACTTGTACAAAGCCATTACGTCTAAGTACTTTTTCACTACATCTACGCCGTAAAACGTACGACTTACATCTTTCATGTATCCGCGCCATTCGTATCGAGGATAATCTTCTATTCTTAGTCCTGGTATTTGCCAGTTTCCGTTTTCTACTTTTTGCCCATCTTCAATTACAGCTGGCAGTAGTTGTCTCAAACTTTGACTTGCATAAAAAAGTCCTGCTTTTGATTTTCCTTTTGCAATGATTTTGCCATTGGTAACGTCAAGCGTATAAGCCTCGTTTGAAGGAAGTTTAAGTCTTCTATCAATTTGGAATGTGATGGTGTTTTTGCCACTTCTGTTGCTAATGGGTAATTTGTAACCCGTTGCGCTACGGAGTATTGAAATCAAAGGTTCAATATCGGCCTCTTTTGCATTGATTAGTTTGATACTCGTATTGCTATTTATTTCAAAATTTTCTTTGTTTTGAATTAGCGACTGTGGTTGTGGAATGATTGTGATGTCTGCAGCTTGTGAACTTATGAAGAAAAACAAGCTAATAAAGAGAAGTAATTTTTTCATTTGATAGTTGATCTGTTTTATAAAAAAGCCCCCCAAATCAAACAATCTGTGGGGCTTATATTAATATTATATTATATAACTAAACTGATTTAGTTAGCAAATTTATGTCTGAAACCTTTTTCAATATCCCAATATCCTCTTGTAAAGTCAGGTATAGCTACTGGTGCTGAGTTGTTTTCTAGTGAAATGCGAGATAGTTCAGCTAAACAGCTCCACTCAGCTAAGTCATACACGTCCATATCCAATGGAAGGCCATTTTGCAAGCAATATACTAAGCGATAGTCCATGATAAAGTCCATACCACCGTGTCCACCTACTTGTTTTGCTTTCTCTTCCAATTCTTGGTGAATTGGGTGTTTGTATTTAGCCATCAAGCTCTCTCTAACTTCTCTTGAAACCCAGCTATGTGCATTTAGGTTTTCGTGGTTAGGAGTAACTGATGAGTCAATAGCATCACCTTGAAGAGCGTAGTTTTGCACTGGATATTTAGAAGCATAACCTTTAGTCCCTGCTACATTATACATTCTTGAGTATGGTCTTGGAGTAGCAACGTCGTGGTGAATTTGGATAGTTTTTCCTTTTTCTGTTTTAATTAAAGTAACAGTTTGTTGGCCATTTTGGAAACCAGTAGCGTCTCTACCGTTTTTTTCCATAAATGCAGGGATACTTACAGGTTTGCTATCCATTGCAACTAAGTAATTCATTTTATCACCTCTGTGGATATCTAAAGCTTGACAAGCTGGACCCATGCCGTGAGTAGCATATACGTCACCTCTGAACTCCATGTTGTATTGCAAACGCCAATCGCCTTCGTATGCATTCCAGAAATCTTCTAATTGATGGATGTAAGCACCATCAGCATAAAGAACTTCGCCAAATACACCTTGTTGAACCATGTTAAGCGTAGTAAGTTCGAAGTAGTCATAAACACAGTTTTCTAACATCATGCAGTGTTTACGAGTGCGCTCAGAAATGTTGATTAAATTCCAAATCTCATCCATTGTCATAGCACCGGGTACTTCGACAGCTACGTGCTTACCTTGTTCCATAGCGTATGCAGCCATAGGCGCGTGGTTTTTCCAGTCAGTAACGATATATACTAAGTCAATGTCGTCACGTTCGCAAAGTTCTTTCCATCCGTCTTCACCTGAATATTCAGCAGCTTTTGGAAAGTTTGCATTTTCAAGTATCTTTTGTGTTCTTTCTACTCTGTCGGCGTGTAAATCGCAAAGAGCATTAATTTCAACACCAGGAATATGGGTGAAACGTTGAACAGCACCAGGGCCGCGCATACCTAAGCCGATAAATCCTACACGAACAACATCCATTTTAGGTGTAGTTAAACCTACAACATGTTCTTGACCGGCTGGTCGCTTAGGAATTTTAGTTTCGATGGGTTGAATTTTACCTTTCAAAGCTTTACTTGACCCTTGTGGCGTGTTGCATGCAGTCAAAGCAAGAACAGCTATAAGCATAATGCTAAGAATCTTTTTCATAGAATAATAGTTTTTATTGATAATGATATTTATAAAGTGCAAAAATAATAGTTTATTTGGATAAAATCTAATTATAAAGCTTTAAAAGTCTTAATAAGTAATTTAGAGGTCACTGAAAGAATGAAGGCTAAATTGATTTGAAGCTTAAAAAAATAGGAGACTACTCAGCCATTCTAAAGTAGTCTGTATTGACTATTAGATTATTCTCAACTCGTCATAAATACTATTAACTATAAAGAGTTGTACCAATGGAGTCTTAAAAACGGCATTAATTTTAATTTATGCACAACAACTCCCCCTTTTGGGGTTAGAGGCTAAGTAGTTACAAAAGTAAACATTGCTGAATACACACTTGATTAACTTAGAACTCTTACCTTTAATACACCATCAATGTTTTTTATAGCGTTTACTTGTTCATTGTTAATTTCAGTCTCTACATCAATCATTGTATAAGCATAGTTGCCATGGCTTTTATTAATCATATTGCTTATGTTGATTCCGGCATCGGCTAAAATATTGGAGATCTTGTTTAGCATCTTAGGGATATTATGATGTGCCACTGTAATGCGATTTGTGTTCATCATTTTACCCATATCACATGAAGGGTAATTAACGGAGTTTTTTATATTTCCATTTTCCAAAAAGTCTTTTAGCTCTTTCACAGCCATTATAGCGCAATTTTCTTCACTTTCGGGTGTAGATGCTCCTAAATGAGGTATTTGGATAACGCCTTTTATTCCCAGCAGCTCATCATTAGGGAAGTCGCTAACGTAGTTGCTTATTTTGCCTGTTTTTAAACCCTCAATGATGGCTTCGTTATCAGCTAATTCCCCGCGTGAAAGATTGATAATACGAATACCATCTTTCATCTTTTGAATGGTTTCTTTATTAATGAAGTTTTTAGTAGAATCTAACAATGGTATATGCAAAGATATATAGTCGCATTGAGCTAAAAGAGAGTCTAAATCATCTGCTTTTTTTATACTTCGAGATAAGGTCCAAGCAGCTTCAACTGAAATAAATGGATCATAACCCAATACTTCCATGTCTAAATGAACGGCAGTGTTTGCTACCATTACGCCAATTGCTCCAAGACCTATTACACCCAAAGTCTTTCCCTGTAATTCGGGACCAGCAAATTGGGCTTTACCCGATTCCACGGTTTTTGCTATATCGTCCGAATGTAAATTGTCAACCCAATTAATACCATCAATTATTTTTCGTGATGAAATAAGTAGGGATGTGATTGCTAATTCCTTTACAGCATTTGCGTTAGCACCTGGTGTATTGAATACCATGATTCCTTTATCAGAACATTTGTCAATAGGTATATTATTAACCCCTGCTCCTGCTCGAGCTATTGCGTGTAATGTATTAGGAATTTCAATTTCGTGCATGCTGGCACTTCGTACAATTATTCCTTGCACATCGTCTAAGTTGTTATTTATTTCGTAGTTAGTACCTAATCTTTGTAATCCTTTGTCTGAAATTTCATTGAGGACTTTTATTTGAAATTTTTTCATACTAATTTTATATGATTGTAAATAGAGTTATCTGTAAGTTTTTACAAGTAATTAAGTCTGTATTTGGATAAAATGCTACAAAGGTATGAATATAATTATGAAAATGTAAACATATTCGTGTTAAATTAATTAGATTTCAATATTCAGGCACTTGTGTTTTTACAAAGTGACTTTGTTTTTAGATGTAAAATAAATACAATGTAATGAACATATGTTCAAAACTTTGTTTACCTTTGTAGAGTAATTTTGAAATAATATAATAGAATGGCACGACCTAAACAAAATAGAAAAATAGTTTCTCCACCAATTATGCAAGGGTTTAAGCCTTTTGGTATACCACGTAGTGAGCTTGATGAACTAGTACTTCAGTATGATGAGTATGAGTCTCTTCGTTTGCTTGATTATGAAGGGTTGACACAAGAAGAGGCTGCTGAAAGAATGAGTGTTTCTCGTCCAACTTTAACACGTATTTATAATTTGGCTCGCAAAACTATTGCAAAAGCATTTGTTGAAGGAAAAATGATTGTAATAAAGGGTGGAAATGTAGATTTTGGTAAAGAGTGGTATCGTTGTGGAAAATGTCATCAGTTAACTGACGATTTAAGTTTGCTACACTCTCAATGTGGAGGTAGACGAAGAAGAATAGGAAGAGAAAAATAAAAATAATCAAATTTAAAATTAATGAAATATGAAAGTAGCAATTGCAGCCGAGTCAAATGAATTGTCGGCAAATGTAGATTCACGTTTCGGGCGTTGCAGTTATTTTGCAATTTATGATACTGAAACTGATGAAGTGAAATATATAGAAAATGAGGCTAAAAAAGTCAAAGATGCAGCAGGCCCTGCGGCAGTTCGCTTTTTAGCTAGTAATAATGTGAAAGTCATTTATGCAGGTGAATTTGGTGAGAAAATTGTTTCCTTGCTTGAAGATCTTAGTATTAAGAGTATAAAGCTCTCAAATCAAACTGTAGAAGAGGTGATAAATCAACTGAAAAAATAATAAATTACTTAATCTAAAGCTTGAATAGCCAATCTAAGCCGAATTATTCATAAGATTTTTTTTAGATGAGATTGAGGTGAATATTCTGGACTAGTATGATGTTATGTGCTATCCTCGTTTAATATTAAGTCAAAATAAAACTTTAAAGTTATGCCAAGATTTAATCAAACTGGTCAGATGGGGCAAGGTCTTATGGCTGGAAGAAGTAGGGGTAGATTTGTCGAAATAGAGCAGATTACCGAAAATGTTGAAACAGATCGACTAATGAACCGACGGCTAAAACGTAGATTGCGTGATGGAAGTTGTATGGAAAATGAAAGAGGCTTTGGTCGAAAGGGGGATTTCTCGCAAGGAAGAGGTCGTGGAGTTGGATGTAAAGTTCAAGAATTTTAAAACTATACGATGATGAATGTGAAAATTGCATTGCCGATGGAAAATGGTGTGTTATGTGCCCATTTTGGACATTGTGAGTATTTCGCCTTAGTAAGTGTAGCACAAGGTGAAATTGTAGAGGTTGAAAATTTAACTCCGCCAGAGCACAAGCCCGGTGTTTATCCCAAATGGATATCTTCACATGGAGTTACGGACGTGATAGCCGGAGGAATAGGTGAGAAGGCGATTAGATTGTTTAATCACTTTAATATAAATGTTTTTGTAGGTGCACCTTCAGCTTCAACTGAAGAGATCGTAAATGATTTTGTTGCTGGTAAATTAAATTTAGAAGCTAATTGCTGCAATCATGATGGTACAAGTCATATAAACTGTAAGCATTAATTTATGAAAAATGGATAAAACGCTATTATATACCATTGTCGCACTTTTAGCAGGGAGTGTTGGTAGTGTTTCGTTAGCAGGTTTGATATTGCTATTGAAAGAGTCGCATCTTCGAAAGGTTTCTACAGTTTTGGCTTATTTGGCTGGTGGAACTCTTTTAGGTGCAGCCTTCTTGGGTATGCTTCCTAATGCTTTGTCGATGATGGAAACGCATAAGGTTTTGGGCTTTGTGCTTGCAGGTATTTTGTTTTTCTTTGTTTTGGAAAAAATAATTCTTTGGCGTACTTGTAGTGATGTAGATTGTGATCGTCATTTGCATGCAGCAGCACCAATGATTCTAATAGGTGATGGCTTTCATAGTGCCATCGATGGGGTTGTAATTGCTGCTGCTTTTCTTACTTCGCCTGAGGTGGGATTCTTTGTAACTATATCGGTTGTTTTTCACGAAATACCGCAAGAATTAGCAGATTTTGGTGTTTTACTTAAAAGCGGAATGTCTAAATCTAAGGCTATTTTATACAATATCTTATCTGGAGCTACAGCTATTTTGGCCGGGATTTTAGCTTATTACTTTTTACAGACATTGAATTCGTTGATACCTTATGCTCTTGCTTTTTCAGCGGCAAGTTTCTTATACATTGCTTTAGCTGAGTTGATACCTGAAATGCATAAAAGAACCACTTTCAAAGAGTCCTTAGTTCAATTCTCTCTTATCTTAGCAGGGATATTTTTAATCTTTATGATAAAACACACTCACTAAAACTATGATGAATATAGCTATAGCAAGTGGTAAAGGTGGGACAGGCAAAACACTTGTTTCTACTAATCTATTTTATCTTCTTAAGCAAGAAAATTTTGAGGTTAATTTGGTAGATTGTGATGCAGAAGAGCCTAACTGCAAGATGTTTATTTCTGGCGAGAAGTTGAGAAGCCATGAGGTGACTCAACAGGTGCCTGTGATTGATACGAATAAATGTACCTATTGTGGGCGCTGTTTTGATTACTGTAATTACAATGCTATTTTCTTTTTAAAAGAGCAGAGCTATATCAAAGTGCTTGAAGATGAGTGCCATGGTTGCGGTGCTTGCTTATATGCTTGTGAAGATGGTGCTATAACAGAAAAGCCAGATTTATTAGGCGAGATTACACATTATAAGATTTCAAATTCTGCTAATCTATTTGAAGCTCGAATGAAAGTGGGAGCACATTCGCCTGTGCCTACTATTCAGCAGGCTATTGACATGGCAATGGGTGTTGATGTTACTCTGTTTGATTCACCACCCGGAACGTCGTGTCCGTTTGTGCAAACGGTGAATAAGGCCGATTTTGTAGTTTTAGTAACAGAATCAACCCCTTTTGGCTTGAGTGATTTGAAGCAATCTGTCGATACATTGAGAACTATGAATAAAGCGTGTGGTGTTATTGTTAATCGTGATGGCTTAGGAAATAATGAAGTGTATGAGTATCTAAGGAGTGAGAATATACCCTTGTTGATGCGTATTCCTTTTGATAAAGAGATTGCAAAAACCTACTCGATAGGTGAATTGCTAGTGGATAAGAGTGTTGAATGGCGAGATGTTTTTTTACAATTATTTGAAAATATAAAGGAGCAGTATGGAAATAGCAATAATTAGTGGAAAAGGAGGAACAGGTAAAAGTATGGTGAGTGCAGCATTTGCCACTATTTCTAAAAATATTCTTTTGGCTGATTGTGATGTCGATGCGGCTAATTTGCATATTTTATTTGAACCTAAAATAGAACATGAGAGAACTTTTGTGTCGGGGTATAAAGCGGTAATTGACCGAGATCTTTGCAGCGATTGCGAAATTTGTATTGACTATTGCCGTTTTGATGCAATTGATTTGATTGATGGTGAAGTTAGAATAAATGAAATAAGATGTGATGGCTGTCAGTTGTGTGAACGAGTTTGTCCTGTGGCTGCTATTTCGATGAGGCCTGAAGATAGAAGCCGTCTCTATTCAGGTGATTTTAGGAATGGAAAAATGGTGTTTGGGCGTTTGGCACCAGGTGAGGAAAATTCAGGACAGTTAGTAGATATGGTGCGAGAAGAAGCTACAAGTATAGCAAAAAAATATAATCTGAAAACAACAATTATAGATGGACCACCAGGAATAGGTTGTCCTGTTTTGTCCACAATCACAGGTGTTGATTATGTGGTAATTGTAACCGAGCCAACACTCTCGGGCATGCACGATTTGAAACGAAGTTTAGAAATTGTCAAAAACTTTGAGCTTGCTTTGGGTGTAATCATCAATAAATATGATTTGAATGAAAAGATAAGCAAAATGATAGTTGATTATTTGGAGCATAAAAATATAGATGTGATAGCAGAACTACCATTCGATCGAATAGTGGTAGATGCAATGGTGGCTTGTGAGTCGCTGTATGAATTTGCACCTAATGCAGAAATCACTAATAGATTAATAGATGCTTATCAGAAAATACATGAAAGTTGATTTGTGTGATTTGATATGTGAAAACAGACGAGCGGCATTGCTCGTCTGTTTCTTTTATCTATCTGTTCTATTGCTGCTCGCTGATGAATTTAGCTAAAGAACTTTTTGAACTTGAAAAACCAAATGCTTCATTTACAAAAAAGTAATTGTTTTTATCTACGCAGTATGGATAAGCAAATTTTGCAATTTCTAATTTTCTTG